>UQNI01000134.1 GCA_900542375.1 uncultured Oscillospiraceae bacterium | reverse complement strand
AGTCCAAACATACCGCCGTCTGTAAATCTGGTGGACGCATTCACATAAACAGCTGCTGCATCTATTTGAGATGTGAATAACATTGCATTGGTATAACTTTCTGTTACAATACATTCACTATGACCTGTGGTATACGTCATAATATGG
This sequence comes from uncultured Oscillospiraceae bacterium, assembly GCA_900542375.1. Lineage (GTDB taxonomy): Bacteria > Bacillota > Clostridia > Oscillospirales > Acutalibacteraceae > UMGS1071. The sequence continues at coordinate 1,937 of UQNI01000134.1, read as the reverse complement.
TCAATGGCTTGATGAATGTCGTCTACAACGCGAATTGCCAAAGTATAACCCAAATATTCTGTCGCCCAATCTTGTTCCGTTGCAGGTACTGCATCGGGCAATATTCTGCAAACTGTTTGACATCCCCTGATTTCCACTTGTTTTTCTTTCAACCTTTTCTCAATGACAGGGAGAGCTTTTTCGGCGATAGTTTTGTGTACCAATACTGTTTCAATGGCATTACAAACAGAAGGACGGGACGTTTTCGCATTAAAAATAATATCAGCCGCCATAGCAACATCTGCAGATTCATCTACATATACATGGCAGTTGCCGGAACCTGTTTCAATTACAGGAACCTTTGCATTCTCCACCACCGCTTTGATTAAGCCTGCACCGCCTCTTGGAATCAATACGTCCAAGTATTCCGTTAAACGCATCATTTCATTTGCGGATTCTCTACTGGTATTCTGCACAAGCTGGACACAATTTCCTGACAAACCGACTTGCTCTAATGCAGCTTGCATAATGTTGGTAATACATTGGTTGGAGTGGAATGCTTCTTTTCCTCCTCGTAAAATGACCGCATTACCCGATTTTAAACAAAGCGCCGCTGCATCGGAAGTCACATTTGGTCTGGCTTCATAAATCATGCCGATGACACCCAGAGGTACACGTACTTTTTCAATCTTAAGACCGTTGCTTTGCACCATTCCGTCCAATACGGTACCGATTGGGTCTTTCAGCGCTAAAACTTCCTCCACACCTTTTGCCATACCTTCAATACGTTCACTTGTTAATGTAAGGCGATCCAGCAATGACTCAGACATCCCGTTTTGTTTGGCTGCTTCAATATCCAAAGCATTGGCCTCTATAATGTTATCTTTATGTTCTCTCAAAGCTTTTGCAATTGCAGCAAGTCCCTGATTTTTTTTATCACCTGCGAAAGCAAGTTCACGTGCTGCCTCTTTTGCACGTTTTCCCATTTGTTCCAATTCGGTCATATCTATTCCTCCTTTCAATATCGATGCACTTATAATGCGGCAAATGTAGTTCCTATTTGGACGCCGTCCAGCAATTGATATAAATTTTTGGGATGCGTACCACTCATCACACAACAGGAGATACCCGCTTCATTTGCAATTTGTGCGGCGCGTATTTTGGTCACCATACCGCCTGTTCCTCTGTTTGTACCCGCATCGCCTGCCAACGCCTTAATTTCGTCTGTAATATGTGTAACATAAGGAATATGCTTGGCATTCGGATTTTCTCTCGGGTCTGTATCGTAAAGTCCGTCAATATCAGTTAAAATAATTAACAAATCTGCTCCAACCAACTTGGCAACGACTGCGGATAACGTATCATTATCTCCAAAATGAGGGCCATCCAGCTCGTCAATGCTAACTGTGTCGTTTTCATTTACAACCGGAATAATATCCATATTCAGCAGTTCTCTGAAGGTGTTTTCTACATTACGCTTGCTGTTCTCACTGGCTGTTACGTCTGCTGTAAGCAAAACCTGGGCAACCATACAATTATATTCTCCAAAAAGCTTATCGTACATAAACATCAGTTCACATTGCCCAACAGCTGCAATCGCTTGTTTTTTTTCTGTTTCTGTGGGGCGCTCTTTGATGCCGAGTTTGCCCATACCTACGCCAACCGCGCCGGATGATACAAGTACTACTTCAAGACCGGAATTATGCAAATCACTTAACACTTTGCAGAGTTCTTCTGTTCTTCTTAAATTTAGTTTTCCGTTTTCATAAGTTAAGGTAGAGGTACCTACCTTAACTACAATGCGCTTTGCCTGTGATACTGCGGACATATATACCCGTCTCCTCTGTACTTATAATAAAATGGAACTGCATCAAATAAATAGTGTAGATATTATAACATAAGAGAAATTGCAAAGCAATTTCTAACTAAAAAATGTTACAACGTTCTTGCCAACAGCC
>UQNI01000133.1 GCA_900542375.1 uncultured Oscillospiraceae bacterium | reverse complement strand
ATTGTATTACTTAAAAACCAGGTATTATGACCCAATTACCTGCCGATTTATCAATGCGGATGGTTTAATTGGTGCCAATAAGGGCATATATGAAATATATCAATATACGGTGATTGTATAACTGTTATCACATATATTTTGTGGTAATCAACGTAACTTGTCAACAAAATATCTTTTTGAACATACAAAACCATTAAATTTGTAAATATTTTGCGAAATTTTAACACAACATTTTTCTTGAATCACAAGTTGTGGTATACTTGAATAAAGAGTATGAAATGTAATGTGATAAGTGAGGAATCAAAATGCAAGAACCGGAGCTTTCTGTAATTATTCCTGTGATGAACATTGAAAATAGAATTTGTGATGTGCTTAATACATTAAAAGAGGACACGAAAGGTTTTTCAGTGGAATTTTTAATTATTGACAGAGGCTCGAAGGACAAAACAATGCAAATGGCATTGCGTTTTTTGCGGCAGAATCAATTAAATGGTTATGTCATGCAGGAAAGCGGTGGAAATATCAGCCAAACATTAAATGCGGGTATTCAATATGCCAATGGTACTTACATTACCTTTGTGTTTCCTCAGCGTATATACCAGTCATATTTGGAAGAATTTCTAAAAAAGGCAAAGGAAACAAATGCAGAGTTTTTGTTTGGATGTAAACGCCAGGAACAATTAAAATTTGCAGATTTGCGCAGTACCAGTTCGGTTATTAAGCAATTAACAGGCGTAGATTATATAGAATGTATGATTACCCACAGTATCATACCTGATGCCGGTGCAGTCGTGATATCCAACCGGTTTTTGCAAAATCATAAAATCTGGTTTAACGAAAATAGTACATACCGTTATGGTGAAGATTTTGTGTATAAATGTTTCCTTGCAGCCAATCATTTGGCACAAGTAGCTGTTGTTATGCAGGTAGATGATGAAAAATCTGTTTTGCTGAATCAGAACCATACATCTCAGGATATTTTTGCCCCCTTTGAAGAAGTGGAATGTTTATTACGCACACTTGTATTTTTACAAAAACAATATAATCATCATGAAAAAATGATAAAATTATTTATACAGCAAAAAGTTCCGGAAACCATTATGCAAATTGTAGAAGGGCTGCTAAAGCAAAAGGTGAAATCTCGTGCTATACGTTCTTATATGCATAAAAAAGGATATGACCGTTTGCTAATCATAGGACCGTATACACCGCACACCTTAAAGGTAAAGATTACAACTTGGCGCTATTTTCCTAAATTTTACCGTTTTGTGTAATAAGTGTTATAAAAACAGGCGTCTGACCGCCTGTTTTTGTTTTATTTTTCAATGATTGGATTTATAAAATATCTTGAAGAAAAACGCTAGATCTGGTATTATTATAAGATAAATATCACGATATGGAGGTGTATATGTTTGGTTCCGCAGAAGCAGAACAATAATGAGATTTTTTTACAAGACAGGGCGCATTGTATGAATGCAGTTGCACAAATTATGGAAATGCGCGCCACAGGTGCTGTACCGCTTGCATATGTCCAAACATACGGTTGCCAGCAAAATGTGGCAGACGGTGAGAAAATCAAAGGTCAACTGGCAGAAATGGGATTTGCTTTTACAGAAAATCCCGATGAAGCTGACTTTATTTTATATAACACATGTGCCGTTCGTGAAAATGCTGAATCCAAAGTATTTGGTAAAGTTGGTGAATTAAAACATAAGAAGAAACGAAAACCTTCTTTGGTTACAGCTTTATGCGGCTGTATGGCAGAACAAGACCATGTTGTAGAGCGTATTAAAAAAAGCTATCCGTATTTGGATCTTGTGTTTGGCACTCACGTCATTCATTACTTGCCGCAGCTATTATATGCACTTTTGACCAACGGAAAACGAATCTTTGAAAATGGACACGAAAATGAAGACAAACAAATCGTAGAAGGATTGCCGGTAGAGCGTGACAGCACACAAGTGGGTGCTTGGCTTACGATTATGTATGGCTGTAATAACTTCTGTACCTACTGTATTGTTCCATATGTTCGCGGCCGAGAACGCAGCCGTGAACCGCAGGCAATTGAGCAGGAATTCCGTCAATTGG
>UQNI01000132.1 GCA_900542375.1 uncultured Oscillospiraceae bacterium | reverse complement strand
AAAAGGAACCGGATATATATCCGGTTCCTTTTTATTTCTTTTCTAAGTATGATTTTATGACAGATACAAATGGTTGGAATGCGGTTGGAATTGCAATTTGTTCCAAATCTTGTTTTTCCATCCACTCAAATTGGTCGCAAAGGTCAATGGCCTGTGCTTCACAAAAAATAAGATAGCTGTTCATATGCCATTCGATGTGCGTAAAAATATGCTTGGATTGTTTGCTTTCCAATATCTGTTTTGCAGGTATATGCCACTGGTCTATTTGTGTTTGTACCGCGTGGGGAGAAAGGTGGCCTTCTACGTTAGGAAATTGCCATAATCCTGCCAAAACTTGCTTAGAATCCCGTTTTTGCAAGGCAACAGCAGACTCCGAAATCAAAAGCAATACAGTTTTATTTTCTATACGTCTTGGTTTCTTTTTTGATTTGATGGGAAGTTCCGTCGTGAGACCATCTTGAAAAGCTTTACAATATGTCTGTACGGGACACACAAAACATTGAGGTTCTCCGTTTGGAATACAAACGGTAGCGCCCAGTTCCATCAATGCTTGATTAAAATCCCCCGCATGTTGTTTGGGCATAATAGCCTGCAATTGTTTTGTAATTTCGTCTTTGGTATTTTGTTTTGTAATATCTCCATAGTTTGCAGTCATGCGGGTGATAACTCTTAATACATTTCCATCTACAGCAGGAACGGGAATTCCATAAGCAATGGAGGCCACAGCACCTGCTGTATAGGAACCGATTCCGGGTAATTTCAGCAATTCCTCATACGAATGGGGCATCTCTCCGTGATATTGTGTCATCACTTGTATTGCAGCTTTCTGCATGTTTCGTACACGGTTATAATATCCAAGACCTTCCCAAAGTTTTAGCAGTTTTTCTTCTTGACATGCAGCTAAATCCGCAATGGTTGGAAGTTCTGCGGTAAAGCGATTATAGTATGCTTTTACTGCTTCCACGCGGGTTTGTTGCAACATAATCTCTGATACCCAAATATGATATGCACTGGGTGACTGCCGCCAAGGAAGGGTACGCGCATATGTATGGTACCAGTTCAGCAAGGGAGTAACGATATTAGAAAGTGATGAATTCATGATAACAACTCCTTTTGTTTCAGATTGGAAAAGGAAAGGCTGTCTCAGAACAGGACAGCCTTTTGTTTAATCTTTTATGGAAGGAATTGCAACATTCGGATTAACATCTTTACTGTAATCTATATTTGGTAAATCGAATCCAAACAATTGTCTGAATGCAACCCAGTATTCGTCAATGTAAGAGAAGTCAGTAATTTCATGAGCGTATAGTTTTTCCCAGAATGCTTCAATTTCAGATTGCACATCTTCCCGAAGTTCCCAATCATCCATTCTTATTTGGCCTGTTTGGTCCAATACAGGTGTATCAACAAATAATTTTTCTTGATACATACGTGCAATCTGTTCAATTGCATTTTCGTGTATCTGTTTTTTCTCCATAATGCGGTATAACAAAGCAATGTAAAGCGGTACCACGGGAATTGCTGCACTGGCTTGAGTGACCAAAGCTTTGTTAACAGAAACATATGCGTTTACATTGGAAAATTCTTTTGTCATTTCTTGTGCGGTTTTTAATAGATGCGCTTTTGCAGCTCCAAGCGTACCTTTATGGTACATTGGATAAGTAAGTTTAGGACCGATGTAAGAGTAAGCAACCGTTACAGTATTCTCCGCCAATACTCCGGCTTCGTTTAAAGCAGTCATCCAGTCTTTCCAATCTTCACCGCCCATTACCTTAATGGTGTCGTGAATTTCTTGCTCCGTTGCTTTTGGAACTGTAACTTCAACAATTTCTTTTGTTTTTAAATCTACAGTGGTGTTAACAAAATCTTCACCTGTGCATTTCAGAACAGAAGTATAGGTGGTTCCGTCTGACGTTGTACGTTTTGGTGCAGCAAGACTGTATACTACACAATCAATTTGTCCAAGCTCTTGCTTAATCAAATCAATGGTCTGTTTTTTGATTTCGGCAGAAAAGGCATCCCCGTTAATGGTTTTTGCATAGTAGCCGTCTTTTGCGGCAAACTCTTCAAATGCAGCGGTATTATACCAGCCTGCTGTGGCAGTACGGGAGCCGCTGGC
>UQNI01000131.1 GCA_900542375.1 uncultured Oscillospiraceae bacterium | reverse complement strand
TAGTTATAAATAATGAATTTATTTTTCATATTTTTGCAATTATATTTTTATGATGACTACTGAAAATGATACTGTCACTTTTATATTTATGACAACGTATCAACGGCCAAATTCTATCGTTTTAATTACTGTTAGAATGTTTTAACGTTCTATTTGTTAGAAATTGCTACACAATTTCTTTTATGTTATAATGTTATCATATAAGGAAAATATGATAAAGTAACACCAACGGCTTGCATTCGTTGGTTATGTACAATACAGGAAAGAATATGGACTTAAAAAGGACATGACTTGCTAATCACCAAAGGCAAGACAGAATGGGAGGAACTATGTCAGTTACCAGAATATTTGTTGAAAAAAAACCGGGATTCGATGTGGAGGCAAAACATATTCAAACAGATTTAACAGAAAATCTGGGAATTAGAGGAATAGAGGAGTTACGCCTATTACATCGTTATGATGTAGAAGGTTTGTCTCAAAAAGAACAAGAAGATGCGAACCGCATGATTTTTTCTGAACCGAATGTAGACCATTTATATGGCGAAGATTTGCAATTTTCTGATGACTACCATGTGTTTGCAATGGAATATTTACCCGGTCAGTATGACCAGCGTGCAGATTCCGCAGCGCAATGCGTACAATTACTGACCCACGGAGAGCGTCCAAAGGTGGCTACCGCACGTGTCATTGCAATCAAAGGGGCTGTATCGGAAGCAGATATGGATAAAATCAAAAATTATTTGATTAATCCTGTAGAATCTCGTCTGGCTTCTTTGGAAAAACCTGCTTCTTTGGATATGGAAGTAGAAGTACCTGAAGATGTTGAGCAGGTAAAAGGTATGATTTCTTGGGATGATACTACGCTGGAGAAGTATTACCACGGTATGGGATTTGCCATGACGATGGCGGACTTAAAATTCTGTCGTGATTATTTCAGAGATGAAGAAAAAAGAGATCCATACGTAACAGAATTAAGAGTAATTGATACTTATTGGTCCGACCATTGCCGTCATACTACCTTTTTTACTTCCTTAGAATCCATTGAAATTCAAAAAGGTCAAATCAGCCATGCCATTGAGCAGGCTTTAAAAGCATATTATGATACCCGTAATACCGTATACGGCGAAACAGACCGTCCTGTTTCTTTGATGGACATGGCGGTTATAGGCGCAAAATTGATGCGCAAACAAGGTAAATTGGATGACCTTGATGTCAGTGAGGAAATCAATGCATGTTCCATTGAAGTGCCTGTTGAAATTGACGGGAAAACAGAACAATGGCTGGTACAATTTAAAAATGAAACCCATAACCATCCAACAGAAATTGAACCGTTTGGTGGCGCTGCAACTTGTCTTGGCGGCGCAATTCGTGATCCTCTTTCAGGTAGAGCTTATGTTTATCAGGCAATGCGTGTGACTGGTTCCGGTGACCCAAGAACACCGTTTGAAGATACTTTAATCGGAAAGCTGCCAAGCCGTATGATTACAACAACGGCAGCGGCAGGTTACAGCTCTTACGGTAACCAAATTGGTTTGGCAACCGGACAAGTTACAGAATTGTATGACGAGGGCTATATGGCAAAGCGTATGGAAATCGGCGCAGTCATCGGTGCTTCTCCAAAAGAAAATGTAATGCGCGGTACTCCGGAAGACGGAGATGTGATTGTATTATTGGGTGGAGCAACCGGTCGTGACGGCTGCGGCGGTGCAACCGGCTCTTCCAAAGCCCATACAACCGATTCCATTGAAGTTTGCGGCGCTGAAGTGCAAAAGGGTAATCCCCCAACAGAGCGTAAAATTCAGCGTTTGTTCCGTAACGGTGCTGTTTCAAAGTTAATCAAACGCTGCAATGATTTTGGAGCAGGCGGCGTTTGCGTTGCAATTGGTGAATTGGCAGACGGTTTGCGCATTAATTTGGATAGCGTTCCGAAGAAATATGAAGGTTTGGATGGTACGGAACTGGCTATCTCCGAATCGCAGGAACGTATGGCAGTGGTACTTGATTCAAAAGATGTAGACGCATTTATGCAGGCTGCAAAAGAAGAAAATCTAAACGCACAGGTAGTTGCAACCGTTACAGCAGAACCAAGACTTAAGATGTTCTGGCGCGGCAATACCATTGTAGATTTAAGCCGTAAGTTCCTCAATACCAATGGTGTAACACAAACGGCACAGGCTGTGATTACTGCACCAAACCCAAAAGAATATTACAGAGCCTTGATTCCGGAATGTTTGGAAGGAAAGTCTGTTGCTGATGCGTTCAAAGAAAACTTGGCACGTT
>UQNI01000130.1 GCA_900542375.1 uncultured Oscillospiraceae bacterium | reverse complement strand
CCTGCTCATGGTGCGCAAAGCTTAGAAAGGGAGCTTTGAATGATTTTGCGCTGTCTGTCGGCTGCAACAAAATCGCATATGCACACCATATGGATGATATTATAGAGACTATGTTGCTTTCCCTGCTATATGAGGGACAGTTTTATTCTTTCGCGCCTGTTACACAGCTGGACGGCAGTGGGCTTGCCATCATCCGTCCGCTTATGTATGTCGGCGAGTCAGATGTGAAGGGCTTTAAAAATAAATATAATCTGCCGGTGTGCAAGAATCCATGCCCTTACGACGGCCACACTAGACGGGAATATGTAAAGCAGCTTGTCAGACAGCTCAATTTGGAAAATCCGGGTGTCAAGAAGAGACTGTTTTCTGCTATTCAAAACGGCAATATTGATGATTGGGTAAAATGCTCTAAGCCTTCCGATGCTTCATAGAGCGCTTTTTCTCATACATCCGAGATTCTCCATCATTGTTTTACTTGCGTTCATAAATATGGTCTCAATATCCGGTTTCATCGAGATAATAATGATTTTTCCATAAACAATCCTTTCATAGTTATAGCTTTTACAGCTTGTCCGAATCCAGTACAATCGTAAATGGCCCGTCATTCTCAAGCTCTATCTTCATGTCGGCTCCAAACACCCCTCTTTGTACTCCGGGAACTGCCTTATCACACTCGCTGATGCAGTATTCATAAAGCTCGTTTGCCATATCAGGACTTCCTGCCTCCACAAATGAAGGACGATTGCCTTTCTTACAATTTGCATAAAGCGTAAACTGCGATATGAGCAAAAGCTTTCCGTCTACATCATTTATCGAAAGATTTGTCTTGTCATTCTCATCGGCAAAAATTCTCATGTTTATAAGCTTTTTGATCATTTTATCAGCAATCTCTTTAGTGTCTGTCTCTGCTATGCCTATCAAAACGCACAGTCCCTTTTCTATGCTGCCGGTTATATTTCCATCTATAGTGCACTTTGCACGGTTTACACGCTGTATTACAAATCTCATTATTATGTTGTCTCCTTAAATATGTTATTTACATGTTATAAATTGGATATAATTATTTTGTTACAATTTATATGACATATAGTTTTACTACCATTTTTATCCAACAATAATAATATTATTCTAAACCACATTTATAAAATAAACAAGTCTGTCTGTGACTTTGCCCACATAGTTTCAGTCAAAATCATATGAACACCGCAATCCCTAAAATGTATTTATTAGGCAATTTGTATTCATTTATAAGCTTTCGTGTACATTTATGAATTATATTGTCAAGTGACATATTACTGTGTTAGAATTATAAATATAAAATTTTTACAAACCATTTTTTTGAGTAAAGGAGGATATTTATGAACTACAATATTGAGGGAGAGCCATTACCGGTTGTAATCTGCAACCTTGAGGCAAACGAGACTATGATTACCGAAAAAGGTGCCATGTCATGGATGACTCCAAACATGAAGATGGAGACCACATCAAATGGAGGCATCGGCAAAATGTTTGGCCGCGCTTTTTCAGGTGAAAGCATGTTCCAAAATCGCTACACCTCTATGGGTGGTCCTGGAATGATTGCATTTGCATCATGCTTTCCAGGATGCATCAGACCATTCCAGATTGCTCCGGGGCAGGAAATAATTGCTCAGAAATCTGCATTTCTTGCTTCAACCTCCGGTGTTGAGCTGTCCGTGTTTTTCCAGAAAAGAATAGGAGCCGGTTTCTTCGGCGGTGAGGGCTTTATCATGCAGCGCCTGTCCGGAAACGGATTAGTATTTTTAGAGTTTGACGGCTATATAAAGGAATATGAGCTTGCACCAGGCCAGCAGCTGGTGATTGATACCGGTTATTTAGCAGCCATGACAGGAAGCTGCCAGCTCGAGATTCAGACTGTCCCTGGTATCAAAAATGCCGTATTCGGTGGTGAGGGATTATTCAACACCGTTGTCACAGGACCTGGCCGTGTATGGCTTCAGAGTATGCCGGTTTCACAGCTTGCCGGTGCCATCAGACCTTTTATTCCAACAGGCAACTAAATCTAAAAAACAGGACTGTCGATATTCAGGCAGTCCTGTTTTACACTTTGTACTAAATTTTATGGTTTTATATTTTATCTATGCCATACCATTTGCCGTCTTGTACTTCCATAGCATCTCAGCGTGATTCTGCTCTTCTATCTGTATATCAGCCAATAGCTTTCTGATATCCGAATTTCCAAATACAAATACATCGGAATTGTACTCGCCGGATACCAGCTTTTCTGTTCCTATACAGTCTGTAGCCAGATAACAGTCAGCCTTCTTGTCCTCAGAATTGCCAAGCGAATCGTATGTTGCGGCAGGGCTATAATTCTTCCCCTTTGAATCATTGCAGTCAACTGACGGAACCTTTCCCTTAAGCACCTGATCCAAAGATTCAAAATGCTTTTGCAAAAATGATGGAAGGACGTACCAGCTTTATTGTAGCCCATCGTCTCTCTACCATTCAGAATGCCGACGTGATTCTCGTTATGCAGGATGGACATATTATTGAGCAGGGAAATCATGAGAATCTGTTAAAGAAAAATGGTTTTTATGCAAATCTTTACAATAGCCAGTTTGCGAATTAGAGAAAAAGAAA
>UQNI01000129.1 GCA_900542375.1 uncultured Oscillospiraceae bacterium | reverse complement strand
TAGTAAAAACCTTTTTAATGTCGGTTTTGCAAACACGGAAAATGCATCCGGCTCTACCAATGGTAAACAACTTTTAGACTATGTTCTAATCACAAAAGATAATGAACTCTATTTATTAGAACGTAAGTCCGGAAACATCATATTATATGATTCTTTTGATGCTACAATTACATCTATTGATACAGAAGCCTATAATGCATGGATAGCCGGTATCGGACTTGAAAACGGAGAATTCCATATCATGGAAATGACCAATGCAGGTTATACCAAAGAACATCCCAGAAGAATGTATTCTTCGGAAACCGATTTCGGTGGGATCGTCGATATTCGCTTCAAAAATGGCGCAGACTGGCAATAGTTAATGCCTTTAAACAATAAAAAGTGGTTATTTCCTGAATGGAATAACCACTTTTTTAATAATTCAAATTTTTCAATTTCTCTCGGAAAACCGAAAGCCTAACCTGAGACAGGCTTTTAGTCTACCCCAAAGATAAATATAGACAATCTTCTCAGGCTGGAACTTCCCATGCTGTACCCCTACAAATTGACTCGTAATACTTGTAAAAAGTAATTTCACGAAAATAGAGGCAATTAATTCACAACGTGTCTCCGCTTAAATATTTAAATCTGCTTTATGCAAGGTGAGCCCTTCCTCCCCATACTCGCAGAAATACACCGAGTTACAATCATTTGATATGCAATAATAGCCTACCATTCCCTCCGGATTAGGCAAATCAAACTTTTTTACCGGCTTTAAATCCCAGTCGAACACGAATATAGCCTCTTTGGGTCGTTTTAAATCTTTATCCTTTTCGCTCAAATAGCCACGAACCAAACATAAAATATATTTATCATTCACTTTCATAAAACGAATACTCTGGCTCATATCATTTGTTGAGGTAAGAGACATTTCCATCCCATCACGCTGCATCTTCGTGTATCTTTTCTCGTTCACCACATTTCCCGTGTTAATATCAAACGTATACAACATAAATTGATTATGCACGGAGAAAACAGCCATATCATTGTCTTTTATTTCTATCATTCCTTGGGCATAGCTCCACTTTATCAAATCATTTTCATTAATTTGCCTATCCGTTGCCTTCCCGACATCAAAACTATCATACTTTATTGTCTCGTAAGGGGTCACATCATTATCGTTAAATACGACAACCGAACTTTTATTAATCTCGTTCATTTTTTCTTTCTCGAATTCGAAGGCAACGGGACGTATCGTCGCCAAGACCGAACCGTTGGGCAACTTCGTCATTTGATTTACAAGAATATGATCCGGGGTAGTTATCACGGAAGCTTTTCTGTCTCCCAGCGGCATATTACCCACAATATCCTTTTTAGCAAAAGTTTTTATCGTATTTTGATTTTCATACAATAGAACGGAATCTCTTATTATTGCAAACCCGGCTAATTCAATTAATTCATTAGCCGCTCTTCCTTTTGATGCAATCACTGATAATTTTTCCCCTGTATTTAAATCATAGCAGGCCCCGAAATCATCCTTTCCGTTTTCAACATACCACAGTATGGAGCCATCAATCACGCATAACCCATCACCAAGAATATCATACGTATTAAAGGGGGTAAACTCCAATTGTTCAGTTACAGGAAAATCCTCGTCTATATTGGAAAAAGCGGAGGTCGATTTTTTACTCGCATTATTGCAACCAACGAAAGAAATAGCTATTAAAAGCAATAAAAATTGATCTTTTTTCATCATGTAATATGGTTAAAAATTTATGATAAATATTTGCAAATGTATGTCTATTTACTCATCTTTGCAAAGAAATTATTCAAATCTTTAACTTTCAAATAAAAGAAATATGAAAACATTAAAGAAAAACATTTTGACGTCAGTTCTATTCATTTGTTTAGGCCTGACAATTTCGACAATTGTATTTGCTAGTACAAGGGCGCCTCTTGACCCTCCTGGGCGTCCGGGAATGCCTTTGATTACTGATTTTTGGAAAACTGGATGTGATTTATCCTGGACTGCACCCAAATCTGATGGAGGAGCACCAATCACGGGCTATTTAGTTGAAGTTAGAGAAGGATGGTGGCATTGGGAAAAAAAAACGATAGTTCAGGGAAATCTGCTTCGTTGTAAAATTGAATGTATGCAGGAAGGAAGTTCGGCCGAATTTCGTGTTGCAGCTTGCAATAAAGTTGGCTTTGGCGAGCCATCAGAAGCTAGTCCTCAAATAACATTCAAAGATCGATAGGAATTGAAATATAATTCCAATAAATAAAATTCCCGAATAATCGTATCGTGATTATTCGGGAATCAAACTAACTATCATGGAAACAACAGCCCTAAAAACCACTATCGCTTACGAGAGCAAGCTAGTAAAAAGGAATTGGTTATTTTACCTCTTCATCCTCGGAATATTGGGATATACTCTAGGGGTTTTAATCCCGTGGAATATCAATCAAGTTTTATGGTCAGATGTTGCGCTGGCATCTTCCATCCCCTCACGTAGTGTCTACTTTTTGAATCTGTTCCAATCATTAATCGTTGCTTTCATTGTCTGTGATATCCAAAGAAAACAGAGAAAAGCCGAAACCCGGAAAGTCCTTTCCACACGCCCGATCAGCAATGGAAAATTCTTTCTTGGAGGATTTTTAGGTATTCTTATCCCGTTTTTGACAGTAGATGTCGTTTTC
>UQNI01000128.1 GCA_900542375.1 uncultured Oscillospiraceae bacterium | reverse complement strand
GTATACTTTAATTATTCTATAGCTGGAATAATAAAACAAGATTCTCAAAAGATAATCATATATGAATGATATGTAAAATATAAATCTTTTTTATAATTACTATTGATTTCATGGGGTGACAATGTTATATTGAATATATACTTTATTAGTATATATTTGAAATTTTAATTTCATTCAGTTTGAAATGAACCTTCAGGAGGAACTATTATGGGTTATGTTAATTGGAGTTACGAAGAGCTAAATCGCTTTTGTCAGGATGTTTTTGAATCTTTTGGTTTTACAAAAGAAGAAAGCGGTATTATAACAGATGTATTGCTCACCGCAGATTTATATGGATTTGAAAGCCATGGTATGCAAAGAATGGTGAGATATCATAAGGGAATTGAAAAAGGAACCATTCATCCAAAAGAACAGCCGGAAATTGTGTTTGAGACACCTGTATCAGCTGTAGTAGATGGACATAATGGTATGGGACAACTTATCAGTCTGTTTGCGATGAATAAAGCGATTGAAAAGGCTAAGAAGACAGGAATTGGTATTGTCAGTGTAAGGAATTCAAACCACTTTGGTATTGCCGGATATTATACAAAAATGGCATGCGACCAAGGGCTTTTAGGCATGTCTTGTACCAATTCAGAAGCAATTATGGTTCCTACTTTTGGAAAACAAGCTATGCTGGGTTCCAATCCAATTGCGGTGTCTATGCCTGCAGAACCTTATCCGTTTTTCTTTGACTGTTCCACTACAGTAGTAACAAGAGGAAAACTGGAAATGTACAATAAATCAGGCACACCGCTTCCGGATGGTTGGGCTCTTGATAAGAATGGTCATGCTTCCAACGATGCACCTGATGTTCTTGCCAATATTGTTTCCAAAGGCGGAGGTGGCATTATGCCGTTGGGTGGCTGCGAAGAAGTTAGCGGCAGCCATAAAGGTTATGGTTACGGCATGATATGTGAATTGTTCAGTTCCATTCTATCATTGGGCGTTACTTCCGATCAATGCTGCACATTTTCTGATAAAACAGGAATTTGTCATGGTTTTATGGCAATCGACCCTGCAATATTCGGAGACCCTGAAAAAATTAAACAACACTTCTCAGACTATTTAGAAGCAGTGCGTGAAAGTCCAAAAGCGGATGGTAAAGATAGAATTTACACACACGGTGAGAAAGAAATTCTGGCTGAAAAAGACAGAAGAGAAAACGGTATCCCTGTAAATGATAATACTATGGTAGAACTTGCAAATCTATGTGAATATTTAAAACTTGATTTTGCTTCTTACTTTAAAGGATACGAATTACCAAAAGACAGCAAATTCTTCTCAGGCAACTATTAATTAATTGGAGGTCAATCACATGGATTATGCAAAAGAATCTTTAAGATTGCATAAAGAATGGAAGGGAAAAATTCAAGTTGTAACAAATGTGCCGGTAGAAACACAAGATGATCTTTCTTTGGCGTATACACCGGGAGTTGCTCAACCTTGTCTGGAAATTCAGAAGGATATCAATCAATCTTATGAATTAACCAGACGTTGGAATATGTGTCTGGTTGTAACAGACGGTTCTGCCGTACTGGGTCTTGGTGACATAGGTCCTGAAGCAGGTATGCCTGTAATGGAAGGCAAATGCGTATTGTTTAAGGCATTTGGCGATGTAGATGCTTTTCCTCTTTGTATTAAAAGTCAAGATGTTGATGAAATTGTTAATACCATTTATTTAATTTCGGGCTCTTTCGGCGGCGTAAACCTGGAAGATATTGCGGCACCAAGATGTTTTGAAATTGAGAAAAAATTGAAAGAAAAATGCGACATTCCTATTTTCCATGATGATCAGCACGGAACAGCGGTAATTACATTAGCAGGATTGAATAATGCTATGAAATTAGTAAAAAAACAAAAAGAAAATGTTCGTATTGTTATCAATGGTGCAGGTGCCGCTGCTATTTCAATCTCTAAATTGCTTTTAAAAGCCGGATATCCAAATATTACTTTATGTGACAGAAAAGGTGCGATTTATGAAGGCCGTACAGAAGGGATGAATGCGGTCAAAGAAGAAATGAGCAAAATTACAAACTTGGATAAAAAATCAGGAAGCCTTGCTGATATGCTGGTTGGCGCAGATGTTTTCATCGGTGTCTCAGCTCCAGGTTCCGTTACAACAGAAATGGTAAAAAGTATGACCGATGATCCAATTATTTTTGCTTGCGCAAATCCGGTACCGGAAATTTATCCGGATGATGCAAAAGCAGCAGGAGCAAGAATTATTTCTACAGGCAGAAGCGATTTTCCGAATCAAATTAATAATGTTTTGGCTTTCCCCGGAATTTTCCGCGGAGCATTTGATGTACGCGCAAAAGATATTAATGACGAAATGAAAATTGCTGCTGCGGAAGCATTGGCTAATCTCATTTCTGAAGAAGAACTGTCACCTGAATATTTTATTCCAAAAGCATTTGATAAACGTGTAGGTCCTGCAGTTGCAAAAGCTGTTGCAGATGCGGCAAGAAAAACAGGTGTAGCGAGAATATAAAAAAGTATACAAGTGTGTTTTTTTATTAAGAATCACTGTAATCAAACTGAATTACGATATGAAAAGAATGCTTGAAAAATATAATAGTATATTGTATTTTATCAATCCTCTTTAAAACAAAATGAGAAGAACAATCTTACAAGGATTGTTCTTCTTTATTTTGCAAAATAAAATTGTATGAAATAAAACATTAACATAACGCCG
>UQNI01000127.1 GCA_900542375.1 uncultured Oscillospiraceae bacterium | reverse complement strand
AGTGTTTGTAAATCTAATTCTTGCCCTTCTACCACTCTGAAGCTGTCTGGAAGGGTTTGTTCGGCAATACCAACAGTTATGCCAAATGCCAGTACAAACGCGGCTGCAACACCGCTTAAAGCTCTAAAAACATTTTTCATATTACCATTGATTCACCTCCTTTTGCGCGGCTTATATATAATCTGCCACAAAAGAGAAGGTTTTATTTTGGTAATTAAATAAATGAGGTGTAAATAATAGAACTTTTATTGCCTAATCAACAAGTTGCTGTTTTCGCAGAAACAGATTGGTATATTTTTTCTCAATCATTTTCAAATTTTTAAATGGGGAGACAATAAAAACAAAAATAATTTGGATATACTATTTATGGTGTCCTCTATAAATGTATTTGTTTTTTTCGTTTATTTCTTTTACGTACAGCAATCAAAATTCCTGCCGTCGCAGCACTAACAACAATTACCAAACCAAATGCAAGAATATGTACAGTGGGAGATGTTTGATCCTCAGATTTGTTTTCAATGGTCATTGCTGCTGCATGCTGTGTTGTTTGCTCGTCATCATTTGTTTCTCGCGCATGAATAGTATTCCCTTGAGATAATACGCATATACCAATAGTCAACAGCGCCATCACAATGATAAAAACAGATTGTAACTTTCTAAACCTTTTTCTGCTAAACTCACTCAACATATGCTCTCTTCCCTACATTTTAAAATTCATTGGTAACAAATTAGTTACAGTTTATCACAGCTTTGTCACCATTTCAAGTGAAATACGATATTTTGTTACTTTTAACGGTATAATACGTGTTAATACCCCATTATGTAGTGTAACGCTCATTGTATATTAGGAGAGAAATTGTCTTCTTCTGCGATAAAACCACAGATTATGTCGAAAAAAGATGTATTATTTTTTGTTGATAAAAATAATTATGACATGAAAATCCGCATAGATACCGCACTTAATAAAAGAAATTTTAATTTTTTGTGTAAATAACAAAATTTTTGTAACTTTTACCATATCTTTGTAACTTAACAAAAATAAATAGAATACACATCATTATAAGTGATGCATTTTTAATAATTGTAAGTTTTAGCAGTATAAAAATATCAAATACATTCTGTAATGACAAAACTTTAAAATACGTCTTTCTAATACATGACATCCAAAAACGAATGAATCATTATTGTAAACATGCTACAACAGTATAATTTTTAAATGCAGAATACTCACAACCAAACACTTTGCATAAATAAAATTTCATAGGCAATCAAAGATATCCAACAAAACTCCAACAATACAAACATCTTATCACAAATTTATAAAACGCTATTCCAAACAACTATGATAAACAATGTTTCAAACAAGACTACATAAAAACGCTCCGGTCAAGTAATCCGTTGTAGAATACTTGCCGGAGCGTTTTACATGTTGTTTCAATTTTAACATAAACAGAACTGTTTATACTAAATCAAAACATAATATTTAATTTCGCTTTTTAATCAATACTTTCAAGTTAACAAAACATTAAGCGTTTTTGTTTAAAGCTTTTTTCTCAGCTTGTTCAATCATAACACGTTCTACGATTAGGATGAACCAACCTGCTAGTACGAATGCGATTGTGCAGCTTGGGAATCCGAAGGCACCCAAGATGGTTTGTGCACCGAAGTTGATAAGGCTGGTCATAACCAAACCAAGGAAGAACAAGAACCAGTATCTTCCGGAGTTGATTCTGCTCTTGCAGAAGGTATCCAAAGCACCAACAGTAAGAATGGAGCTGTAACCATAAAGAGCAAGACCCATTTGACCCATGTCAGCGCCAAATAGTAGACCCATGCCAATAGCAAATCCTGTAGCAAGTAAAGCTTTTAATGCAAAATCCCATTTATACCAGAAATATGCTACGATAACAATTAAGGAAGCAATAAAGCCGTCTGCAACATAAATTTCTTCAAATGCATTGATTGCAAATAGACCCCAGTGACTTGAAGTCATAGAGCCCCAATCCCAGCCCATGGAGTTCCAGTCAAAGCCAGTCATCCAGCTGCCGCCGTTACCGGTTAGACCATTCTCTAAGAATGTGTTCATACCTGTTCTTAACACTGGGTCGTTACCAACAGCCAATAGGTCTGTTTGGAAGCTGATTGCTGTGAAGAACCAAACCATCACGATGAATGGGAATGTAAAACCAGGTAGACCGAAGTGATTTGTAAATCTGTTGATGAACATTTGCAATGGAACGCACAAAATGCATCCTACAACCAACATGATCCATGCAGACCACCAGTTACCTGCAGCATCAGCAGATGCTGTGAATGTACATGAGCCGATAGCAATCAGGTTCGGACAGAAGCCGAATAGTCCTGAAGTAATTGCATCTCTGTCAGCGCCCATGAGATATGCAACAAGGTTAGCAAGGTTTACGCCGATAAATGCGAATACCATAATTCTCCAGCTATACCAGTTACCAAAATCCCAACCATTCATTTCAAGGCCAGCGATGAAGAATGATATGAAGATTAAAAATCCTGCGATAACGTTTTCAATGAAAACCACCTGTCCAATACCATTAAAGAAAGCTCTAATTGGTTTTGGTAATGATTTAATATCAATGCCCATTTTTCTCTCCCCCTAAGTCTTTTTCAAACTAACTGTCGTCGGTTTGCTTTGTTGATTTGCAACTAATGTATCAAATCGGTCCTCCCTTCTGTGTTTTTCAAATCAACCTCTTTTTTGTCACAGTGTTATGCTTAACACTGCAATCATT
>UQNI01000126.1 GCA_900542375.1 uncultured Oscillospiraceae bacterium | reverse complement strand
TTACAATATCAAATACTGGTAAGAATTGCCATTGCCTATTTTATTATTGAGAAAAAGAAAGCTGCGCCACAGCCTTGGCAGGTCATCGCGCAGCGATTTTGTTCAACTTTCAGTTAGTAGGTGTATCGCCATGCCGACACTCACAAGCTTGCGCTTGTTCGTTGTCGCGGCGTTCGCCGTATGCATCTGAACTCGAATATGTCTGCCTGTGAGCAAGCTTCCGTCAGCCAATTCAGTTCATCTGCGCATGGTTCATTGCTACGCGCAAAATTTCAGTTTGTAACATTCGGCAGTAGGGATCAAAGTGATGTTCGGGAAGAAGACAGCTATAAGAAAGAGCGGAAAGGAAAAAAGTAAGGATTTTTATGCGAAGAAGAGATAGAGAAGTAACAGATAGCAATGAAATAATACATATTCTTGATACGGGCAAGGTTTTGCACCTCGGTTTGGTAGATCAGGGAAAGCCATATATAGTTCCCATGAACTACGGCTATATTTTGGAAGGTGATAAGCTTGTATTTTATTTGCATGGGGCGTTAGAGGGGCGTAAACTTGACATTATCAGAAATAATTCTGATTGTTGCGTTCAGATTGAGTGTGATGTACAGCCATTTTCAGGTAAAGCAGCCTGCCAATATGGATGCAGCTACTATTCTTTTGATGGATTTGGAACGGCAAAGATTGTGGAAACACCGAAAGAAAAAATCAGGGCATTGAGTGCATTAATGAAAACACAAACCGGTAAGGATTTTGAGTTTAATGAAAAATTGGTTTCAATTGTTAATGTGATTCGAATTGATTGCGATTATTATACTGCAAAGCACAGACCATTGCCAGGCGCCGAATAAAGTGGTAAAAGAATGGCTGATGAAACAGGGGTATGATTGCATTAAACTAGAGTATGCCTTTGGAAACAGCCGGATGGATAGGTTGGAAATCATAGGAGAAAATGAGCCTTGAGGGCAAGGCTCTAAGGGAGAGAGAAATCTATGATACGAGAAATTGAGAATAGAAGAAGTATAAGAAAATATAAGCCAGATGAGATAGAAAGAAAGTTAATTGAAGAGATCATATACAGTGCTTCCCTTGCACCATCTGCTAAAAACAGGCAGTCTTGGAAATGAAAAGCGAATTGTTGCGGTTGGCTTTGCCGACGAAGCTCCGGACAAAAGACCGAGGAAACTATTCGAAGAAATCGTTGAGTACAGATAGGTAAATCGCAAGTTTTGAGGGTAATTATGATAAAGTTTTTGAATGATATCAGGAATGTAGAAAAACTAATATCTAATAATAGAAAAATTATAAATACTATAGCTGTATTGTTCCTTGGAATAGCTTTGGGGACTTTTTCAAAATTTTTGGATTTTCGTCAAGCTGAACTGCCAAGTGTGCTTATGGCAATTGATGGAGCATTAGATGTTCATAATTTCCTTGGGCGTTTTGCAATTTGGGTATTGATTGCACTGTGTATTTCTATTTATAGTAATTCTGCAATAAGAGCAAGTGTTAATGTTTTTGCGTTTTTTGCTGGCATGGTTGCAAGTTACTATTTGTATTCAAACTATGTCGCAGGCTTTTTCCCAAGAAGCTACGCTATGATTTGGTTTGGCTTTACCATGATTTCTCCGTTCTTGGCATTTGTCTGTTGGTATGCGAAAGGAAAAAGCAGACCTGCATTTATGCTATCAGTATTGATTTTAGCAGTATTGTTTAACATGACTTTCGTATATGGATGGGGATATTTCGAAGCACGCTCTGTTTTAGAATTGATAGTCTTTATTATCGGACTTACTGTTTTGAGGAGGGACACATTGAAAAGTTCTGTGCTAATGGGAACAATTAGTATAGTTCTTGCATTTTTACTTGATATGGTTATTCCATTTCATTTTGGATAAACAACTTCCAGTGTCGTTCTGAAAATTTAACTGAATAATCCCAGCAAAAACCGCTGCTACATGGAAGCTAACAAACCATGCAACAGCGGTTTTTCTTGTATGGCAATAAAATAAACCACCTGCTCGGCAGGTGGAGAAAGTAGCTTTAGCTTCAAGTAAAAAACCTCCAGTGATAATATAAAAGTGGGTCCGCAAAACTCACAAAATATAATCAAGGAGGTATCCAAAATGGATAAGAATAGTTTAAGTCATACAACATGGGAATGCAAGTATCATTTGGTTTTTGCACCGAAATATCGTAGACAGGTAATATATGGACAGATTAAAGCAGATGTAGCAGAAATATTGAGCATGTTATGTAAGAGAAAGGGAATTGAGATTATTGAAGCAGAATGCTGTAAAGATCATATCCATATGTTGGTAAGAATACCACCCAAATATAGTGTATCAGAAATAATGGGATATTTAAAAGGGAAATCATCGCTCATGATATTTGAGAAGCATGCAAACTTGAAATATAAATATGGAAACAGACATTTCTGGTGCAGAGGGTATTATGTAGATACGGTAGGAAAAAATGCAAAAAAAATACAGGAATATATTCAAAATCAGCTGAAAAATGATTTAGAGTACGATCAGCTGACATTAAATGAATATATCGACCCGTTCACGGGGGAGCCGGTAAAAAAGGGCAGAAAAAAATAAGCCTAAAAGGCTAAGCCGGAAACGGAAGCAATAAGCATATCCCAAGGGGATGCGCAGGAATAAGGCGGCGCTGAGAATGGCCCTTTAGGGCTGGCCTGTGAATAGCAGTGCAAGAGGCGGACCCTCTCAGTGCGCCTTCCGGGCGCAAGCAGGAATGAGCCCCTTATAGGGGCAGAGCAAACCACCGGCTAAGCCGGTGGTCATGATTTATCGTTTTTTC
>UQNI01000125.1 GCA_900542375.1 uncultured Oscillospiraceae bacterium | reverse complement strand
GTTATAAAGACCTTGGAGAGGGTCTCTAAAAACTACTACTATATAATACGAGGAGTTATTATTACTCGTGATAAGTGATACATCAAATACAGAAACTCCTAAAAAGGAGAAAAAGACATATACAGTAGAGGAAATTGCAGAACAATTATGTGTGAGTAAAAAAGTGGCTTACGCATTGGTTAAAAGTGGACAGTTCGCTTATGTTCGTGCTGGTAGAGCCATACGGGTATCTAAAGATTCTTTCGATAAATGGTTAAATCAAAATTAACTGTTAAGGAGAGAATATATTATGGCTTCAATCAAAAAAAGAAAATCAACATTTTCCGTTATTTACTGGTATTTAGACAATGCAGGAGAACGTAAACAGAAATGGGATACGTTAGAGACAAAGAAAGAAGCAAAGCAGAGAAAAGCATTTGTTGAGTATTATCAAGAAAAATATGGTTATGTGATTGTTCCCTTAGAGAAACAGTTTGCACGCCAAATTGATGAATCGAAAAAAGAACTTGATAGTACCGATGAAGATATTACGCTTTGTGACTTTTTAAAAATATTTGTCAATCTCTATGGTACGTCAAAATGGTCGCCTAGTACATTTAGTAGTAAGGTCGGTACTATCGAAAATTACATCAATCCACTTATCGGGGATTGGAAGTTAAATGAGATTACCACAAAGAAATTATCTGCCTACTACAACGATTTATTGAGTGTTCCAGAAGTACCCAGAGCTAACAGAAAAGCTACTGGACGTTGCATACAACCTGCCAATATCAAGAAAATACACGACATTATACGCTGTGCATTAAATCAAGCAATCCGTTGGGAATATATTGATACCAACAAGCGTAACCCTGCTTCATTAGCAACGCTTCCTAAAGTTCCTAAGGTAAAAAGAAAAGTATGGAGTGTAGATACATTCCGTGAAGCAATTCAGCAGTCAGACGACGATTTATTAACCATCTGTATGCATTTGGCGTTTTCCTGCTCAATGCGTATTGGAGAAATTACAGGTCTTACATGGGAAGATGTGATTATTGATGAACAATCCATTGCAACGAATAACGCAAGGGTAATCATCAATAAAGAGCTTTCCAGAGTAAATGCACAAGCTATGCAGAAATTAAAGGAAAAAGATATTATCAAGATTTTTCCGACACAGAAACCGCATTGCACAACAAGGCTTGTATTAAAAACACCAAAGACAGAAACAAGTAATCGTACCGTATGGCTGCCGACAACGCTTGCTCAATTACTGGTTCAATACAAAAAAGACCAGCAGGAATTGAAAGAGTTTTTAGGAAGTGCCTATAACGATTATAACCTCGTTATTGCTCTTGAAAATGGGAATCCCGTAGAAAGCCGCATTGTTCGGGACAGATTTACAACGCTGTGTGAGGAACACAATTTTGAAGTTGTTGTTTTTCACAGCTTACGCCATTTAAGCACAAAATATAAGCTCAAAATGACACATGGCGATATTAAGTCTGTTCAGGGAGATACAGGTCACGCCGAAGCTGAAATGGTAACAGATGTTTACTCTGAAATCGTGGATGAAGACAGACGGCTTAATGCAAAGAAGCTGGATGAAGAATTTTATGACACCCTTGATACAGAGGAACCTGAACACAATCTCCATTCAGAAGCACAGGAGCCTATCAGTGACAATGACAAACTTCTGCTTGAATTGCTAAAATCCATGACACCGGAAATGAAAGAAAAGCTCTTAAAAGAAACCCTTTCTAACTGTTAGCAAAGGGCTTTGTTCCAAACAGAAAAAACCTGCTAACCAAAAAGTGTTAGCAAATATCGTAAAAATCCATGAAATCATCATCTACCTTAAATGAGTGTTAGCAAGCTATCTTGCAAAATAAATGACTTTTAGAAATTCCCACGGACATAAGCAGCTATATATTTGCTTCCCTGTCCGTGATAACAAAAAAAGCTGTAAACCCTTGAAAACAAAGGCTTACAGCGTTGCTTACTGGCGTCCATGACAGGAATCGAACCTGCGGCGTTTCGCTTAGGAGGCGAACCCTCTATCCTGCTGAGGTACATGGACGTATATAAAATTTTCAGTGTTGGGCGATTGCTCCAACAAGCCCTTAGGAGGGATCCGTAATATCCATTTTACTAAGGGAACACACTTATTAATATACCATTTTTGTCTTACTTTCTCAAGCAATTTTTTATTTTCTTCTATCTTTTCAAAATTTTAGTTACTGAGAACAGGAATGTTGTTGTACCTGTTTATCTGGGAACACTTCATTTCCCGAATCATTGAATACTCATTTCATAAAGTCACACATCAAACAGCAATTGTTATGGTTGTGCTTTTGGTGATTATGCTAGCGATCGGTGTGTCAATCAGTGTAGCGGTAGGATTGTCATCCGCGCTGGCTATGTTGTGTATGCTCGATGCAAATATTTCATTTGCGACATCTGCGCAGAGATTGTTTGCCGGAGCCAATTCATTTTCACTGATTGCAATTCCGTTTTTTATTCTTGCAGGAAATATTATGAATAACGGTGGAATTGCAGAGCGAATTGTTAATGTTGCCAAGGTTGTTGCCGGACGTATGCCGGGGGCACTGGCGCAGTCTAATGTAGTAGCAAACATGTTATTTGGTGCAATTTCAGGTTCCGGTGCAGCAGCGGCTGCTGCAATGGGTGGTACGATCGGACCGATGGAAAAAAAAGAAGGATATGATCCGGTTTACAGTGCCGGTGTAAATATTGCTTCTGCACCGACGGGAATGCTGATTCCACCGTCCAATCTGATGATTGTTTATTCGACAATTGCAGGAAGTGTATCAGTTGCTGCCTTGTTTACGGGAGGATATGTGCCGGGAATTCTGTGGGGATTACTC
>UQNI01000124.1 GCA_900542375.1 uncultured Oscillospiraceae bacterium | reverse complement strand
AAGCAATAATTTTAAGAAATTATTTTATTTTCAGTAATTTTACTATTGCCTTATTCATTGATTGCTTGCACTTAACATTGTTGATTTTACTTAATACATCTTCCTGATATATTTGATGATAACGGTTTGCTTTATTGATACATTCTATCGCTTGCGCTACCGTTTCTTTGTATTGTTTTTGCAGCTGTGCAATTTGCTCTTTATGTTCCTCATCCGTATGTTCTTTTACTGCTTCCTGATAAATATCTATAATTTCGTCACTATCACGTGATGGAAAATATTCATGTGGCGATGTGCTATCAAACAAGCAGATGCCTAAGTCGCGAATCACAACCAAATCTAAACTGTTAGGGTCAAACGCACAATGATAGATTTCAACATGATAACCGTTTATCATGGCACGTTCCGCAATCTTTTTCAAAAATGTGGATTTTCCCGTACCCGGTCTGCCTTTTATAAAATATCTCTTTTCAATATCAGCAGTAATATTTTCTATATAATCAATCGGTCCGTGGATAGTAGAAGCACCGAATAAGCGGTTGACACTGCTGCCCTTTTTATTTTGTGTATGTCCGCCCAAAATTTTTAATATAGTATCGGAAGTCAACTGGTTCATCTTAGCAAAATTCATATTGGTAATATAGATTTTTTCCCAGTCATCATGTATCTTTAATGCTTTTGCAAAATATTCATGAGATTTTGTTAATGCTTCCTGCATATCCTGCACAGTCTCATTATCCATCAGTTTGTAAACGGAATATCCGTAGTCAATGTACGCAGGGATATTTAATAAGCCTGTTTTTAACTGAGGTAAAATGATTCCCTCTATACTATTATCAATACAACTGTGAATAATTTCCTGCTGATAACCTTTTTCTGTTGCAATGGAACTGGCTTTTCCTATTAATTCTTCTACAATTGCAGTTGGATAGTTGTCCAACTTAATAACCCGTTCCAGAGGTTCAAAATTGGATTTAAAAAAACTGACAAATCCTTTTGAACTGTTTGTATTGATAAAATAATGGATTGTATTGCCCATCTCATCACTCTCCTGTTTCCTATACTTGTTTCTAGTATATGTGGCAAATATTGGAATATGACAAGCTACCTAATACAGAACTGATTTTTTCGTATCAGATATATGTGCAATAAAACACTAAACTTGGACAGGTGTTAATTTATATCATCCATAAAAAAAGAAGGGCTGCTGTAAGCCCTTCTTTCTATTTTTCTTTATATCTTAAAGCTCTGATTGCATTTAAAATTGCCAATACCGCAACTCCAACGTCTGCAAATACCGCTTCCCATAATGTTGCCATACCAAAAGCGCCCAATACCAATGCGGCAAACTTCACAATAAATGCCAGTGAAATATTTTGTATGACAATATTTAATGTTTTTCGGGAAATGCCCATGACTGTTGCAATGCGAGACGGCTTATCGTTCATAATTACAATATCTGCAGCTTCAATTGCAGCATCGGAACCAAGTGCACCCATTGCAATACCAATATCAGCTCTTGCAAGAACAGGGGCATCGTTAATGCCGTCCCCCACAAACACCAGCTTGCCCTTCTTGGATTTCTCTGCAAATAAACGTTCCATTTGTTCCACTTTGTCAGCAGGCAACAAATCAGAATGTACTTCATCAATACCCAATTCATTGGCAACTTGTTCCGCTACAGATTTGCGGTCGCCTGTCAGCATCACTGTCTTTTTAATACCAAGCTGTTTCAATTTTGCAATGGCCTCTTTGGCATCCTCTTTAACTTCATCAGTAATTAAAAGATAACCTGCGTATTGATGTTCCACCGCTACATATACAATTGTGCCCACTGCATGAACAGGTTCAAACGAAATTTGCTTCAATTCCATTAACTTTGCGTTGCCGGCATAAACAGTACGACCGTCAATCTGTGCCTGAATGCCGTGGCCTGCTATTTCTTCCACTAAACCAAGGCGTTCCGGCGTAATCTCTTTTCCATATGCTGTTTCAATAGATGTAGCAATGGGATGATTGGAATGATATTCGGCATATGCCGTTAATTCCAACAGTTCCTCTTCACTCATGCCGTTTGGATGCACTTCCGTTACTTGGAACGTACCTTTTGTAAGCGTTCCTGTTTTGTCAAAGACAACCACTTCCGCTTTGGCAAGAGCCTCCAAATAGTTGCTGCCTTTTACAAGTACACCCCATTTTGATGCACCGCCAATTCCGCCGAAGAATCCCAGCGGAATAGAAATAACAAGTGCGCAAGGGCAGGAAATAACCAAAAACGTAAGTGCACGGCGCACCCATTCGCTCCAGACATCCAAAGAATGCATACCAAGGAACAACGGAGGAATGACCGCAAGCAGTACTGCTGCAATTACAACCACAGGAGTATAGTATCTTGCAAACTTTGTAATAAAGTTTTCTGCATTTGCTTTTCTGCTGCTTGCATTTTCCACCAAATCCAAAATTTTAGCAACAGTGGAATCTTCAAATTCCTTTGTAACCTCAATGGTCAATACTCCTGTGTTATTGATACAGCCGCTTAATACACTGCTTTCAGGCTGCACTTCTCTTGGAACAGACTCGCCTGTCAGTGCGGAAGTATCCAAAAAAGAAGTACCCTCCAGCACAACACCGTCCAACGGGATTTTTTCTCCCGGCTTTACAACAATGGTCTCGCCCACTTCCACTTCTTCCGGGTCAACTGTTTCCAGCTTTCCGCCGCGCATGACGTTTGCAAACTCCGGCGCAATATCCATTAATTCGGAAATGGACTTTCTGGAACGATTGACTGCATACGACTGAAACAGTTCTCCTACCTGATAAAACAGCATTACAGCTACACCTTCACGGTAATCCTGCAATACAAAGGCGCCCACAGTGGCAATCAACATTAAAAAGTTCTCATCGAATATACG
>UQNI01000123.1 GCA_900542375.1 uncultured Oscillospiraceae bacterium | reverse complement strand
AAAAAATGGAGTTATTTGTCAAAGTGATGAATGTAGTCAATGATATCGTATGGCATCCTGTAATGTGCGTGTTTCTTATGTTTGCGGCGTTGTGGTTCACGTTTCATTTAAGAGGCATGCAGGTACGAAGATTTGGCGATATGCTCAAATGTCTGACTGAAAAGGGCGACAATAAGCAAGATACTGGTCTTTCTTCTTTTCAGGCATTTGCAACAACAGTTGGAGGTCGTGTAGGAACCGGAAATATTGCAGGAACGGCAACTGCAATTTTTATGGGGGGACCTGGTGCAATTTTCTGGATGTGGGTTACTGCAATTTTAGGTGCATCCACAGGAATGGTTGAGTGTATCTTAGGTCAGGCATATAAAACGAGAAATCTGGGAGAATTGACCGGCGGACCTGCTTTCTATATGTCAAACGGAATTAAGAATAAAAAATTAGGAAAGATACTGGCCTTTTTATTCTGTATTGCAGTCTTTATCGGACCTGGATTCTTGCTTCCGGCAATGCAGACTCAGACAGCGGCAACAGCGGTAAATGTAGCATTTGGACTTCCATTTGTTGTTGTTGGAGTGATTATGACAGCAATTGTTGCATTTGTTATTATGGGAGGAATTAAACGTATCGGACAGGTTGCGGAATTTTTAGCGCCGGTTATGTGTGGAATTTATTTCCTGATTACGATTATTATTATTGTACTTAATATTGGAAAAGTTCCTGGAATGTTTGGTTCTATCTTTGCAAGTGCATTTGGAAAAGATGCGGTCTTTGGCGGAATCGTTGGTTCGGCAGTTTCCTGGGGAATCAAACGTGGATTCTTCTCAAATGATGCTGGTAACGGAATGAGCCCTTTGATTTCAGCAACAACTGATACTTCTCATCCGGTAAAACAAGGTTTGGTTCAGGGATTATCTGTGTATATCGATACTCTTTTGGTATGTACGTGTACCGGAATTTCTATTTTGCTTGCGGGAACTTACAACGTTGCAGCAGACGGAGCAGGTGCTTCTCTGTTAGTAGAGCATGTTCCGGGAATACAGTATGGAATTGCATTTATGCAGGAGGCAATGTCGGTATCAATCGGTAAAGCAGGAGCAATGTTCCTTGCAATTATGCTGTTTATCTTTATTTTTACAACCATGCTGTCCTATTCTTATCAGTTGGAATCCACATGTAAATATCTGTTCGGCGAGAATAAAATGGTGGTTACAATTGTGCGTATTTTATTCCTGGTATTCTGCATGTTTGGTATTTTGATTGATGGTGATACTATCTGGCCAATGGGTGATATTGGTGTTGGATGTATGCTTTGGGTTAATACTTTTAGTATCTTACTCTTAACTCCCAAGGTTTTGAAAATCGTAAAAGATTATGAGAAACAGAAAAATGTTGGCTTGAACCCATTGTTTGACCCTGCTACAGTAGGAATTGAAGATAAAGCGGGGGTATGGGATACTTATGTAAAACAGAAAAAAGAGCGTGGAGATTATGAAAATCCGCAGCTTGGATATGATAAAAAATAAGAAACTTTTGTAGAGATATACTCTTGTAAGGTTTTGGCTATACCTTCAGAAAAGATTTCGAGAGTATATTAAGATTACATGGAGGTGTGCAGACGTGGAATTTGATTTTAAAAACGAATTTGAATCTATGATGAAATCGAATGAACTGGACACGGTTGTTGTTTTGGGACACATCAATCCGGATGGAGATGCAGCCGGTTCTGTGATGGGAATCGCACATTATATTGGAGTGAATTATCCAGAGTATCAGGTATTCCCTTATCTGGCAGATACGATAGACAAAGGACCAAAACTTCAGGTGAGCCAGGATAAAAAATTTGATCCGTTTGAAAAGCCGGATTTGCAGGGCAAACGTTTCGCAACAGTGATATGTGATACTGCGACATTGGCACGTTTAAGCGGAAGAGAATTTTATGAAGCATCTGTCGCTTCTATTGTAATCGACCATCATGCCTCAAATGAGGGCTATGGAGACAGAAACTATACAAAGGTTTCGGAAGCCTGCGCGGTAAATGTATTTTATAGTTTGAATCAGGATGATTTAAAAAAAGCGGCAGAGGCAGAAGAATATCCAAACGCTGCAGATTATATCTATCTTGGAATTGTACATGATACGAATGCTTTTCAAAGAGCAGATGAAAGTATCATGAAGGCTGCGACAAAGCTTTTAGAACTTGGCGTAGACCATAGACGAATTATACAGACTCGGCAGATTGATACGTTAGAAGATTTGGAAAAACGTGCAGACATTTTAAAAAATGCGATACGTGTGCTGGATGGAAAAGTCGCCTACGTGTGTATAAACAAAGAAGAAAAGGTTAAAAAGAATATCAGCTATGAGGAAATTCATCCAATCAGCAGTATTTTGCGTGACTGTGTGGACATCGAACTGGGATTTACGATGTATGAAGAAGAACCGGACAGGTGGCGTTGTTCTTTCCGCTCAGATGGAAAGTGGCTTGATGTAAATGAATTGATTACACCATTTGGTGGAGGCGGTCATGCCGGGGCAGCAGGGCTTAGAAAACGAACCGGTGATATGGAAGAACTTAGAAGTCAGATTCTTGAGAGAGTAAAAAAACTAAGAGCAGAAAAATGTTTCACGTGAAACAAAGCGGTTGTCAGTTTAGTTAATGACAGCCGCTTTTTGTTACTTGTACGGTGTACTGGTTTAAATGTTTTTAATATAGAAGCAAGGTTTGCAGAAACCAGATGTTGGTTAATGACTGCGTTCATGAGCAAGTAGCGAAGCGGATTGCGAATGTCCGCTTTAAGAGAATCAACCGGTGAATTATAAAATGAGTTTTCATTAAATCAGTGGACTGTGAATATTCGTTTGATAAAAACAAGATATTGTTAAAAAAATGTTTATTAAACTAGATATAGTATTTT
>UQNI01000122.1 GCA_900542375.1 uncultured Oscillospiraceae bacterium | reverse complement strand
TAGTATAGAATGGAGGGGAGGAAATGTCAAGGGATTTCCAGCAAACTCATGAAAAGCTTTTGGCCTGTGCAAAGAAACACTTCTTAGAATTTGGCTTTGAAAGAGCCAGTATTAGGGAAATCTGTAAAGACGCAAATGTAACCAATGGTGCCTTTTACAATCATTTTGCTGATAAGGAAGCTTTATTTGGTTCTTTAGTGGAATCAGTTGTTCAGACAATCCAAAAGATATATTCAGAATCAATAGATAAGCATTTTGATTTAGTAAAAACAGATGAGCTTAAGAATTTGTGGAGGCTGTCAGAAAGCACGATTATCCAGATAATTGAATATATTTATGAGAATTTTGATGTATTCAGGCTGCTTCTGATGTACTCGTCAGGAACAAAGTATGCAGGCTTTTTAGACGACTTGGTACGCGCAGATGTGCAGGAGACAATAAAACTCATTGCAGAATTAAAAGCACGCGGTGTACCTGTCAATGATTTAGATGAGGACGAGTGGCATATGTTGGTCCATTCTTACTATGCTTCAATTGCGGAAATTGTTATGCACAATTATCCAAAGCCAGCTGCATTGAAGTATGCCCATACGCTATCGGTATTTTTCAGCTCGGGCTGGCAAACTGTTTTGGGGATTTAATCCCCAAAAAATTTCCCTTGCAGTTAGACATATCTAACCATAAAACATGAAATTAGTCATAACGAAAGGACGATTAAAATGCAAAAATCTAATAAACTAAATGGAAAAGATCTTATCAATGTAGGAATTTATACTGCCATGACTCTTGTAATATTTTTTGTTTTCGGATTACTGACTTCACTGCCTGTCATATATCCATTCCTTTTGTTTATCTGGCCGTTTGTATGTGGCATTCCTATGATGTTGTACTATACAAAAATTCAGAAATGCGGGATGCTGACAATTACAGGTGTCATCTGCGGTCTGTTTTTCTTTCTTATAGGCTATACATGGATTGGGCTGGTGGGGTGGACACTGGGCGGAATTCTTGCTGATATTGTGTTAAAGGCCGGCCAGTATAAAAGCTTTAAAGTTACCTTCCTAAGCTATGCGTGTTTTTGTCTTGGGATGATGGGATGCCCTGCGAATCTTTGGATTGCCGGTCAGTCCTACTGGGAAAATATTCACAGCTCCATGGGGGACCAATACGCAGAAACATTACAATCTATGATGCCATCATGGATGATGTATGCAGGATTTTTGATTTTGTTTGTCGGCGGGATTTGCGGTGCTTTGCTCGGTCATAAAATGCTGAAGAAGCACTTTGAGAGGGCGGGTATTGTTTGATGCACATGCTTGCTGTTACAGAGACGAAAGGATTCCATTTAGACCCACGGACAAAATTACTGCTGATGGCCGTTGTAGCTACCGCCGAGTTTTTATACGGCCATACTGCTTTTATGCTTGCAGTGGCTTTGATACCTTTTATTCTATTACTTACAAACAGGCAGTATAAGGCAGCAACCATTTTTATAGTTCTGTTTGTAGCTGCTTTGGTGGTTAAGGAAATCCAAAACTCAATTCGTTTTCACATGGTTGTCAATATGGTTGTAGTTTTATTGGTGGGATTGGTTTTAAGGCTTTTTCCTGCTTTTGCAATGGGAAATTACATAATTAAGTCTACTACTGCCAGTGAGTGTATTACATCACTGAGCAGAATGCATATCGGTAGGAATATTACCATTCCTCTTTCTGTATTATTTCGCTTTTTACCTACCATGCAGGAAGAGTCAGCAGCTATTAAAGACGCTATGAGAATGAGGGAAATCCAGTTTGGTACGAAAAAATTTTGGCAGAATCCAATGGCACTGCTTGAATATCGTTTCATACCGCTTATGATTTCGGTTGTAAAGATTGGTGATGAACTGTCTGCAGCAGCATTAACCCGTGGGTTGGATAATCCAGCGGATCGGTCAAGTATAACGAGAGTTGGATTTACCTGTTACGATGCCATTGCGGTAGTAATTTCAGGCGTTATGCTGTTTGTCACCTTATTTATTATTAAATGGTAGAAGGGGAAGTGAAATGATAGAAATAAAAGATGTGTCCTTTACCTATGAAAGCGGAGAATCAGAGAATAGCCTGCGTAATATTAATTTGAAAATCAAAGATGGAGAGACTGTTTTACTGTGTGGTGAATCTGGTTGCGGTAAAACAACTTTGACACGCCTGATTAACGGATTGATTCCACATTATTATAATGGACAGTTAACGGGACAGATTTATTTGGATGGGAAAGAGGTAAAGGATTATCAGCTATATCAGATTGCTCCCATGGTTGGCTCTGTATTTCAAAACCCGAGAACACAGTTCTACAATGTAGATACGACAAGCGAGATTGTGTTTGGATGCGAAAATATGGGGTTGCCGGTGCAGGAAATGCTGGCAAGGCTTGAGAATACAACAAAATGCCTTAAATTAGAAAATCTGCTTGGACGGAGCCTGTTTGCTTTATCTGGTGGAGAAAAGCAGAAGATAGCCTGTGCATCGGCAGATGCTATCTGCCCGAATACTTTTGTTTTGGATGAACCGTCCTCTAATTTGGATATTTCTTCGATAAAAGATTTAACAG
The DNA here is from genome assembly GCA_900542375.1 of uncultured Oscillospiraceae bacterium. Taxonomy (GTDB): domain Bacteria; phylum Bacillota; class Clostridia; order Oscillospirales; family Acutalibacteraceae; genus UMGS1071. The sequence goes on along the minus strand of UQNI01000122.1, from coordinate 341 downwards.
AAGTAATTCGCCAATGGCAATCTGAAAATAAAACAGTAATTGTTGCCGAACACCGCCTTTATTACCTGGCTCCATATGCGGACCGAATCATATATATGAAGCGAGGAGAGATATGTAATGAATATACAAGAGAGGAATTTTTGGAACTGATATACAAATGCTGTACACATCTTATGTTTATTGAGCATGGCCGTATATTATGGCATCGGCCTATGGATAACGAAACTGTAAAATGTTTACAGGAATTTTTCTCCCACGAAAAGGGTATTCAGCAATGATTATATAAAAGCAAATGAGTACTTTGAAGTGAGCTGAGAGAAATGCTATTTGTCATAAGGACT
>UQNI01000121.1 GCA_900542375.1 uncultured Oscillospiraceae bacterium | reverse complement strand
AGAATGATTATGAATTTAAATGACGGGGCGCCAAACGCACAGCAATCAAGAGTTCCCTTGAAGTTTGTTATTGAAGGGAAAGAGTTTGAGACTTTTGACCAGTACAAAACCGGTGCAGAGTTAAAACAATTGGTAGGTATTCCTTTGGATACAGAGTTATTTTTGTCTATCAGCAGGCCATACAACGATGAACTGATAGAAAATGAAGTTCGAGTAAACCTGGCAAGACCAGAAACGGAGTATTTCTTTGTGAAGAAGAAATTACATTTTACCATTAACGGTGTTCACTACACTTGGTACAAACAATTTATTCGCGGTATTCAGATTCGGGAACTAGGTAACATACCTCGTGAAGATGAACTTTATTTGGATTTACCAGATGGTTGGAAAGACGATTTTATCGAAGATGATGAAATTGTTGATTTAGCGCGTCCAGGCGTGGAACATTTTATTAGTCGTGCTAAAATTCAAGGTGTTGAAATCATTGTAAATCAGTCGAGAAAGAAGTACGATAAACCCCAAATTAGTTTTGAGGAGGTTGTCAGATTGGCAAATGGAAGCTATGACCCAAATAGGGGCTATACAGTGAAATATTCCGATGGACCAAAAGAAAACCCTAAAGGTTTGATGTCCAAAGGAACGGAAGTTTTTGTCAAACATAATATGAATTTCAATGTCAGAAGCAATCATCAATCGTAGTCCAGACCTGATAAAACTTCAAAGCGAAGATTATAGGATTGAAATATGTAGTGGATACTTAATTGTCCACTACATACCTTATCTCAATAAAAACAAGGAAATTAAATCAGGTACCCTTGTTATGGCATTGGCTAATTCAGGGAATATCACAATCAAGCCCAAAGATCATACTGCATATTTCATTGGAGAGCAGCCTTGTAATATTGATGGCAGTTTTGTTACTTCATTAGTAAATTCTCCCCAAAAACAAAATCTTTACGCAAATGTCGTCTCTGATTTTTATCTTTCGTGTCATCCTGATGATCGGGTTTATGCTGACTATTATGATAAAGTTACAACATACTATAACATAATCTCTTCACCTGCAATAAATTTAGATTCAGAAGCGTGTCGTCAGTTGAAAAAGCCATTGATTGTCAAAAATGAAGATAGCCCATTGGTTTATACCGATACCAATGCAAGCCATTCTAATACAGCCTGTTTTAATGACAAGTTTTATCCGCTGAAAATTGCTATCATTGGAGCAGGAGGTACTGGCTCTTACATACTTGATTTTGTTTCTAAAACACCAGTTTCCGAAATACATTTATTTGATGCTGATTTATTTAATACACACAATGCATTTCGAGCACCTGGTGCTGCTTCTGTTGAAGAATTGGAACAACAACTTTTTAAGGTTGAGTATCTGTATAAAAAATACAGTCAAATTCACAAAGGAATTATTCCTCATAAAGAATATATTACACAAGATAATATAACCTCTTTAAAAAGTATGAGTTACGTTTTTTTGTGTATAGACAAAGTGAGTGTTCGTAATACAATAGCAGGATACCTCATTGATAACGAAATTCCCTTCATCAACTCAGGTCTAGGTATAGGTTTATCTAACTGTACATTAGATGGGATGGTGGAAATTACAGCTGCTTACAAGGATCATTATTCGCATATTAAAGAAGTGTTTAGCGGTAATGATGTTAAAGATGATGATATGTATGCAAGCAACATTCAAATAGCCGAATTAAATGCGATGGCTGCAATATATTCTATCATTAAATGGAAAAAAATGTTAGGATTTTACTGCGATACAAAGCAAGAGGTTCGTTCTGTTTACTCCATAAACGATAATGATATATACAATGGAAAAGATTGATAATTACGAAATTCAGTTTGTGGGTTATATGCCTGACGAATTTAAGCAAGGGGTATTGTATATTTCGATGCGGGGTAAGATTGTAATCCATTTATGCGCTTGTGGCTGTGGCGAAAAAGTTGTAACACCAATATCTCCCGACGATTGGAAATTAACATTTGACGGGGAAACCATTTCCCTCTATCCTTCCATTGGAAATTGGGATTTCCCTTGCAGATCACACTATTTTATTCGGAATAATCGAAGTGTATTTGTTGAAGATTGGGAAGAAAAACAAATATCAAAAAAGAAGAAAAAATCCAAGAAAAGTTTTTTTCGATTTTGGGAGAAATGAACGATAAGATTCAGACTGTTGTAACAAAAACACTAAAAGAAAGGGCGTGTTAAAACTAACATGACCGCTCTAAAAAATTACAGATTGTAACTAACAAACATAAAAAAGCCGTATCAAACTCTATTTTTGAGTAATGATATGGCTCTTTTCATTGCTGATAAGGATAGTCAAGTTTTAGATTAAAAGTTCGTCCTCTCTAAAATTGAGTTTTACATATTCCTCCTCTTGTGAATTGGGAAATTTGCAACTATGTTTTTCTATCAATTATTCCCTTGAAACCCAAAAATGTAGCTAAATTGTCAGATTCAGATTTCCATTTTTTCGATATATTTTTCTGCGATAAATCCAAACTTTCGGATTTGAGCCACATGTTCAAAAATCTCATGTTTCAGACACGCCACACGAGAGTAGCCGGAATAGGCAACACGCAAGGCTCGCAAAGGGCGATGAACCTGCTTTTCGCCATTCGGGACATTCAGCACCGCACGGGCAAGGATTTGGGGGCTACGTTCTTGTCGGGTACGGTTGTGGTAAATGCGCTGACCGAGCTGTATGTCATGTTCAAATACCTGCGTCCGCAGGAACTCCGGCGGCAACGGATCAGTTGTTTCGACGCATGGGCGGCCATATTCACGAAAAAGACCTCCGACTATGAGTTGAGCGTAACGGGAGAGGTAAAACGCAAAGAACGTTTCCGAACCTACATCAAAGTCCCGGAACTGGCGATGTTCCTGCGGGAGATTACCGACTATCGTACCGCCAAGATGATAAACCTCGACATACCGAAAGAGAACGTGCGCTTCCTTTCCCTCGAACCTACGGCACAGCAAAAAGATATGATCGAGCGTCTTGTC
>UQNI01000120.1 GCA_900542375.1 uncultured Oscillospiraceae bacterium | reverse complement strand
TTTTGAGGCGTATCCGCTGTAAAAGTCTATGCCTTTTGGCGCTGCCAGTGCAAATTTGCATTTGCCGAACCCCAAATCCAATACTTCATAAAAACTGCTGCCGTTTTCAATGATGGTATCTTTTCCTACCACACCCAAATCGCACACGCCATGCTCTACATACGTAATCACATCGGCTGCTTTTGCAAGAACCACCTCAAATTGATTGTCTCCGATAGGCAAAATCAACTTTCTGCCTTTTTCATGTACTGCAGTACAATCAAAACCAATGCGTTCAAACATTGCAACCGTATCTCGTTCCAGTCTGCCTTTTGTCAAAGCAATTCGTAATGGCTTCATGTCGATTCACCGCCTATCTTGTTAAAGTCTCTATTTTTTCGCCTACAAAATCTACCCTTGGAATTCCCATTTCTTTGGCATAATCCAAAGATTCTTTTCTGGTTGCAAAGACGCTGTTTTCACATCGCATTCCTTCTCCCACCAAGTTGGCCGCATAGCAAAATGCTTTCATCTCATAACCGTCATCACAATGTACCAATACATCTACATTGGGCGCTTTCTTGCCTTTTCCGTTATTGATTAAAATATCCGTAATGGCATCCACATTCATAGCAAAACCGATGGCTGGCATAGGAGCGTCAAAGCTTGCAAGCAGATTATCATAACGTCCGCCCGTTAATACCGCGTCACCGCAACCTTCCACATAAGCACTGAATACAATATCTGTATAGTAGTCGGTTCTTTGTACCAGACCTAAATCTATCATAATATGGTCGCCAATGCCTAAATCTGTTAAGGCGCTGTATAGTTCCTGCAAATAAGACAGCGTTTCAACAGAAGCATGGTCAACACAGAATTCTGCCGCCTCTTTTAAAATTTCTTCCCCGCCAAACAAACGCGGCAAACGACGCATTGCATTGACTGACTTGCTTTCTCCCAATTGGTCCAGCACCATATCAAGTGCCGCATAGTTTTTCGCTTCAATATACTGGCGGATATCTTCTCTTACCGCATCGTCAATGGGCAGCTGGGCGGCAATGGCTTTGAAAAATCCTGCATGCCCCAGTTCAATTCGGAAATTCGGCACACATCTGCTGAGTGCTTCAATGGCAGTTGCCAATACCTCCAAGTCTGCTCTGCGTCCTCTGGCGCCTAACAATTCAATGCCTGACTGCATGACTTCATCATTGCGGCCTGTAAGCCCAGGATTGTTGCAATAAATATGCTGGGTATAGTACAACCTGATTGGTTTTGGAAGATTTTGCAGCCTGGTTGCTGTCAATCTGGCAATAGGCATGGTAGAATCGGGACGCATGCAAACCAAACGCCCTCTCTTATCACTCATTTTATACATGACTTCCTGCCCGATTCCCGAGGACTCTGTATCAAATACATCATAAAATTCCAGTCCCGGTGTTATGACTTCATGAAATCCATGGGAAGAAAACACATCTGCCAAAGTACGTTCCACGTAACGATGCGTTAAACATTCTTCAAACAGTAAATCTTTGGTTCCTTCTGGAGTTATTTTATGATATTTTCTCATGATTTCATCCCACCATTTCGGTTTTATTTCTCTTTATCACTTTAGTATGCTAATATAATAACATGTTAGCATAAGAATGTAAATGATAAAATTGAATAAATATTTCAAATTTAGAACATGGTCATTTGGCTACTTTCAGGCAAACCTTTTAGTGCACCAGCCTGCTGGAGCATCTCAATCACTGTTTTGGAAACTTTGGAACGGGCCTGCAAATCATCAATGGAGATATATTCTCCGCCTGTTTCTCTTGCTGCTGCAAGGCTTTGTGCAGCAGCATCTCCAACACCCGAAAGGGAAGCAAACGGCAAACGGATTTTGCCGTCCTCCACCAAATATTTAACCGCATCGGATTTGTATAAATCTACAGGCAGTACCTCAATTCCGCGTGCCAGCATTTCATTGGCAATCTGGAAGGTTGCATACATATCTTCTTCTTTTTTGGTGGCTTCTTTTCCTTTCATGGTAATTTCCTGCATTTTTCGTTTTACCGCTTCTTTTCCCAAAATAACGGTAGCGCCGTCAAAATCTTCACCGCGTACGGTAAAGTAAGCTGCATAGTACTCCAGCGGTTTATGCACTTTGTACCAGCCTAAGCGCAACGTTGCAATCATATATGCAGCTGCGTGAGCTTTTGGGAACATGTATTTAATTTTCATACAAGAATCAATGTACCATTGAGGAACATCATGTTCTTTCATAGCATTGATGTGTTCTTCTGTTAACAGTGTAGAGGCTTTACCCTTACGGGTAATCTCCATAATTTTAAATGCCATTTTAGGCTCTAATCCTTTTAGCATCAAATAGGTCATAATACTGTCACGGGTACCGATTACCTCGGAAATGGTACATACTTTATTTTTAATCAGGTCCTGTGCATTGCCAAGCCAAACATCCGTGCCATGAGACAAACCGGAAACCTGAAGTAAATCGGAAAATGTTTTTGGCTGTGCATCAATCAACATTTGACGCACAAAGCCTGTACCAACTTCCGGTAAAGAAAACGTACCTGTTTCAGAGTCAATATCTTCCGGAGTAACTCCCAATGCTTCCGTAGAAGTAAACAGCGACATAACCTGCGGGTCACTCATGGAAACATCCATCACCGATATACCGGTATAGTCTTCCAAATAGCGGTATATGGTGGGAACATCGTGTCCCAGCTCATCCAGTTTACAAATGGTATCATGGATAGAATGGAAGTCGAAGTGGGTTGTAATATTGTCCGATTTCTGGTCATTGGCAGGACGCTGTACAGGACAAAAATCGTAAATTTCCATACCTCTCGGTACAACAACCATACCGCCCGGGTGCTGACCTGTAGTACGCTTGACACCGGTACATCCCAAAGCCAAACGCAATTCTTCTGCACGATGCATGGTAATGCCTTTTTCCTCACAGTATTTTTTCACGTAACCAATAGCTGTTTTATCCGCAATGGTGCCAATGGTACCCGCTTTAAACACGTTGTCTTTGCCGAATAATGTTTCTGTATAACGGTGTGCGTCACTCTGTTATTCAC
>UQNI01000119.1 GCA_900542375.1 uncultured Oscillospiraceae bacterium | reverse complement strand
ATCTAAATAATCCTAATATATTAATATGTAGCTTTATTGGCGTATATAAAAAATATGCGGTAAATCTGTGCTCTAACAATACATATATCTATTATAGGAGATGAATATGCACTTGGACCAAAACAATGTTGAACATACCAAGCCTTCTTCAGAACAATTGCATGGGCTAACAGATGCAGAAGTCCGGCAGCGTATTGAACAAGGGCTCGTCAATCATAATAGTGACATTAAGTCAAAAAGCATCAAGCGAATTGTACTGGAAAATTTGATAACACCCTTTAACATTTTAAACTTTGTACTAGCCGTTATGATTTTAATTGTGGGCTCTTATAAAAATTTATTGTTTATGGGCGTTATTATCTGCAATATTTTTATTGGTACGGTACAAGAAATTCGCGCAAAAAAAACCATTGATAAGCTCTCCTTAATTGCCGAGCCAAAAGCACATGTAATACGCGACGGTATCAAGCAAGAAATTGCCATTCATGATATTGTAATGGATGACATTACTTTTCTTGGAGCAGGCAACCAAGTTTGCTCCGATGCCGTTGTCATTGAAGGTGAATGTGAAGTAAATGAATCATTATTAACAGGAGAATCCGAACCTGTATTAAAGCAACCGGGAGACCATTTACTTTCAGGCAGTTTTATTATCAGCGGCAACTGCCATGCACGTGTAGAACATGTGGGAAAAGATAACTATGCTGCACAAATTACAGATAATGCTAAATATGTAAAAAAACCAAACTCAGAAATTATGCGATGGACAAACCGCATTATTAAATATATTGGGTTTACCTTAATTCCTGTTGGCATTGCCTTATTCTGCAAACAAGTTTTTATATCCCATCAGGGATTCAACGATGCAATTGTAGGTGTTGTAGCAGCTTTAATCGGTATGATTCCGGAAGGTTTAATTTTATTAACCAGCGTTGTATTTGCCGTAAGCATTATACGGCTGTCTCAACACAAAACATTGGTACAAGAACTATACTGTATTGAGACTTTAGCACGCGTAGATGTGTTATGCCTGGATAAAACAGGCACCATTACAGAAGGAACTATGGAAGTAACCGATGTACTGCCACTACACGATACAACCAATGAAGAGTTGAATATTGCATTGGGTTCTTTAATACATGCATTGGAAGACGATAATCCAACGTTTAATGCAGTAAAAACCTATTGTGACCAATATGATAAATTGACCTGTAATCATATTGTTCCATTTTCATCTGCAAGAAAATGGAGCGGTGCTTCATTTGATGAAAACGGCAGCTATATTTTCGGTGCTACAGAATTTATTTTAAAAGACAGTTCTCCATATCAAGAAATTATTAAAGAGTATTCTGAAAAAGGACAACGCGTTTTAATGCTGGCACATTCTCCACATCAAATTCAAGATAAAGAATTGCCTGCAGAAATTCATCCTATGGCATTTTTATTTATCAGCGATAAAATACGTGCGGAGGCTCCCGACACACTGGCTTATTTTGCGGAACAAGGTGTAGACATCAAAATTATTTCAGGCGATAATGCAATTACAGTAGCAAATATTGCAAAAAAAGCCGGTTTAAAAACGGCTGAACAATATGTAGATGCTACCACCCTACAGACACCGGAAGAAATTAAGGAAGCTGCACAAAAATACAGTGTGTTCGGACGTGTTACACCACAGCAAAAGTTAGATTTGGTAAAAGCATTAAAAGAACAAGGCCACACCGTTGCAATGACAGGAGACGGCGTAAACGACGTATTGGCTTTAAAAGAATCCGACTGCAGTATTGCTATGGCTTCAGGCAGTGATGCTGCCAGGACTGTTTCTCAACTGGTACTGCTGGATTCCAATTTTGCTTCTATGCCCAAAATATTAAAGGAAGGCAGACGCTCAATTAATAATTTACAACGTTCCTCTTCCTTGTTTTTAACAAAAACAATCTTTTCTACAATCAATGCAATTTTATTTATCTTTCTACATTTTGACTATCCGTTCCAACCAATTCAACTTACTTTGATTAGTGCATTGACAATCGGCGCCCCTTCTCTCATTTTGGCATTAGAGCCCAATAAGGAACGAATTAAAGGCAAGTACATTGTAAATGTCATACGCAAATCGATTCCAGGTGCTATGACAATGGTATTTAATATCGTGGCACTGGCCATTGTATGCTCATTTATTCATTTTAACAGTACAGAAATCTCAACGCTTGCCGTTATGATTACCGGATTTGCCGGTCTGTTGGTATTATTAAAAGTCTCGTTACCGTTTAACTGGATACGCTGTGCTTTATTCTTTACTATGCTCGGAGCATTTATATTCGCAATTTTTATCTTAAAAGATTTGTTTTCTCTTGCATCAATTACTTTGCCTATGTTCTATTGTTTTTTAGTTTTGGCAGGTTTTGCAATTATTGTTTTTGTACTGTTTTCACTACTAATTGATAAACTATTAAGCAAACAAATTGACCGCTTAGAAACAAAAATAAAATAATCAAAAGCCTTTGCAGAAATTGCAAAGGCTTTTTTAATGAATAACACAAAACTCCACAGCAAATAATCATCCATACAGATGTTTTTACTGTGGAGCGATAAGTGAAGAGAAATAGGAATAGCAATTTATAATGAAAAAGAAAAACAGGTATTGTACTTGTACCAGCTATTAACTTGCTGTTTTCATTTGCAGGCGCAATTTATCGCTTATCATTGCAATAAATTCACTGTTTGTTGGCTTACCTCTTGTATTGTGAATGGTATAACCAAAATAAGAATTTAATACATCTACATCGCCACGGTCCCATGCAACTTCAATTGCATGTCGAATTGCCCTTTCTACACGAGAAGATGTTGTTTCATAACGTTTTGCCACGGATGGATACAGCTGTTTCGTCACAGCATTTATAATTTCAGGGGTTTCAATTGCCATGATGATGGAATCTCTTAAATAATGATATCCTTTAATGTGTGCAGGAACTCCAATTTGGTGTAAAATTTCTGTTACTTGAATTTCTAATGATGGCAGGTGATTCACGTTGTTTTCCTCCAATTTATCTTCAATTTTATTTTGATAACCAGTTAAT
>UQNI01000118.1 GCA_900542375.1 uncultured Oscillospiraceae bacterium | reverse complement strand
GGAACTTGAACAGGCTTTCAATCAGCTTTGTTCTGATGTAGTCCTCCATATCAGAATTATAATAGCCGTTCATTTTGGAGAAATAGCGGATATACCCGGCATATCGGTCAAGGACAGCTTGTATCGCTATGGGGTCGCCCTCATGTGCTTTTATTATCGTGTCATAGGGGAGAAGTAGGCTACTCATGGGACAGCACCTCCATTTCTTCATGCAGCATTTGCAAGGCACTGTGTATGTGATGCCACGCCGTACTCCGGCAGCGTCCGTACAGTTCCCCGATTTCCTGCTGTGTGTAACGCCCGAAAAAATAAAGGTAAATGATTTCCCTCTTTTTCTCTGGCAGAGAGGACAGGGCTTCGGCAAGATTTCCATTTGTGAGGATAACCCTCTGACCGCATATCGTAACAGGGTATTGCTTGTAAGGGTCAATGAAATATGTGTCTGACGTACAAAATGGATAAAACTTTTCTTCTGTGAGATATTCAAAGGATATTTCCCTTTGCCGCCGTTTATCCCTGTCACGCCATGCGTTGATTGCTGCATAGTGTATGACAACTCTGCAAAAGGCATTAAAGGTGTACTCGATATGCTCCTTATATGCTTCTGTGCAAGGCATAAATAGTTCCCCCTTTCTCCCACATAATACGGCGTATGGTTTATAAGACACTTGTTATTTCAAGGTTTCTACTGTGAATGAAGCAGAATTGCCCGAATTATTATCCCGTAAAAGTTTTTGTGCTTCCGCTTCGGAAATTTCCTTAATCTCCATAACTCCATTTTCACTATTTTCAGCAATGGAAAGATATATACTGCCACTGTTATTAAAATAGATGATGGGTTTTTTAGTATCAATGAATATACCAATTATCTGGTCGTTGTAGTACCAATACCCATCTTTTGGGTGATAAACTATGCCATAGGATTCATAATCTTGGAGCGTATTCATGTTTTCTGTCTTATCTCCAGATTCCATGCTGTAAGATTCATGATTTCTAATCATATCTCCATTTTCTGTAGAAGTGCCAGCGGGCATTGATTTAAGTCCTGAATTTTCATACTTTTCTGTATGCCTGTCATAAACTTCTTTTGTGCATTCCCGAATACCAATAAGTTTATCGTTTGTATCCCGTTCCGCTTCAATATCCACTGTTCCCGTAAAGAAATTGGTAAAACTTGCGCCGCCCACTGGGTCATTAAAAAATCGGACAACATTTCCCTTGTAAGTGTAGCACTTGCTATTCTTATCATAAATCAATCCATATTCTTCATATATCCCATAGTCAATATTACCGCCGGGCAGTTCTGCCGCCGTATCGTAATCTGAAGCATTCTCGGAAGCATGTATTGGTTTGTACTCCTGTTCTTCAAAAATTGGATTATTATTAGCTTGGGCGGAAGTTGCAAATGCTGTAGCTACCCCGACAACAATCAGACACGCCAGTACCAGCGAAAAAATAGTTGTTTTTTTTGTTTTCATAATAGCAGTTATCCTTTCTTCGATAGCATTTTTACTAAAGCTGTTACAAAATGGCAATAGCCCACTTTTCGTTGCTTCCATGTTGATAAGCATTAGCGAATAGGCAGATTTTGATTTTTCTCCAAATTGTCGTATGACGCTTTCATCACAAGCCAGTTCTATATCACGGTTAAAAAGAATATACATCACCCACACAAAGGGGTTGAACCAATGAATACAAAGGGCAAGTGTCGCAATCAGCTTTGTTACAGTATCATAGCGATAAATATGCACATATTCATGTGAGAGGACATATTGCAGTTGTTTTTCATTTTTCCAGTCCATTTTTTTCGGCACCAAAATAACAGGACGGAAAATGCCATAAGTTAATGGGGCGGAAATCCTATCAGATTGCTTTACCAAAATTGGACGTTTCAATGGGCGTTCCGCCAGCCACTTTTCTACATAATGGTTGTGGACGGGTAAAGCTGTCCGAAATTCAATCAGACAACGCAAATAGGATATTACAAAAAACAATGCGATAAGTATTATTCCTGCACACCATACAATAAACCACATGGAAACAGATGATAAAATATTCTCTGGCGGCTGTTCTGCTCCCTGTGTCGTAACAAACAGCCCTTGCATAGTGGGAATGTTGTAATCTGTTCCAGCTTCCGGCAATGTTGTAGAAGATATGCTATGAGTTACCAACGTATAAACACTAAACATTGACGGAATCGAAAACGGGATAAGCAGTCTTAATATCACCAATTCCCATAAAACAAGAAAAGTCTTTTTCGGCAGTTTATTGATTGCCACCGCACGGATAATCACTACCGCAGTAATGAAAGCAGCCCCCGAAAAGCTCATTTGCAGTAAATTCATTTACACCACCTCATTCCAAATCTTCCACAATCTGCTTGAGCTTCTGAATCTGTTCAGCGGAAAGCTTTTTTCTGCCTAACAGGGCTGCAAACAGTTTGTCAACTGAACCGTCATAAATCTTGTCAACCAATTCTTTTGTTTCCGCTTCCTGTACTTCTTCTTTGGGAATAAGGGCATGGCACATGAAATTAGGCTCGGAACGTTCAATCGCCCCTTTTTTGATACACCTTTTTATCAGTGTGTAGGTAGTATTCATGTTCCAGCCAATTTCTTTTTTCAGAACGTCGGATATGTGTTTTGCAGTGGTGTCGCCCTCGTTCCAAAGCACACACATTACTTTCAATTCTGAATCGAAAAGTTTAATATCCATTTGTTTCCTCCTTTCCACAAGACCGCAGTAGTTTCTGCTTGATTACACATTACACCTTTCTTAATCGGTTGTCAACACTACCGCAGTAGTGTTAAGAAAAAAATTCATAATTTATTTTCTTGAATAGATAATGAAATGAGAGGGCTTCCGCAGCAGTCGGCACTGTGCGTAATGTGCATAACTTGCTATCTTATGGAGTTGTGGGAAAGTCCGTTTGCAGAATGTGGGAAAGCTGCTCTTTAGCTTTTCCATGTTCTGTGAACGGACTTTTCCATAACGGAATAGCAAGTTATACACATTTCCATGGTGCTTGTCGTTTGCTCTTTGGTTCGGAATAGTGTGGTGCTGGCGGTCTATCTCTTGTTTTCGGTTGTTTGCTTCTTTACTGTACATGAGCATTTGCACCCGGATTGTCGTTTCCATATCCCTCTAAGAGATTGATGACGCCCCAAATGCCTAAGCCTGCGCCCAGTGCGATAACAAGGGTCTGTAATA
>UQNI01000117.1 GCA_900542375.1 uncultured Oscillospiraceae bacterium | reverse complement strand
AGATTTTAAAGAATTTGCAATGCGTGGCAATGTAGTGGACATGGCGGTCGGTGTTGTAATCGGTACCGCATTTGGCAAAATTGTATCTTCTTTGGTAAGTGATATTATTATGCCTGCCTTATCTTTGATTACGGGGCGGGTAAGCTTACAAGATTTAAGTTTTACACTACCAACGGGAGAAGGTATGGAACCGATTGTTTTAAAATATGGGGTATTTTTGCAGTCGGTATTGGATTTTCTGATTATTGCATTCTCTATTTTTGTTGTCATTAGACTAATTGGAAAATTACACAGAAAGAAAAAAGAGGAAGCTCCCGAGGCTCCTCCTGCTCCAACAAAAGAAGAAGTTTTGCTGACAGAAATCAGAGATTTACTTGCAGCACAAAAGTCATCTGCAATAGCCAATGAAACAGAAGCAGACGATATTCCTATGTTGGAATCGGATAAAAAAGATTTATAAAAAGAAGCCTGATACCAATTGGTATCAGGCTTCTTTTTAATCATTTACTCTGGAAACACGTCTTGGACGGCCTTTTATCGGTCTTGTCTGCAACGCTTTTAAAACAATATCACCTTTGCTGTTTAAAATATCTACAAAGGTAGAAATGCTTTGAACATCTATAATACCAATATCATCAGAAGTAACTCCTTTAATGCTACAAATAGTACCTACTACATCTACAGGACGCATTTTGGTCTTTCTGCCGGCATTAATGTGAATTTTGGTAATTGAATTACTGAAAGCAGCACCTTTTTCAGGTTTAAAGTCCGGTTTCTGCATTAATGTTTCTTCAAATGCAGGACGATATTGCTCTACCAATTCTTTTGTTGGCGGTATAACAAAAATCCAATGGGAACATGTATATAATTGTAAATCCTGTGCAGCAGGCGCTTCTTCTTTTGTATAAAAAGTTACTGCAATTCCTTTTCTTCCGTTTCTTCCTGTACGGCCAATGCGATGAACATAATGTTCTTTTGCTCTGGGCAAATCATAATTGATAACATGGGTAACATGGTCTATGTCAATTCCCCTGGCTGCTACATCTGTTGCAATTAAATAACGAAAATTTCCTCTGCGGAATTGGTTCATAACAACAATTCTATCATCCTGTTCCATACCGCCATGAATCTTTCCGCACGGAATATTGCTGTTTCTTAACTCTTGATATACAGCATCCACTTTCTCTTGTGTATTACAAAAAACAATACAACTATCCGGATTTTGCAATACTAAAACATCTTTCAGCAATTGCATTTTTTCTGTTTCTTCTACTCGGAAACCGGTCTGTTTAATTCTATCTACCGTTACGGTTTCAGCCTTGATTTCAACACGTACAGGATGATGCAAGTAGGCTTGAGCCAAACGCTCAATTTCTTTTGGCATGGTAGCAGAAAACAATAAGGTAACAGGGTGTTCGGGCAAATGAGAAATAATTGCTTTCACCTGCTCCAAAAATCCCATATTTAACATTTCGTCCGCTTCATCAATAACAAGATAACGGATAGCAGATGTATCCAATGTTTTACGTTCCATATGGTCCAGCACACGGCCCGGAGTTCCAACTACAATATGCGTTTTTTGTTTTAAAGCCTGTACTTGTTTGTAAAATGGAGAACGTCCAAATAATACGGGAACATTAATTCTCTTATAACGTCCAATATGAAAAATATCTTCTTTTACTTGTATGGCTAATTCTCGCGTTGGTGCCAGTACCAAAGCTTGAGGTCTGTTTTCATCCCATTCTACCAATTCACAAAGAGGTATTCCAAAAGAAGCAGTTTTGCCGCTTCCTGTTTGGGACTTTGCCAATACATCTTTTCCTGCTAAAATCTCAGGAATCACTTTTACTTGCACAGGCGTTGGCGTACGATATTGCAACTGCTCCAACGCAGATAAAATTTCTTCACTTAAAGGGTATTCTGTAAAACTTGATGGCATATATTAAGCTCTCTTTCTATTTCGCATCTTCATAAATAAACATATGAAATACCTACGCGCGTACGCATAAGTATTTCATATGTGTGTGTTTGTATATAATTATATTATGGAATCATATTCAAATGATATTCTCTTTTTTTCGAATATTACTTTGATATACAATAAAAAACAAACAAAATTTGATATAAAGAATATTATATCTATCATACAAAGGAACCGCATGTTTGTCAATGAATCTTTTCATACAAGTTCAATATATTTACTGAGAGGTTGAGCTGATAAAGAATATAAACATTTTTACTGTAATTACATAGTATGGTTTAAGCTTGTAATAATGAAAACACTGTATTTCAGCATGATTCATTATGATTCTTTTTGGTACAAGCTAAACCACACAAAATACGAAATGAGGAATTATGAATATGGCAAACCAAGTTGTCGACGTAAGTACCTTCCAACAAACAATTGATTGGTCACAGGTAAAACAAGACGGCATTGTAGGCGCAATGATACGAGCCGGCTACGGATTCGGTACTGTAGACAATCAATATCGTGTCAATGTAACAGGATGTGAAAACAATGGCATTCCATATGGAATGTATCATTACAGTTATGCAACAAACATTGAAGATGCAAAAAAAGAAGCGGAATTTTTTATCAATAACGCCAAAGGCACTTCCCCTTCCTACCCTTTGGCAATGGATGTGGAAGAAGCAAGTCAAGCAGCTATGGGTAAACAGGCATTAACCGCCATGATTCTTGCCTTTTGCGATATGGTAAAAGCAGCAGGCTATCAGCCTATGCTATACACTAACTTAAACTGGGCAACCAATTATATTGATATGTCTCAAATTGATAACGCAGGCATTCGAGTTTGGATTGCACAATATAATACCACTTTAGACTATAAAGGCAACTACTTCTTATGGCAATATACCAGCAGCGGCAGAGTTGCAGGTATTCCCGCAAACGTAGATTTAAACTATCTGGGTAGTGATGCAGGTGAAATTACTCCTCCACAGCCTCCTGTCACTGACAATAACACCTATACAGTAAAAGCAGGAGACACATTGTGGGATATTGCTCAAAGCCAACTGGGTAACGGCAGCCGCTACAAAGAAATTATGACATTAAACGGTTTAACCAGCGATGTCATTCAGCCGGGTCAAGTTTTAAAATTGCCTACCGGCAACGATAACACCGGTTCCGCAAGCACGTATACTGTCAAAGCAGGAGACACATTGTGGGATATTGCTCAAAGTCAACTGGGTAACGGCAGCCGCTACAAAGAAATTATGACATTAAACGGTTTAACCA
>UQNI01000116.1 GCA_900542375.1 uncultured Oscillospiraceae bacterium | reverse complement strand
TACAAGCCGACAAGGAGTTGGAACAGGGAATACAACTGCCTATTATTATGTATCATGGTATTTTAAAAGATACAAAACGACAGGGAAAATACGTCATTTCTCCCGAATTGTTGGAAAGCGATATGAAATATCTCAAAGAAAACGGATATACCCCTGTATTTATGCAGGATGTGATTGACTATGTAAAAAATGGGACACCGCTGCCCGAAAAGCCGATTATTCTTTCCTTTGACGACGGTTATTATAACAATTACGCATACGCATTTCCTTTGGCACAGCAATATGATATGAAGCTTGTCATTGCTCCCATTATTGCAAAGACAGAAGAATACAGCAGGGCTAATGAAGAAAACGCCAACTACGGACACATTACCTGGGATAACATGAAAGAAATGGTGGATTCGGGGTATGTGGAGATTCAGAACCATACCTACAATTTACATGCAAGCAATCAGAAGCAAGTTGGTATCAAGAAAAGAAAAGGAGAATCCGAAAGCGATTATCAGGCGCGTATTACGCAAGATATACAAACAGCACAAAATAGTATCACGGAGAATATAGGAACAGCTCCGACCACATTTGTATATCCGTTCGGCGCTTTTTCCGATACAACGGAATCCTATATTCGCAGTATGGGATTTCAGGCCACCTTTGTATGTGAAAGTCGTACCAACATATTAACGCAGAATCCTGAATGTTTGTATGGATTGGGGCGTTATCTGCGTACCAACGAAACGGACAGCGCAGCCTTTTTTCAAAACATCTTGAAACAGTAATTTTTTGTTCCCTATCAGAAAATGCGGCATATACTGTATCAAAGGAGGAGACGTTATGCCGAGAATTTTTTTAAGTCCGTCCCTGCAACCGTACAATGAGTACTATGGCTCAGGAAATGAGCAGGAATACATGAACAAACTTGCCGATGCTATGATTCCTTACTTGCGTACCAACGGCATTCAATATACCAGAAATAAGATTGGTACCAATGTAGGGCAATCCATTCGGGATTCCAACGCAGGCTATTATGACCTGCATTTGGCCCTTCATTCCAACGCAGCGCCGGAGTCCATGGCCGGAAAATTGCAGGGAACAGATGTGTATTATTATGCCAACAGCCCGTTTGGCAGAAATGCAGCTGAGATTATCGCCGACAACTTTAAAGAGATTTACCCCAATCCCGATTTGGTAAAAGCGGTGCCTACCACTTCCTTGGCGGAAGTAACCAAAACCAACGCGCCCGCTGTATTAATCGAAACCGCTTACCATGACAATCCACAGGATGCAGAGTGGATTCGTACTCATATTCAGGAGATGGCGGCTAATTTGGTAAAATCATTAACGGATATTTTTGGAATACCGTTTATTTCCACTCCTGTTCCGGAACGTACGGGTACTGTGACAACGCAAAGCACTCCGCTGAATATCCGCAGCAGACCGAATTTAAATGCACCTATTATCGGCCAAATACCAAAAGGCGCCTCGGTGAAGGTATTGGGTCAGTGGGAAAATTGGTATGTTGTGGATTATCAGGGTACTGTAGGATATTCCAGCAGCGATTACATTACGGTTTGAACATGAACAGAATAAACGTTTGAATTCTCATTGTCACCAAGTTTTATCTTATCACCACCTCACAACAAAACTAACATTGATTTGATTGTTGATAAGAACGTTTTAGCGTTTATCTGTTAAAAATTGCAACGCAATTTTTTTAATGCTATAACAACCTAGCAACAAGTGCAAAATCACAGATTTTGATTGTTGCCAAGAACGTTTTAACATTGATAGGTTAGAAATTGTGAAACAATTTCTTTTATGTTATAACAACCTTGCAATAACAACAAAATTAAAAATTTTGGTTATTGACAAGAACGTTTTAACGTTTATCTGTTAAAAATTGCTTCGCAATTTTTTCTATGTTATAATAAAAGCAACAATCATAAAGTGTGGTGACAATATGAAACCCTATTGCAGTGCAATTATTCCTGCGGCAGGAAATTCTACCAGAATGGCCATGGGGCAATCCAAACAATTTTTACCCTTGCTTGGCAAGCCTGCCATTGTATATACATTACAGGCATTTGAACAGGCGAAATCCGTTGATGAAATCATTCTTGTATGCAGAGATGAAGACAAAGAACAGCTGAATACTTGCGTGCATATGGCCGGTATTACAAAACCTGTTATATTTACGCTGGGAGGTACCAGCAGACAACAGTCTGTTTTCAGTGGTGTCCGTGCTTGTGCTTCTCAAACGGAATATATCATCATACACGACGGTGCAAGACCGCTGATTACTTGGGATTTGATTGAAAAAGTAACGGCGGATGCTTTTACCTATGGTGCCGCTGCACTGGGGGTTCCTGTAAAAGACACCATAAAAGTCACAAATGCACAAGGGTTTGCCACTGCCACACCTGACAGAAGTACATTGTGGGCAGTACAGACCCCTCAAGTGTTTGAAAAGACAAGCTATTTATCTGCTGTAAAACAAGCGATACAACAGGAGGCAGACTATACGGATGATTGCCAGTTAATGGAACAGCTTGGCAATCAGGTACATTTGTGCATGGGCAGTTACGAGAATATCAAGCTCACCACAAAAGAGGATCTCATCGTTGCGCAGGCAATTTTGAATCAACGCAATACAGAAAGGAGTAACTCATGAGAATTGGACACGGATACGACGTACACAAGCTGGTAACAGGACGTAAATTGATTTTGGGCGGCGTTACCATACCTCATGAAACGGGACTGCTTGGCCATTCAGATGCGGATGTATTGGCCCATGCGGTTTCGGACGCATTGTTGGGGGCTGCGGCGCTGGGTGACATTGGTGGATTTTTCCCTGACAATGACCCCAAATATCAAGATGCGGACAGCATAGAACTGCTCAGGCAGGTTTGTGTTGAATTATATGACCGAGGATATGCCATTGAAAACATTGACGCTACTGTCATTGCGCAAGCGCCAAAATTAAAACCGTATATCGAACAGATGCGCAAAAATTTGGCACAAGCCTGTGAAATCAATGTCAATCAAATCAGCGTAAAGGCCACAACGGAAGAACATCTTGGTTTTACGGGAAGAAAAGAAGGCATTGCCGTACATGCAGTTTGCTTGATAATATAATCAAAACCTCTTTGTTTGGCATACTCTGTAATAAAAACAAAGAGGTGATTTTATATGGGCAAACCCCTTATCATGGTAAGCTCAATCACATATGCAATGAAAAGCAAAGAGATACTGAGCAGAAGAGGCTTTAAAGTTTATGTGGAGCGGGTG
>UQNI01000115.1 GCA_900542375.1 uncultured Oscillospiraceae bacterium | reverse complement strand
CTGGAATTCTTCTGATTTAGTAGCCGGTGCTTCCGTAACAATCCCTGCCGGAAAAACCTATTATGCAGCCTCCTCTTCGGGTTATTGGTACAGCAGCAATAACAGCGTTGCTACTGCTTCCAATGGTTATATTACAGCAGTTGCTCCCGGTACATGTACTATCACCGGCTCTAATGGAATTACATATTCCATTACTGTTACAGAAGGTGAGGCAGTACGTACTGCTTATGCATCACCAAATATTGCTGCGGTGGGTGAGACCGTAGAAATGGTAGCGGTTACAGATACAACACGTGATTCTGTACAGTTCCGCATCAGACAAAGTGATGGAACAACCAAAACAGTGAATGCATATGATTACACCACAGAATATTGTAACGGCACAACTACAAGAGTTTGGAAAGCTTCCACTACTTTCAGCAGCGCAGGTACACATCAAATTGAAGTATACTCTACGAAAAACGGTGTGATGAGCTCAACCGGTTATACTACAGATGCGTATACGGTTTGGAGTACAGGCGCCAACGAATCCTCTAATGAAACACGCCGTATCAGTGACGAAATGATTAATCTGATTGCCAGCTGGGAAGGTTACAGCTCCACAGTATATCCTGACAATTTGGCAGGAGGTATACCAACCATTGGTTATGGACAAACATTTGGTACAGGGGTACAGTTCTATAATAATATGTCTAAAACAGAGGCTTGGTCTTTGTTGGTGAAATCTATCAATGCAGGCAGCTATACTTCTGAAGTGAATCGTTTCTTGCAAAATAATGGTATCAAAGCAACACAGTCACAGTTTGACGCTTTGGTTAGCTTCTCTTATAACATTGGTTCCGGCTATTGGAATGGTACCTCACAAATGGATTTAAGAGAAATTATGCTAAATGCAGTTGTACCGCCAACCATTGCTGCCGGTACAAGTTTACCTGCCTCTGTTACATTCCAAGGAG
Organism: uncultured Oscillospiraceae bacterium; assembly: GCA_900542375.1. Taxonomy (GTDB): domain Bacteria; phylum Bacillota; class Clostridia; order Oscillospirales; family Acutalibacteraceae; genus UMGS1071. The sequence continues at coordinate 2,418 of UQNI01000115.1, read as the reverse complement.
CTCGTCTGTATAACAGTCCAAGTAAATCGGCATCTGTATTGAGGGCTGTAAATAATGGTACCAGTGTACAAGTATTGGAAGAAAGCTACGATTCTTCTACAAAATCAGGGTGGTATAAAGTACAACTTTCTGACGGTACGGTAGGCTATATGTGCTCCGGATATGTTCGTTTTGCTTCTAGTGTCAGCGTAACCCATGACCTAAATTATGTAGATGCACATGCATTTGGTTCTGAGATGTTGTTGTGGCACCATGCAGGTGGAAACTGCTATGCAGGTTTGGTTTACAGACGAATGGGTGAGGCGAAAGTGTTCAGCTACGGTGATTATGCAAGCGCTACTCCGGGTAATTATGAATATCAGAGAAACACTTACGGTTATGATATTCCTGATTGCATACGAGGCAATGGATGGATAAAATAGTAGAGGATGTATAAAAATAAACAATATTTGTACAGTTAAAAACTTGATTTTTTTATATAATTTGGTATAATATTGTCATATCTTTCAAAACTAGTGTGATATATAAAAAAAGGTTGACAGATAATGACTGAAACTGCGATAATTAGACAGACAGACAGACAGTAGGTAAGTCTGCCCTTTCTGCATATACAATTTTATAAATCATGTAAAGGCATAGGAAATTCTTATAATTAGAGTTTCTTATGTCTTTTTGCGTTTTTACGCAGTTTGAAAGATATAAAAATCCTACATATTGGGAGGAAACTATATGAAAAATAAAGAAGTAAAAATTAGTGTTGTAGCTACAGCTGTAGCGCTGAGTATGACAACAGCAGTAAGTGTAGGAGCAGCAGTAAGTGCGCAAGAAAGCACCGGAATACCTAATACAGCAATGGCTGCATCATCGACTCCGACTGCAGATGTGGTGGAAGAAAACGGATTTCAATTTGATAAATCCACAGGAACTATTACCGACTATACAGGCAATGAAACAGGAACACTTACTATTCCAAGCAGTATTGATGGAGTTACAGTAACAAGCATAAAAGCGTATGCATTGGGAAGCGCAAAGATGAAAGAAGTAGTCATTCCAAATACCATTGAAACATTGGGCTTTGGTGTATTTCAAATGTGCTCTTCTCTGGAAAAAGTAACATTTGAATCCGGTTCTAAAGTGACTGAGCTGAAAGATTCTATGTTTTACCAATGTACCAAATTAAAAGAAGTTGTGTTTCCTGAAAACTTAAAATCTATTAAAGTACTTGCGTTTTATAAATGTACCAGCCTAGAAACTGTTACTCTGCCGGAAGGGTTTACGACTTTATACAATGCAGCCTTTTTAGATTGTACCAACTTAAAAACGGTAATTGTGCCGGATAGTTTGAATCATATGGTAATGAATCCGTTTGAAGGATGTACCAATTTGGAGACATTATCGGTTCCTTACCGTTGCTGGCAGTTTGGTATTGTAGCAGCTGAATGGACAGAAACATCAGTCATGCCATTAACAGATGCTGTCAATATGCAGACCTTATACATAGACCAGGTAGAAGGAAAATATGATTGGCATGAAAAAGAATTACCAAAGTCTGCAGCATATGAAACCATGAAAATTTATTTTAGAAAACCAACCATTCAGGTGACCGATGTAACAGTATCTGCGGATAAGCAAGGGTATGATGTAACAGCCGCTTTGGGAATCAATCATACAGACGGCTTTTCCTTTAATGGTACAATAAATACGCCGGATGGAAAAGAAACTCCCGCTACAGGAAATACAGTTGATGTTTCCTTTACTACATCTGAAACAAATTATCAAGTAATTGAGATGTATAAGGGATATGAAGATATGACATGGGATTTACAGATTGATGGTTTTAAAAACACATATGTAAATGCCGCAAATGAAAAAGCAATCGCTTACTTGAACAGCGAAACGAACTACTATCCAACGTTAACTGAATTAGGTTATGAAGATGATGCGAACTTTCTTGGCTGGAGTGAAACAGAAGGGGATACAACAACTGTATACAAACCGGGCGATTTAATTGACAATACTGCCACTGTCCGAGCAAATAATTCTGTAGGAAAGCGCTTGTATGCAGTTTACAATACAGAGCCAACAAATCCGGAACAACCAACAAATCCTGAAAATCCAACCGATCCCACTAATCCTGAAAATCCGACAAACCCGGAACAACCATCTAATTCCATGACACCGACCGATACCAACACACAAACAGGTAACGTTGCAATGGTGACTCCTCAAACAGGTGATGGTACAACAGTTGGTATATGGGCTTCTGTGATGGCAGTATGTGCAGGGGCAGTTGCATTTATCACAGGTAAAAAAATCAAAAGTAAAGTCAAATAAATCTGGTCCGACTGATTTGTCTGCTGTCATAATAGGTTAAATCATTACATGCATGAACAACAAAAAAGTACCGTATATTCATAC
>UQNI01000114.1 GCA_900542375.1 uncultured Oscillospiraceae bacterium | reverse complement strand
CACTGCACGCTCTATATTCCTTGTATTTCCATGGGAATCGGAAATAACTAAAATTCTCATAAAAACCCCCTTGACTCCATATACAATATTACTATCTGCCCATTTTACCGCATATGTATATTTATCTAATCATATTATATATGGAAACACATGAGGGAATCCAGTCTTTTTTCATTTTTTACTTTGAAAGGTGTGAAATACTTTGCCTAACAACGAAGAATTACAGAAACTGTTAAATGTAGCAGCCCAACGTCTGGGCACACAACCCGAACAACTAAAACAACAAGCAGAAAACGGCACGTTGCAAAAAATGTTAAACAACCTAAACGCCAACGATGCCGCAAAACTTCAGCAAGTATTAAGCGATAAAGAGGCGGCCAATAAACTGTTAAATTCACCGCAGGCACAAGTGCTGCTAAAAAAATTTTTGGGCAAATAAGAAATGGGGTGACGGTCCATGGATGACTTAGCCGGAAAATTAAATGAAATTTTAAATAATCCTACAGAAATGGCAAAATTTCAGCAAATGGCTAACAATTTATTGGGACAAATGAATACCGAGCAGCAAAACAATGCCCCTGAACAACCAGCGCAACAATCCCCACAGCAATCTCAAAGCAATTCTACCGGAGGAATTGATTTTAGCCAGCTTGCCAGTCTATTAGGGCAACAATCAGCACCTGCACAAGCACCTCAAACGAACAATAATCCACTTGGTGCTTTGTCTTCTTTAGGCGGTTTGGGAAATACTCTGGGAGCATTAGGCGGAGGAGGAAACGGCGTTTCCCCTGAGATGCTCAATACCATTATGAAAATAGCGCCTTTGCTGGGGAGCATAAATCAAGAAGATGATAATACCAGACTACTGCACGCTTTGCGTCCTTTATTAAAAAGTGAGCGTCAGAAAAAACTGGATGAAGCAATTAAAATTATGAGAATGCTGAAGTTTTTACCTCTTTTAAAAGAACAGGGTATTCTTCAGGGGATTCTATGAGGTGAAACATGGCCAACGAAAATATGGATATGAAGCGTATGCAGGAAGAGGCAATTCATAGAGTGCAGGAAATGCAGAATCGTGCCAATCAACAACTGCGCGGCACACCGTCTTTTGCTGCGTCGCCAAGAACAAACCGTTCGAATAATGGACCGTCTTTTTCAAGTGGAACTCACGGAAATCATACTGAAGAGCCCGCTCACCACACACCAAATGAACAAGGCGGCCCTTTACATGGGCACAACGGAGGTAGTCTGCCAAGCGCCCCTCCCGTCTCTGCCGGACCACAGAACATTGTGGAAAATTTATTAGACGGAGTTATGAAAGACAGCGAACGAACTTTAATCATGATACTGCTGCTGGTACTGTTTAACGAACAAGCCGACACCAGTGTTATTTTCTCGCTGTTATACTTACTGCTCTAATGCACATAATGATGAGAGAAGATACCTGATGATAACATTCAGGTATCTTGCTTTATTATATATATGGACAAGATTATGATTTATGACAAACGAAATATAAAAATCAAAAACGGATACCAATTGGTATCCGTTTTTGATTGCAGAATACTGTGATAAAAGATGAAGCCGGTAAGACATGAATGCCTTTTCATAAAGATAGAGTCCCATTTTAGAAAACAAATTATCCAAGAAATGCAAAATTCAAAAGAATCTTTGACAAAAGGTCTTGTATCTGTCAATCTACTTTATTGGCTATAAAAATTCTTTTTCCATCGCCAGAAATACTCATCACGTTTTCAAGCAGATTGAATTGAGGATAAATACGGCTCTCCGCTGAGAGAATCAAATTCCAGTATATAACGGTATGTTTCCACAGCAATTTCCTGTGTTGTAGAAGAAAACTCTACCGTAACAACGATGGAGCCATTCTCTTTTTTTACCTCTTTTATTTGCGGAACTGTGCTTGTAACACTGCTACTAGGTAACACACGGTAAGTATCAGAAGATTCATCATAAACAAAAAAAGAAGCGTTTTGCAGATGTTTGGAAGAAAGATGAAACGCACTTCCAAACAGTTCCCTCGATGCATTTTCTACATCTTTTGCCGGAACAACCATTCTTCCCTGTGCGTCTGTCTCTTTATAGTTTGCCTGATTTTGTGTCACCGCCCTCCATACGGAAGCTTGCAAAATCATATCTTCGCTTGCCTGTGACAACGATGAAAACGGTTCCGGATTTTGCATCATAACAGGCGCTAAAAAAGCATTGATTTGCTCTGTATTTTGTACCAAGTCTACTCCGCCAAACATACAAAAACATACCACACCCGCAAATGCGGCCATTAAAATCATAATACCCGGGATGATTCCTTTTGGTTTTGATTGTTTTGTCTCATCCTCATATATTTCCTCTTCCTGTTGCTGCGCAATTTGGGGATTTGCAGGATAAAATAATCTGGAGGGCTGATTATTTCTTTTCCAAAGAGGAAATCCTTCTATTTCCGGCGAGGGCTCTTCTTGTTCCGGCATCGTTGGATATTCCGGAGTTTCGTTTCCTTCCTGCTCTGTTTCTATCATATTGGAGTCATCTAATGTTACATGTATGGTAGGTATTGTATTGTCAATAGGCTCTGATGAGGGCTCCTCTTTTGTTTCTTCTGCCGAATGCATTTGAAGCTGCGGCAAAAATTCAGTGGGCTGCTCATCTCGATAATCACACACAAATTGTGCCGTTTTTTTCGGTGTTTGTTCTTTGTTTTCTGAATTCATTTGTTATGATTCAACCCCTTGTTTTGTACTTTACCTAATATATAAGTACAAAACAGCCTCGGCAGAACTTTTTTATAAAAAAGAAATCTGCCAAGGCTGTTTTGTAAACTATTATTCAGGGTGATTTCATAACTGTATTTGGTAAAAATCTGCTTTTACACTCTAGCAAAATTAAGATTGGAATTTATTCCAATAGATACAGTACTTTATATACGAATTTGACCGTTGCCGTTGACAATAAATTTCACGGAGGTCAGTTGTTCAATGCCCATAGGACCTCTTGCATGGAGTTTTTGAGTAGAAATACCGATTTCCGCACCCAGTCCAAATTCACCGCCATCCGTAAAACGTGTTGAGCAATTGACATAAACACATGCGGAATCAATTTCTTTTTGGAATTGCTCGGCATGACGATAACTTTCCGTAATGATGCATTCGGAATGTCCGGTAGAATATTTGCGATTGCTTCTTCGATTGAATCTACTACTTTGATCGACATGATATAATCTAAAAATTCTGTCGCATAATCCTGTGGTGTTGCCAATACAACGGAATCGCCAAGGATTGCTTTCGTACGCTCACATCCACGAATCTCTACCTGGTGTTTTTCAAATACTTTCTGTAACATCGGTAAGAATTTATCTGCCACATCCTTATGTACCA
>UQNI01000113.1 GCA_900542375.1 uncultured Oscillospiraceae bacterium | reverse complement strand
GAACCAATACCGGTTCTCTTTTTGAAATGCGGGCTGCGCGCGCCTGGCCGCGCCCTGTGCCTGCGGGCCGTTTTACGGCTTTTTGAACTCTTTTTTCAGAAGGAGCCCCACCCATGGTTTTCAGTACCCTGTTGTTTTTGTTCCGCTTTCTGCTTGCAAGGCGCCTATGCAAAGTGTTTCTTTCATATATATTACATCTCCATACTACTGCTTTTACTACTATAAGCATAGCATGTTCTTTTCATAATAAGGTAAACAAAACAAGTTATTTTGTTTACCTTATTTGGCTAAAATTTATCAATAAAATACCTTTTTATTGCATGCAAGCAATTTATATTCTATATAAGAATTAAAATAGCTGTTTTTTGGTATAAACTTTATAGGAATATGATATACTATTAAAAATTTTAGAAAGAGACCTGAAAATTTGAAAACAGAAGCAACAAAACAAAAAATACAAGAAACCTTTTTTTCACTCTCTCAAACTATGCCGATGAAAAAAATAACCGTGAGCAAATTGTGTCAGGCGTGCCAAATATCACGGAGCACATTTTATTTACATTACGATAATGTTGACGATTTAACAGATTACTTGGAAAAAGAATTGCTGTACCGTATTGAAAAACTGTTAAAAAAAGAACAGCATATTCCTCTGGAAGAATTTCAAAATCAGACCTTTTTTCATCTATTAACATATATTGACTCACATCTATCTGAATTTCAATTTTTAATCAGCAAACAGGACAGCGCTGAATTTATTGCAAGGCTATCAAATATTATTGAAAACAGTCTAACGAACCGTTTACAAGTATTAGGCTATCATATCGAAACCTATAAATTGGCAATTTCGTTTGCAGCTTCAGGTATTTTAAACTTAATGATTTCACAAATAAAACAAAATCTACCTGAAACAAAACAAATGATTTGCTTTACTTATAATGAATTGATTTATGCAATTTTTAAAACACAAAGTTAAAACGAGCAGTACAATACTGCTCGTTTTCTAATATTTCCCAATCGACAGTTTTTTTGTCTCAATTGTAAAAATTTTTCAAAATCCACTGTTTTTTGTGCCTGATTGCACATTTCACTGCCATCAACATATTGTGATAATGCCAAAAAATATACAACACAATCCCTTTAAAACAGCAATCAAGAGTAACAAAATTATAATACTGCCATAGAATAACAATAGAAAACAAAGGAAACAAATCTGTTAGGAGGAGCATTTTATGGCAGAACATGAATATAACACAAATGATTGCAGAACTCCGGAAGGTTTCAGAGAAGCTGTATGTATAGACGCAATGCGTGTATACGATAGCTGCTGTGATAAAGACTGTTTGGAGGATTTGCGCGTATATTTCACAAGAGAAAAACAATGTTTAATTGAAGATGCAGTAAATGTAAGACTAAAAGATGTAAATGTAATTACAGTCTATATTGATTTAGAGCCGGTACCATTTAATAAAGGCTTCTATTCTGTAGACATGACATTCTTCTTTGATGTATGCGTAGATGTATTCTGTGCACCTGCAACCGGTCCAATCCCTGTAAACGGAATTGCAATCTTCAACAAAAAAGTTATCTTATATGGTAGCGAAGGCAATGTAAAAATGTTCAGCTCTGACTTTGATTTAGACGACCTAGACAGTCAAGGCTGTTCAAAAGTATTGCCAAAAGCAACTGTTCAAGTTGCTGAACCAATTGCACTGTCCGCACGTATTTGTGAATGCAACTGCTGCGACACATGCTGCCGTATTCCGGAGTGTATTTGCAAACGTTACGGCGGTGAATTTGATACAGGCTGCGGCAATAAAAGTGTATTTGTTACCATTGGTTTATTTACCATTGTACAAATTACAAGAAATGTGCAAATGTTAATTCCTGCATATGACTTCTGCATCCCCGGTAAAGAATGTGTAACTACTTCTGATAATCCATGCGAGTTATTCCGCAGAATAGATTTCCCGACGGATGAATTCTTCCCTCCAAAAGTGGCTGAACATGGCAACGGATGCGGCTGTGGATGCGACCAACATTAACAAATAAATAATAAAAGCCGGAGTGTAAAAACTCCGGCTTTTATTATTTATCCTAACAGCATTCTGTCATTTGCTAATTCATCACCACTTGCAATTTGGAATTTCTCCAGCAAGTCAGAAACGGTCAGCTTTTTCTTTTCTTCTCCCTCAACATCAAAGATAATTTTTCCATCGTGCATCATAACCAAACGGTTACCCATGCGGAGGGCATCTTTCATGTTATGAGTAATCATCAATGCTGTTAATTGATCTTGCTCAATAATTTGTTCCGTAATATGTAATACTTTTGCAGCTGTTTTTGGGTCCAATGCAGCAGTATGTTCATCCAACAACAACAGTTTTGGCTTTTGCAGTGTAGCCATGAGCAAAGTTAAAGCTTGGCGTTGACCACCTGACAACAATCCAACCTTGGATTTTAAACGGTTCTCCAACCCCAAATCCAGAAGTTTTAAACGTTCTTTATAATTTTCGCGTTCACTTCTGTGTATTCCCCATCTAAGACTTCTTGTTTTGCCGCGGCGATATGCAAGTGCCAGATTTTCTTCAATAGATAAATCTGCTGCAGTACCTTTCATAGGGTCTTGGAACACACGGCCTAAGTATCTGGCTCTTTTGTACTCAGGTTTTTTTGTAATATCTTTATCGTCTAATATAACGGAGCCGCTTTCGACATAATATACGCCTGAAATTACGTTTAGCATAGTAGATTTACCTGCTCCGTTACCGCCGATTACTGTTACAAAATCACCTTTTTTCATTTGGAGGTTTAATCCGTTTAATGCTTTCTTCTCATTTACCGTACCTTTATGAAACGTTTTGTAAATATTATTGAGTTGAATCATTCGGCGCACCTCCTTGCTCACTCTCATTGCTATCCTGTTGTTTCTTCGGTTTACCTGTTCTGTTTGATAAACGCTGAATTCGTTGTTTGAATACAGGAACAGCCAATGCCAAAGCAACAAATACTGCTGTAAAGAGTTTTAAATCTTGTGTATCCAGACCAACTTGAAGAACAAGCGCAACTACAATTCGATAAATTAAGCTGCCAATTACAACAGATGACAATTTGTAGATAAAGTTAAATCTGTTTCCAAAAATAACCTCACCAATAATAACAGAAGCCAAACCAACAACAATCATACCGGTACCATTGGTTACACTGGCATTTTGTTGGTATTGTGTAATTAAAGCACCTGATAATGCTACCAAACCATTGCTGAACAACAGAGCAATAATTTTCATCCAGCTGGTGTTTACACCTAACGCACGAATCATATCAGGATTATTACCGGTTGCACGAATGGCGCTTCCCACCTCTGTTCCAAAGAACCAATATAAAACAGCGATCACAGCAATCGTAATAATTGCCGTAACCAGAATCGTATGTGAAATCTCACGCAATGTTACGATCAATGAAAACTGGTCTACAC
>UQNI01000112.1 GCA_900542375.1 uncultured Oscillospiraceae bacterium | reverse complement strand
TCTGTCAATAGAATACAATAAATCTCGGAAACCCGTAATGTAGTCTTTTCTAAAATCAATATATTTTCTATATTTTATAAAGCGTGGTATTTCACATTCTTCAATTAATATTGGTATGATTCGTATTTCCTTATTTTGATTTTCATCCCAAATGGTTGATTCCCATTCAGCTCGAACCCAATTGGATTTTACTGAATTATTAGATAATAAAATCAATAAGAAATCACTATTATTAATTCCTTTTTCAATCTCTTCAGGGATGGATTGCCCACCCACAATATCCCACTCATCCAACCATGGAATACATCCTGCCTCTTTTAAATCAGAGTATAGTAAATTTGCAAATCCTTTATCTTTAGAGGAATAAGATATAAATAATTTAATACCTTTTTGAGACATAGTATGTGTTTGTATATGTCTCTCGTAAAACAGGGTATTTACAAATTCTGATTCCAGAAGCAAATATATTTTCTTCTTTTCATCCTTTTCGTTAAGTATTTGTTGTTGCAACGTTTCTTTTCTTTGAATGATTTCGTACATGGTAATTTCATTTGATAAATATGTAATGGGAACCAGATGGAATGATGAACAAAATGACGGATTACCAAAATATACAATTCCAAACTGATTTCCTTCACATATATCTTCATCATCTAAATATCCTATTTTCCCTTTATACGGTCCTTTGGTACAAATAACCAGCCCAAATTCTAAATGATTCAAGTGCTTTTCTCCTTTCCAAAAATTATTGCCGCCAACAGCCTTTGGGGAAAAAGTCTCGTGATTATTTCCATATCAGAAGGATTGATAAAAAATACCTATTAAACTATCGACGACAAAAAGTGAAATTGTCCCAACTCGTAAAAAGTTGTAGTAATTTAGAGACGTTACAAGGACAATCCCAATCAAATAAATAACATTATTATAGACCATCGCGGAAAAATCAATAACAAATTTTTATGAAAAAGCCCAGCCGGACGGCTGGGCTTTTTGAATGGAGCACAGTCCATTCCAGCATGGCCCACCCGGAGGGATTCGAACCCCCGACCTCCAGAATCGGAATCTGTTGCGATATCCAGCTTCGCTACGGATGGAAATATATTTTATAAAGTATACCATAAAAAAAATACAGTTGCAATTTTTATCACTAAAAAGATTTTAACACATGCACTGATAAAAATCTGTCATAAAAAAGGTCGGAGCAAGCTCCGACCTTTTTTAGATTCCCAGTAATTCGTTTGCACAATTTTTAAACGCCTGAATTACCGCTTGAGATTCTTCTCTTGTCTTACCTTTTGCGGATAAGTACAATTTTAACTTAGGCTCTGTTCCTGACGGACGCACAATTAATTTGCTGCCATTTTCCAAGCGATATTCCAAAACATTGGACTTGGGAAGTGTAATTTCAGTTTCAATGGTACCGTCAAAACATTTAGACGCTTTATAATCACTCCATCCAACCACTGCAAAGTCTGCAATTTTAGTTGGAGTATTGGTACGCAAATGCTCCATAATTGACTGCATTTTATTCATACCGTCTTGACCTTCAAACGTAAAATTCATCAATTCATTTAGGAAATAACCATGTTTTTCATAAATATCATGAATTGCATCTACCAACGTTTTTCCTTGCTTTTTATAGTCAACTGCCATTTCACATACTAACATGCTGGCATTCACAGCGTCTTTGTCACGTACATAGCTGCCTGACAGATATCCATAACTTTCCTCAAAACCAAAGATATAACGGCTTTCCTCTCCGTTGGCTTCTAAGCCTGCTATTTGGTCACCAATATATTTAAACCCTGTCAAAACGCTTCTTAACTCAATACCGTATTCTTTAGCAACACTATCCGTTAAATCGGTAGAAACAATTGTTTTGACTGCAACCGGATGTTTTGGCATAGTTCCATTTGCAATACGATTGCGCGCAATAAAATCTAATAATAAAACACCAACCTCATTGCCGTTTAACAATTGATAATCACCGTTATGTCTTACAGCAATACCCATACGGTCACAATCAGGATCTGTCGCTACCAGTAAATCCGGTTGTACGCTTTCACAAAGATTCAATCCTACTTGCAATGCCTCTCTAAATTCAGGATTTGGATACGGACAAGTCGGAAAATTGCCGTCCGGTTCTGACTGTTCAGGAACAATTGTAATATTTTTTATACCAATCATATTAAAAATACGTGTGACACACATTTTTCCACTGCCATTGAGAGGAGTATATACTACTTTTAAATCAGAATCGCTGCAATCCAAAATACTTTGTGACTTAACAGCATTTAAAAATGCAATTACAACATCCTCGCCAATGGCCTTAATACTTCCCTGTTCTACTGCGGCATCATAATCCATGTGTTTGACATCACGGAAAATATCCAGCCGGTTAATTTCATCCAGAATAGCATCTGCCATTTCCAAAGCAACCTGACAACCGTCACTGCCGTATGCTTTGTATCCGTTATATTTTGCAGGATTATGGCTTGCAGTAATACAAATACCCGCGTCACATTTTAAATGACGAACGGCAAAAGACAGTGCGGGTGTAGGCATCAATTGAGGATATAAATGTGCGGTAATTCCGTTCGCTGCCAAAACCTCAGCCGCTGCCTTTGCAAATACGTCTGACTTAATACGACTGTCATATGCAATTGCCACAGACGCATGCGACGTTTTTTTATTTAGATAGTTGGCAAGTCCTTGAGTTGCCTTTTGTACTGTATAAATATTAATTCGGTTTGTACCGGCTCCAATTACACCACGTAAACCACCTGTTCCAAATTCCAGTTCACGGTAGAAACGGTCGTTAATTTCCTCTGGATTACCCTCAATTGCATTTAGTTCTTCTGTTAAATCCGGGTCATCCAGTTTCATAGCATGCCATCTCTCATATTCAGTCATAATTACTCTCTCCATTCCCCGCCCTTATCCATATTACTGCTTAGGCTTTAATCTGTCTGTTCGGCGGTAATATCATTACTTTATATGTATCAACAAAATACAGTCAACATAATATTGGTTCTCTCAAATTAGCCTATCACGCCAATCCATACAATGTCAAGAAACGAATTTTAAACTTTTATAATTTGTACAGAAATACCGGCATCTGTGATATCAATTATCCCATAGGTACCGTCAGCATATTGCAAAGAGCCCGGATTCAACAAATACAATTCATCATCATATTCTGTTATAGGCAGGTGCGTATGCCCAAAAAGCACAATATCCGCATTCCTTTTTCTTGCTTCCATCTTGATTTGCTGTAAATTTGTTTTTACCCTATATTCATGGCCATGTACAAAAAATATTGTTTTATCCGCTACTTTTAATTCACCTTCAAGAGGCAACGAAGAACCCCAGTCACAATTACCGGCTACCTGATAGAATTGCTTATCTCTATAAACAAATTCCAAATCCACAATATCATCGGCCCCGTCCCCTAAATGGATGATAATATTTGCTTCCGGTTGA
>UQNI01000111.1 GCA_900542375.1 uncultured Oscillospiraceae bacterium | reverse complement strand
TTTTAAGGAAGTGATTTTATGAATATGATCATTCCAAATGATGTGCTTACTATTTTAGAGAAATTAGAACACAACGGCTATGAAGCTTATGTGGTAGGCGGATGCGTCCGTGATACTCTGCTCAACAAAGCGGTCCACGATTGGGACGTTACCACTTCAGCTCTGCCCCATGAAGTGCAAACTGTATTCAAACATGATATTACCATTGAAACCGGAATACAGCACGGTACTGTGACTGTCATAACAGAAGGACATCCTGTAGAAATTACAACATTTCGTATCGATGGAACCTATTCAGACAGCCGCAGGCCTGAACGTGTTACGTTTACCTCGTCTTTAACGCAAGATTTGGCACGCCGTGATTTTACAATAAATGCAATGGCTTATCATCCTGCAAAAGGTTTGATAGACCCATTTGGCGGAAAGCATGATTTGCAACAGAAAACCATACGATGCGTTGGCAATGCGCGTTCTCGTTTTGAAGAAGATGCTCTAAGAATATTAAGAGCGCTGCGTTTTTCTTCCACTTTAAAATTTCAAGTTAACCCGGACACAGCAAATGCACTGTTGGAAGAAAAAGCGAAACTATGTAATATCTCCGCAGAACGCGTACGGGAAGAATTGATAAAATTACTTTGCGGAAAAAATTGCGCACAAGTGCTAAGAATATATGGTACCGTTTTAGCTGTTTGGATACCTGAGATATTACCCATGATTGGTTTTCAGCAGCATACCCCCTATCACGCTTACGATGTATGGGAACATACCATTCGAACGGTAGAAGCCATTCAACCTATCCCCGTGTTACGTTTTACCATGCTGCTGCATGACATCGGAAAACCAAATACATTCACACAGGATGAACAAGGAATTGGACATTTTTATGGTCATGGAGCTGTCAGCACAGAAATTGCAAAACGGATTTTAGAACGTTTGAAGTTTGACCGTAAAACGAAAGAATCCGTCATTACGCTGGTCAAATATCATGATATTCGCTGTGAACTGTCTCCTATTTGGATAAAAAAACAACTACGTAAATTTGGAACAGACTTATTTTTGCAATTGCTTGAAGTGCATAAGGCGGATATTACAGGACAAAACCCAAACTTGCTGCACCGTTTGGAAGATATTATGAAATGCGAAGCCATGGCAAAAGAAATCTTATCAGAACCCCCTTGCTTCTCTGTCAAAGATTTAGCTGTAAACGGGTCAGATTTGATTGCCCTTGGATTTTCTCAGGGCAAAATTATTGGAACAATTTTGCAATTTCTTCTGGATGCAGTTATTGATGAAACATGTAAAAATGAGAAAAAGGAATTGCTGGAATATTTGAATCAAAACAAATTTTTATTTACAAAATTCTAATCCATAAACATATTTGTATTTCTCAAATGTGTTTATGTTGCATGATAAATCTTTCTATAAGGGGACGGTATTCCATATATAAAAATATATTGTTCCTGTCCATATAAAATTTGAGATAGCAATATCTATTTAGAAGGAAAAATAACTATGGAAAAAGAATGCAGATTTGCAGTAGGCTATCAAGAAAAGAATCTCATCAACGATAGAGCTATCTGTGTGGATAAAGAAACAATAGTAAATCATCTATTTATTTAAGCAGAATACAACTCCGAATTCACTCCGCTTTTAGATGAAGATAGGAAAACCTGTTATCACAAAATAAAATCTTATTTGCAATTCAAAAGCATATAAACTCTCATCAAACAATAAAAAGCAGAAAATCCTTTAAATCAAGGATTTTCTGCTTTTTATTTCCATGTATATGAAAGGTTAGAGAGATTACAGCTTTGATATTTGACATAAACGGGGCTATTAGAGTAAACTATAATATTAAACAGGTCTTAATCTAGGAAAGGAGAAAAAGAATTGAAAAAGCTGTTTGGCAAATTCTTTAAGCTTTTGTTCAGCAGATTATGTTTGGTAGGACTCACTATTTTAATACAGGTCATACTGCTGATTACGCTTATTTTTTATTTCAGCAATTATTACTTTTACTTGTACGTTATTTTTACAGCCATCAGCGTAGCAGCAGTATTGTGGATTTTGAACGATCGCATTAATCCCGCTTATAAAATTGTATGGATACTGCCCATTGTTGTCTTTCCTATGTTCGGCGGCTTATTTTATATCTTTTTTGGCAGAAACAAAGCCAGTCGTCGAACCAAAAAGAAACTAAAACGCATCGGCAGCAAAATGGCTGCTAACTTACACCAAAACAAACAAGTCTTCGAACGTTTACAGCAACAGGATTTGGACGCTTCCAATCAAGCCAGATATTTAATTAATTACTCCGGCTGCCCTGTATTTCAAAATACGACTGCTGAGTATTTAAAAATAGGAGAAGAAAAATTCGCTCGCTTGTGTAAGGAATTAGAGGAAGCAAAACACTATATATTCTTAGAATATTTTATTGTACAAGAAGGCGTCATGTGGAACACTATTTTAGAAATATTGGTCCGCAAAGTCCGTGAAGGTGTTGATGTTCGGGTTATCTACGATGATGTTGGCTGTTTAAGAACTTTACCTCTCGGCTATGAAAAACAATTGACTGCACTTGGCATTCAATGTTGCGTTTTTAATCCGTTTATCCCTGTGTTATCCACGCAGCTCAATAACCGAGATCACCGTAAAATTGCAGTGATTGACGGACACACCGCTTTTACGGGAGGAATCAATTTAGCAGATGAATATATCAATGTCATTGAACGGTTTGGTCATTGGAAAGATACCGCCATTGTAGTACAAGGCGAAGCCGCATGGAGCTTTACCGTTATGTTTCTGTCTCTGTGGAGTTATTTAAAAGGAACCAATGAAAACTTTGAGCAATTTCGTCCTTCTCCCCAAAGCTTAGCACGTTTTCCTTCTTCAGGATATGTACAACCCTATGCAGACAGTCCTCTGGACTACGAAGCTGTTGGAGAAAATGTATATTTGAATTTGGTCGGAGCAGCCCAGCGATATGTATATATTACTACACCTTATTTAGTGCTGGATAACGAAATGCAGACAGCTTTATGCAACGCCGCAAAACGTGGAATTGATGTTAGGATTATTACACCGCATATACCGGATAAATGGTATGTACATGCTGTTACAAAATCCAACTATCAAATATTGATAGAAAGCGGAGTAAAAATATACGAATATCTTCCGGGATTTATACATGGTAAAACATTTATCGTCGATGATAAATTTGCAACCGTAGGTACCATTAATTTGGATTACAGAAGCTTATATTTGCATTTTGAGTGCGGTGTATGGCTTTATAATATGAACAGTGTGTTTGAAGTAAAAGAAGACTTCCTCCAAACACAAAAATTAAGTCAAGAAATTACACTGAAAATGTGTCAGTCTGTACCGTGGTATATTCGCTTAGGACGTTCTGTTTTACGTATTTTTGCACCAATGTTATAAAAAGGAGGCCTTTCGGCCTCCTTTTTTTCCTGCCGTTTTTCTTCTTTTCT
>UQNI01000110.1 GCA_900542375.1 uncultured Oscillospiraceae bacterium | reverse complement strand
TCCCTTAATTTCATTATATTGGTCTATTGCAGAGTTTACAGCGTCTGTAACCGCTTGAGAAGTAATGGTTGCACCCGTTAAAGCTACAATGTTTCCATCACCTGCTGTACCGGATTTGATAACGTTAAATCCACCTTCCGGTACAGTTTGTTTATACATATCGGTAAAACTGGCATTTTGTGCATTCATACCCAATCCAGGAGTTTCATCCAAAGAGAGAATTGTTACACCGGTAATTTCACCTTCGGTATTAATACCTGTCATTACTTGGATAGTACCGCCATAACCTTTGGCAGTAGTGGTGAATACATAACCTTTTTCAGAACCGTCATCTGCTTTACCTACATAATAAGATTCTTCAGAATCTCCAGCTTCAAAATTGGCTGCATCAGGCAGCACAACAGTGCGGGCTTCTTTTTCGGTTTGTAAATTTAGAGCTTCAATAGTGTCTTTTGTAATAAAGTTTGTTACGGATAATGCACCTGTAATAATCAAACAAATAGCACATAGTATCAAAGCAGGAACAGCAATTTCTTTCGGTTTAAACTTCACTTCGTTTCCGCTCCTTTCTGGCTTTGATAAAACCAAAGGTTTTAGAACGAGTCAAACTCTCAATATGCGGTGTTAGAATATTCATTAATACAATAGAATAAGAAACACCTTCCGGCAAAGAACCAAATAAACGAATGAGCATTGTAATGATACCGCATCCGATTGCAAATACAAGTTTACCTCTCCAGTTAATAGGGGTGGTTGCATAGTCTGTCGCCATAAAGAATGCACCAAGCATCAAACCGCCGGAAAGAATGTCAACCAAAACATCGCGTCCGGTAACGGCACATGCAATGCCTGAAATAGCAGCTACAGTACCTATGTAAGCAAACGGAACGATAGGATTAATCACACGGCGTGCAATTAAATAAATACCACCAAGTAAAATTGCAAGAGCGCTTGTTTCACCCATTGAACCGCCAATGTTACCGAGGAACATATCCAAATAAGACGGCATCGTACCGCTTCCTTCAGCGATAATTCCAAGAGGAGTAGCTGTGGTCATAGCATCCACACTGCCGGTATAGAAAAATGGTGTTGCCCAAGTTGTCATATGAACAGGGAAGGATACCATTAAAACAATACGTGCGGTAAGTGCAGGGTTTACAAAATTTTGGCCTAAACCGCCAAACATTTGCTTTGCTACAACAATTGCGATTACACCGCCAAAAGCAGTAATTAAAGGATTAATGTTGGCAGGTAGGTTAAATGCCAGCAGCATACCTGTAACAATGGCGCTTAAATCGCCAACAGTTTGTTCACGCTTCATAACCAGACGGCATACAAATTCAGATAGCACACAAGAAGCGATGGCAACTGCTAATGTAATTGCTGCCCAATACCCAAAAAATACGATGGATGCAATTGCAGCAGGTATCATTGCGATGATAACATCCAACATAATTTTTTGTGTCGAAGTGTTTCGTCTCAAGTGAGGCGAGGAAGACACAATCAATTTATCTTTCATAATACATTCAAGCCTTTCCAATTGATATGCTAGTATTTATAAAGTAACGTTGTCGCTTATGTACTTTATAAAAAGTTTTATTTATGTTCAGCCTCTACAGCTTCAATCGCAGCTTCAGTTTTTGCTTTTAAAGCTTCTTGTCTTGCTTTTTCCGCAGCATCGTCTTTGCGAATTAAATTTTTGCCCAGACGAATTGAGTGTACCAATGGTCTATTTGCAGGACATACAAATGAGCAGCTGCCGCATTCAATACAGGTCATAACAGAAAGTTTACGTAAGCGTTCGATAATTCTTTTTTCAAAATTTTTCTCTAACGCATACGGTTCCAGATGCATAGGACATACACTGACACAGGCACCACAATGAATACATGCGGTTGTGTGTTTTTTGATTGCTTCTTTTTCGCTGAAAAATAATACGCCATTGGATTGTTTCATAATTTGGAAGTTATCAGACGGAATCGCAATTCCCATCATAGGACCGCCAAGTAAAACTTCGCGTAATTCCTCTTTATAACCTCCGCAAAATGCAATCATATCTTCTAAACTGGTACCAATGGGAGCAATTACGTTTTTTGGTGTTGTAACAGCAGAACCGTCAATGGTAACGCGTTTTGTAATCAGCGGCATACCGGTTCTTAAATAATCGGCAATAAAGCCAGCGGTAGTAACGTTCATTACAATACAACCTAAGTCAGCAGGAAGTTTGGAAGGATTCAGTTGTTTTCCTGTAGCTGCCTGTATCAAAACTCTTTCAGCACCTTGCGGATAAATAGCACGTAGAGTAAGGACGCCTGCCATGCCGTTTTTATTTCTTGGGTCTGAAGCAAGCTTTTCTTTTATTAATTTGATTGCGTCCGGTTTATTGCTTTCAATGCCAATAATAATACGTTTTATATCTAAATATTTTGCTACTGCAAACATACCGTCAATCACTCGCTCAGAGTTTTCCAGCATTTCTCTGTGGTCAGCTGTAATATACGGCTCACATTCTGCAGCATTGATTAACAAAGTGTCGACCGGTTTTGGTGGATTTACCTTTACATGGGTTGGAAAACCACCGCCGCCAAGACCCACTAAACCTGATTCTCTGATTGCTTTTACAAAGTCTTCTCTGGAGTGAATTTCAGGAGGCTGAACCTCAGGAGATACAGCGTTTTCACCGTCAGATGTAATGACAACAGCATCCACACTTTTTCCGTCAGTCATCACCAGTTTTTCAATTGCGGTTACTTTTCCGGAAATGGTTGCATGAATTGGTGCGGAAATAAAAGCATCGCTATCGCCGATTTTTTGACCGACAAGTACTTGTTCACCAACTTTCACAAGAGGTTTGCAGGGAGCACCAATGTGCATTTGCATTGGAATTCTGACTTTTTCTGGTGTAGGAATCACCTCAGAAGGTGATGAACCAGTATGTTTGCGATGTGGAACCTTAGCACCACCAAAGGTTCTGAATGGTTTTAATGGTATAGACAAATTCATGCTTATCCTCCTAAATGTAAGGTTTTTAATAACAAGTGCCATAAACCTTTCATTAACAGATGAAACTTGTACAAAAGAAATTATGCAAGTTTAAACGTATCTGTTGTCAGTTGTACGGATTCTTTTAAATTATCCGTAACGGTAACATTGTTTTCTCGGTCAATGAAAATACCGCCTGCATTATATTGTTCTAGCAGGGACATGCCCTTTTCTTTTCCCAATACCATACAGGCAAGGGCAAGAGCATCGCTGGTAGGTCCGTCGGCGTGGGTAACGGTGACAGACACCAAATCAGTTTCTACAGGTTTTCCGGTAGAGGGGTCTAAAATTCCATAATACGTTGTGCCATCCTGAACAAACGAGTTTTGTTCTAATTGACATGTGGAAGCATAACCGGACTCTATGGTAAAAGTACCGATTGCAAGCAGCTCTGTGTCCGTGACATCAGGATTTTTAACCGCAAGTGTCCATTTGGAACCGTCTGGTTTTGTTCCGTATACGCCAACTGAATTGCCGACAGTGATGATGCCGG
>UQNI01000109.1 GCA_900542375.1 uncultured Oscillospiraceae bacterium | reverse complement strand
CGCCTACTTCATTGCCGTTTAGAACCATATCGTATGCTCTTGCACATACTTTACTTGGGTCAGTTTCCAACATTTCTAATCCATCTTCTTTTGGCGCCGTAAATGGATGGTGCATTGCAACATAACGATTTTCTTCTTCATCAAACTCAAATAGAGGAAAATCTGTTACCCAAAGAAGATTTGGTGCTGAAGTATCAATCAAATCAAAACGTGCTGCAAGCTCACAGCGCAATGCTCCCAAGGAATCAAACACAACTTTGGATTTTGGACTTGCTACCAATAACAGCACATCTCCCGTTTCCGCTCCCAATGCATCACGGACAGCAGTTACCTCATCCGGAGCTAAGAATTTCTCGTAGCTGGAAGTTTCTCCTTGCTCCGTTAGTCTTGTCCAAGCAAGACCCATGGCACCGTATGCTTTAATCCATTCGGTCAATTTATCAATTTCTTTTCGACTTAATTGGTCGGCATGTCCCTTTAAATTAATTCCTCGCACGCTGCCGCCTGCGGAAAGCGCTCCACCAAATACTCTAAACTCTGTTCCTTCCAAAGCCTTGCTTAAATCTACCAGTTCCAAGCCAAAACGAAGGTCAGGTTTATCAGAACCAAATCGTTCCATTGCTTCATGCCATGTCATTCGACGAAATGGAGTAGGAATATCAATGTTCAGTACCTTTTGATATACCTCTTTGATAAATCCCTCACCGATTGCCATAACGGTATCTTCATCTACAAATGACATTTCCAAGTCAATCTGTGTAAATTCCGGCTGACGATCTGCACGTAAATCTTCGTCACGAAAACAACGGGCAACCTGCATATAACGGTCAAATCCTGAAAGCATCAGCAATTGTTTATATAACTGGGGAGACTGCGGCAGTGCAAAAAAATTTCCCGGGAAAACACGAGAGGGAACCAAATAATCTCTTGCACCTTCCGGTGTAGATTTTATTAGATTCGGTGTCTCTATCTCGATAAAACCGTTTTCATCAAAGTAGTCACGTGCTACTTTCACAATTTTATGACGACCAATAATTTTTTCCTGAACATCAGGACGGCGCAAATCCAAGTAACGATGTTTTAGACGAAGTTCTTCTTTTACATTGGAATTTTCTACAATTTCAAACGGCGGTGTTTCACTTTTTGCCAAAACACGTAATTCCGTAACAGCAATTTCTACTTCACCTGTAGGCAGTTCCATATTCTTTGCAGAACGCTCTTTTACAATTCCTTTTGCTGCCAATACAAATTCTGCACGAGCTGTAAACGCTTTCTCAAAAATAGTACGGTCAGTGCTGTCATCAAATGCAAGCTGTAAGATACCGGTTCTGTCTCTCAAATCTATAAAAATCAGTTGTCCCAAATCACGTTGACGCTGTACCCAACCGCACACGGTTACTTCTTTTCCCACATCTGACAAACGCAATTCTCCACAATAATGGGTACGCGTGAAACCTGTCATAAACTCTGCCATAAATTAGCCTCCGATTTTCCACTATTCTTTCTCAAATTGTTTAAAACTTTCTAAATCAATGGACAATTCATCCATATTGAAGGATATCATATCCTCTGCCTGCGTTGCGGCGGCAACAAACTCGGTTAAAAAGGTATCTCCCAAAGAAATAGGCGTCTTTTCTCCCGTTTTCATATTTTTTAACTCAGCTTGATTATGTTTCAGTTCATCATCACCTAAAACCAACGTAAACAGAGCACCAATTTTATCCGCATATTTCATCTGTGCTTTTAAACTTCGGTCGCACATATCACATTCTGCCTTTATAGAAGCTTGATGCAGCATATTTGTAAAAGCAAAAGCCTTTATTTGCGCTTGTTTCCCCAAAGGAGCAATATATAATTCACAAACAGGAGACTCAGGAAGTTGAATTCCTTGCGCCTGCATAATCAGCAACAAACGTTCCATACCCATAGCAAAGCCTAATGCCGGTGTTTGCGCCCCCCCCATTTGCTTTACCAAACCATCATAACGACCGCCGCCGCACACTGTGCTCTGCGCACCTAAATCGTTGGAAATAAATTCAAAAACAGTGCGTGTGTAGTAATCCAAGCCACGGACAATACGTGGATTTACCGTATATTCAATTTCTGCTGCATCCAAATATTCTTGTACTGCTGCAAAGTGCTCCGCACATTCCTGACACAGATAATCCTTCATAACAGGAGCATTTTTGGTAATTTTTCCGCATGATGGTGTTTTACAATCTAAGATACGCATTGGATTTTTATCCAGACGTTCTAAGCAAGTATTACATAACTCTGACTTTGAAGCCTCCAAAAACGCTTTTAAAGCTGCATGATATTTTGCACGGCATTCCGGACAGCCAATGGAATTAATCTCCAAGGAAAGATTCCGAATACCCAAACGTTCAAAAATACCATGCGCCAAAGCGATTAATTCAGCATCTGCCACAGGAGCTGCAGCGCCGAATGCTTCACAACCAAATTGGTGAAATTCACGTTGTCTGCCTTCTTGTGTATTTTCGTAGCGATAACAAGAAATTAAATAATAAAATTTTTGAGGAACACCTTCGTTAATCAACGCATGTTCCAGCAAAGCACGTACCACTCCTGCAGTTCCTTCCGGGCGGAGACTGATGGAACGATTGCCCTTGTCCAAGAAAGTATACATCTCTTTCTGAACAACGTCCGTTGTATCTCCAACAGAACGCTCAAAAAGTTCCGTACGTTCAAATACAGGAGTGCGAATTTCCTCAAAGCCATGAATAGACGCCTCATCACGCATGACATCTTCTACCAGCTGCCACGTACCACTGTTTTTTGGCAAAATATCTTTGGTTCCTTTTGGTGCTTGAATATTCGCAGCCATATAATTCTCTCCTTGTTAATACATAAATTCTAATAACAGTTTATCTGAATTATTATAGCATTAAAAAAATTGCTTTGCAATTTTTTACCGATAAAAGCTAAAACGTTCTCATGGCAGTCAAAATTTTTAATTTTGTCACTGTTATGGGGTTGTTATAACATAAAAGAAATTGCTTCGCAATTTCTACCGTATAAATGTTAAAACGTTTTCTTAACCACCAAAATTTTAAATATGGAAATATATTCCTTTCTATATTTGTTTTTCCACTGTTATAGGGTTGCTAT
Organism: uncultured Oscillospiraceae bacterium; assembly: GCA_900542375.1. Taxonomy (GTDB): domain Bacteria; phylum Bacillota; class Clostridia; order Oscillospirales; family Acutalibacteraceae; genus UMGS1071. The sequence continues at coordinate 412 of UQNI01000109.1, read as the reverse complement.
AACTTAAAAATTATCTGACTTTGCACTTTATAACCAATACGATTTCCCATTAATAATATACTCAGATTAAACCTCTAATAAACCGGCCGTATACATTCAAACGTTTTCATATTAATTGTCATGATAAAATATGAAAAAATTAAAAAGATTTCGATACATTTGCATCGAAATCCTTTTACTATAATATAAGCAAACTGTGTTTATTCCTTAGAATCATATTCATTTGAATATTTAGAAATCAACCTGCTATTCACTCAAACAAATTACGCCGGTATCAACTGCCATTGTTGGTTGATTCCTCCGTTATACTCATAGTCCACAACATACTGGCCGTTACCCGTATTACCATACAACACATCCATTGCGTGGTTGTTGGACATATTTCTGATATAGTAATTTCCGGCTTGCGACT
>UQNI01000108.1 GCA_900542375.1 uncultured Oscillospiraceae bacterium | reverse complement strand
TTGCGAGATCACTAGTTTTCAAGACTAGCTCCTTAAACCACTCGGACACTCCTCCGTGTTTGACAACGTTATTAACTATATCATGTAAACGAACGTTTGTCAATATTCTTTTGGGGTTTTTGCATAACTATTTGGCTGCGGTACTAGGATTCGAACCCAGACAAACAGAGTCAGAGTCTGCTGTGCTACCATTACACAATACCGCAATATTTAAAGATAGCGTAAATAATTATATCAAATTCCTGTTGTTTGTCAATAGAAAACTTAAAATTTATCCGGAACGTAAAATAAACAGTACAGCATGTCTTGTTAACACGAAAAAAAAGATTTATAATAAAGAAAAAAGGAAGGTGTTAACAATGAGTTTGAATGAATTTACCAAGGCTTTGATTGAGCGACGTTCCACAAAGTCATATATACCGAATAAACAAGTGCCGGAAGAAATCTTGCAAGCAGTTTTAACAGCGGGACAGTATGCCCCATCTTCCATGAATCAGCAAAAGCGATTTTTTACCGTAATTCAAGACATTGATTTTATCAAAGAAATTTCAGATAAAACGCTGCAAATGATGGAAAATGGAGGTTTTACTCCTACACGTCCCAATATGCCATTTTATTTAGCTCCAACTGTTATTGTTTGTTCTGCGCCTAAAGATACCAAACTGGGTCGAGAGGATGTAGCTTGCTCTATTATGAATATGCTGCATGCAGCGCATTCATACGGTCTTGGAAGTTGCTACATAGGAATTGCTTTGGGAATTTTTGATTCTGATATTCAAAAAAGATTTCAGTTACCGGATGGATATGAACCGGTCGCTTGTGTAGTACTTGGATACGAACAGGATGCACCTGCACCTGCAAAACCAAGACGAACCGATAATATATATTATATTAGATAAAAGAAAAACACCTGTATCTTATCAAAACAGGTGTTTTTCTTTTATTTTTATATGTTACAAGCATAGTCCCTTATTTTTTAATTCCTAATAAAAATAGCTGAATGTTAGGTACTTATACCTGTTGCCATTTGCTGAATTTATAAGGGACTACCATTTATTATTGTAAGGCAGAATACAAAATTTGTTCCGCACATTTGATGCCGTCAACTGCGGCAGAAACGATTCCACCTGCATATCCTGCTCCTTCACCGCAAGGATATAATCCTTTTAAAGTAACCGATTGAAGTGTTTCATCTCTCAAAATACGAATTGGCGCAGAGCTGCGCGTTTCAACAGCAGTCAATAGTGCATCACCATATGAAAAACCATTCATGTTGTGATTGATTTTCAAAATTCCTTCACGAAGAGATTCATAAATTTCTTCGTGAAAGCAGGAGGATAAGTCGCACGGAACCACTCCCCTCTGATACGTTGGGGTTACATCTCCTAATCGTGTACTTGCACGACGCTCAATAAAATCTTCTACTCTTTGGACAGGAGCTGCATATGTTTTGCCGCCTAATTCAAATGCGCGTTGTTCCAACTTCCGTTGTAAATACATTCCGGCCAAAGGATGCACATCTCCAAAATCGGAAGGACCAACGCCAACAAGCAAGGCTGCATTGGCATTTTTTCCATTACGAGCAAAATTGCTCATTCCGTTGGTCACTACTCCCCCTTCCTCAGACGCCGACGCAACTACAATACCTCCGGGACACATACAAAATGTATATACGCCTCTCCCGTTTTTTAAATGCACCGCTTGCTTGTATTCCGCCGCACCCAACGCGGGATGTTTTTCATAAGGACCAAATTGAGTGCGATTGATTAGTGATTGCGGATGCTCAATTCTGGCCCCAATTGAAAATGGTTTTTGTTCTATATGTACTAAATTGCTGTTATACAGCATTTCATAGGTGTCCCTGGCACTGTGTCCAATGGCTAAAATCAGATGTTTGGTTTCTAATATAGTAGAAGTACCATTTTGAGTTTGTATTTCAATAGAGGAAATAGCTCCGTTTTTCTCAGTAATATTCGTTAATTTTGTATCGAAATGTATTTCACCTCCAAGTGAAATAATTTTCTTACGAATATTTCGCACAGTATTTGGTAAATAGTCTGTTCCTATATGAGGATGTGCCAGATACAAAATTTCGCTGGGAGCACCAGCTTCCGCCAATTCTAATAATACTTTTCTGGCTCTTCCGTCTTTTGTACCTGTATTTAATTTTCCGTCTGAAAATGTTCCGGCTCCTCCCTCGCCAAACTGCACATTGGATTCGGGATTTAGCTTTTCTCCGTACCAAAATGAAAACACTTGTTCTTGTCGTTTTTCAACAGCACTTCCGCGCTCAATTACAATCGGATTTTGTCCGGCTTGTGCTAAGATAAGTGCCGCAAACATTCCCGCAGGTCCAAACCCTACTACAATAGGTCTTGTTTCCAGCTTTTTTGTGGCAGGAATGGTATATTCATACGGCGCAACATATTTTATTTTAGAATTTTTGTTATGTTTCATAAATACAGATTCATGATTGAGTGCTACATCCACTGTACATATAAAATGAATGTTCTGTTTGTTTCGTGCATCAATGGAGCGTTTGACCAATTGTATGGATTGTATTTCTTTTACATCTGTCTTCATTTGTTTTGCAGTATAAAACAATAAATCTTCTTCTGTACTGTCCAATGGCAGTTTAATTTCAGGAACTCTTATCATGTAGTTGATATCCTCGCTTTATCTTTATGGCGTAAACTTTTTGCTGCAGCTTTTCCTGCTGTAATTCCGCTAATCCATGCCCAGTTCAAATTGTAGCCGCCGCAATCACCGTCAATATTTAGCAATTCACCTGAAAAATATAATCCTTTGTGAATTTTTGATTCCAAAGAGCTGTTTAACTGTGACAGTGAAACTCCCCCTGCAGTCACTTGTGCCTGTTTCCAGTCAGCTACTCCGATGCAAGGAAATGAAAATTGCTTGACAGCATTGGCAATTGCCATAAAATCGGTTTTTGTCAATTGTTCTGCCAGCATTTCTTTGGACTGAGGAACAGCTGTTTTTACAATCGTTTCCCCTACCTTTTTATTTATGAAACCTTTTAATATCTCCGTTGCGGGAAAGTGAGGAAATAGATTTACTGCATGGTTCAATTGGTTTACAATGCCGGATACACTATATTCCGGCATAAAATCCAAAAGGATTGTAATCTTCTGTTTATTCGCAATACTATGAGCAACGTGACGGGAAAATTGAAACATACATATTCCTGATAAACCTTGCTCTGTAAATTGAACTTCTCCTTTTTCATGTCGTATGGCTTTGCCATTACATTTTAATGTGGCTGTAACATGACTTCGCATACCTTTTAAAGATTTCACATATTCCGGCGGCGTTTTTAAAATGGTCAGTGCGGGATATAACGGTGTAACCGTATGCCCCAACTGTTTTGCCAAAGTATATCCGTTCCCGGCAGATCCCAGTTGAGGTGAAGCTTTTCCTCCGGTTGCCAAAATTACTTTATCGGCAATAAAAGTTTGTTGCTGATGATTTTCTAAAATGAATATACCATTTTTCGACTGAATATTGTGAATAGGACAATCGCAAATGATTTCCACTTGCAATTCTTCTGCGTTAAAACGCAACACATCCAGTACCGAAGAGGCCTGTAAACTATAAGGATAAATACGGCCTTCCGATTCTTCTTTGCAAAGAAGCCCAATTTCTTCAAAATATTGTATGACCCGTTGAGGTGGATATGTACGCAAAATAGCTTCAATCAGTCTGGTATCGCCATAATAGTGTTTTGCACTTGCATGTATATTGGTTAAATTACATCTTCCATTACCTGTAGCAAGCAGCTTTTTTCCTACCCGCGAAGCGCCCTCAAAAATTGTAATCTGTTTTGTTTGTTTGCATATTTTTGAAGCTGTAATGGCCGCAATGAGTCCGGAAGCACCTCCGCCTATAATTGCTAAATTTATTTTTTCCTGCATAAATCTT
>UQNI01000107.1 GCA_900542375.1 uncultured Oscillospiraceae bacterium | reverse complement strand
AACACAGCGAACAATACAGCCGTATTTTATGCATAGAAGAAACGATGAACAGCGCAATGAAACACGTATGCAGAACATTAGAGCAAGAATATCCGTTTGTGATTGTTTGTTCTCTGAATCAGGTACATGACTACATTACACAATGAAATTGTCATAGGACTATGCCATATATCATGCTTGAAATAAAATTCATAAATTTTACATTTTCTATATCAATGAATCACCTGTAAAAGATGTTTATAAAGGTTTTATTGCTTCCAAACAAGAACAAACTTCTTTTATCGTGTGAATTTGAATGTTTTCAAAACCTGCTTGCTCCAGCATTTCTTGTAATTGTTTGGCAGTATATATGGTCATACCTTCACATCGTTTGGCCCATTTGTCTCCTCGTACAGGGTCTGACATTTCACAAGCAACTATCACTTTTCCACCAGGTTTAAGCACACGAAAAATTTGTCTGAATCCTTCGGTTACATCAGGCCAAAAATAGACAGTTTCTATTGCTGTTGCCACATCATAGGTATGGTTGGGGTAAGGTAGTTTCATCACGTTTCCCTGCAAAATTTCACAGGAGATATTCAGTCGAGTGGCATTTGTCTTTTTACTTACTTTTACGCTCTCAGCAGAATAATCTATACCGTCTATGTGACAGCTGGGATATTTTTGAAACATGCGGTCAATATTTGCGCCGCCGCCACAACCTACATCTAATACTTTTGCTCCATCTGTCCATGAAACGGTATTTAATACCCAGTCACATAAGGGAGCGTGACCGCGATTCATTGCACTTAATATCAATTTTCCGCCAATTCCTTGAGGCTTTCTGCAATTCTTTAAAAGATTTTTTATCATGATTGTATCTCCTTGGTTAGTTATAGCTAACTATAATGTACCACATTATAAGTTTGATGTCTATCAAAAATCATTTCATACAAATCAATGAAAAGAGGCACGTGAAAAGACCTGCCTCTTTTCTCATGTACAATTATTCAAAAATGTGGTAAAATCAAAGTCAACATGATATATAATAGGAAAGGAGTTTACTATGAAACTGCTTCATATTGCTGCAAGCCCGAAATCGGAGGAACAATCTTCCGGAAAACGAGTTGCAAACGCATTTGTTGATGCTTATTTAAAAAAACATGAGCAGGTACAATTCCGCTATATTGATTTGCATACATTGGAAATACCCGCTATGACAAAAGAGTTGCTGGAAGCTTTTGAAAGCGGTAAGGCGCAGTGTGAAAGAGAACAACAAGCATTACAAATATATGATTCTTTATGCAATGAATTTATAGCAGCAGACCGCTATGTTATTTCGTTTCCAAATTGGAATTTAACAGCACCTCCTGTATTGGTTTCTTATATTTTAGCTGTTATCAGAGCAGGAAAAGCATTTCGCTATACCGAACAGGGTTCCGAAGGATTGCTTCACAATAAAAAGGTTACGCTTGTTGTTTCAAGCGGAGGGGTTACCTCGGGAACTCAGCCAAAAGAAACATGTACAGCCATTGCGTGGTTAAAAAATTTGTTTTTGGTTTGCGGGATTTGCGATGTACAAGTGCTTTATTGTGAGGGAATCGAACAAATGCCGAATCAGGCAGAAATCATCATTACAACAGCAATACAACATGCAAAGCATCAAGGTGCTGTTTGGGATACAAAGGCAGGAGAATAAACTATGAATATTTCGGTTATGGGATGTGGTCGCTGGGGAAGTTTTATTGCCTGGTATTTGGAGCGCGTATCTCATCAAGTTACATTATACGGCAGAAAGGGTTCCAAACATTTGGAGCAATTCCGTCAGACACGTTCCAACGGATTATTAACGTTGGATGAAAAAGTTCATTTGACAGATGATTTGGAATCAGCAGTAAACAGTGCGGAAGTCATTGTGGTATCTATTTCGGCACAAAGCTTCCGTACATTTATGAAAGAAATGGTACGGTATGATTTAACCGGAAAATGTTTTGTGCTGTGTATGAAAGGCATTGAAGCTGATACCGGAAAACGTTTAACGGAAATCGTAAAAGAATATACGGATACGCCTACAGCTATTTGGGTTGGACCCGGCCATGTACAGGATTTTACCAGAGGAATCCCAAACTGCATGGTAATTGACAGTGATGATAAAGCGCTGAAAGAAAGATTGGTCCAGGCTTTTTCCAGCCGTTTGATTCGTTTTTATTACGGCGATGATTTGTTGGGCAATGAAATTGGCGCTGCTTCCAAAAATGTCATAGGTATTGCGGCCGGCATGTTGGACGGCAAAGGAAAAACTGCGTTAAAAGGGGCATTAATGTCCAGAGGTACACGTGAAATTGCCCGTTTAATCAAAGCCATGGGAGGAAATGAGATTACCGCATATGGACTTGGTCATTTAGGAGATTATCAGGCGACAGTATTTTCCGAATTCAGCCATAACCGCAAATTTGGTGAATTGTTTGTACAAGGTATGGATTACGGAGAATTGGCGGAAGGTGTTGCAACCGTAAAAGCATTGCTGTGTTTGGGTGAGCAGTATCATGTGGAACTTCCTATTTGTCAAGCGGTTTATGACATTATTTATGAGAAAAAAGACCCAGAGCAAGTATTATCTGACTTATTTTTGAGAAGCATAAAAATGGAGTTTTGATTTTTCTTAACATTGACAATCTCTCTGTTTTGGGGTAAGATTTTAAATATACCAAAAGGGTATATAATAGAAAGGATGAATGGCATGAGTGAACAAAATTGTACACATGACTGTGGGTCATGTGGTTCTGATTGCAGTGCAAGAACAGAACCCATGAAAGAACCTACACATGAATTAAGTAACATTAAAAAAGTAATTGCAGTTGTAAGCGGAAAAGGTGGAGTTGGCAAATCTTTGGTCACTTCGTTAATGGCCGTGACTATGAACCGCCGTGGACATAAAACAGCAATATTGGATGCAGACGTGACAGGACCGTCTATTCCAAAAGTTTTTGGTATTCATGAAAGAGCAATGGGTACCGAGGTAGGTATTATGCCATGTAAAAGCAAAACAGGAATTGAAGTAATGTCTGTAAATTTATTGTTAGAAGATGTAACTGCTCCCGTTGTTTGGAGAGGACCTATCATTGCAGGTACAGTAAAACAATTTTGGTCTGAGGTAATTTGGGGTGATGTTGACTATATGTTTGTTGACATGCCGCCCGGCACGGGAGATGTTCCGCTTACCGTATTCCAATCTCTGCCTTTGGACGGAATTATTATTGTAACATCTCCGCAGGAATTGGTTTCTATGATTGTGGAAAAAGCGGTAAATATGGCAGATATGATGAATATTCCTATTTTAGGACTTGTAGAAAATATGAGCTATTTAAAATGTCCTGACTGCAATAAAGAAATTCAAGTCTTTGGAGAAAGTCATGTGGAAGAAATTGCCCAGAAACACGGTTTAAATGTATTGGCAAAGCTTCCGATTGACCCAAGTATTGCAAAAAATTGCGATAAAGGGCTTGTAGAATTGGTAGAAGGAAATTGGTTGGATGAAGCAGCCAAAACAATTGAAAATTTATCTTAAATCATATGCCGACAGTACTATAGCACTGCCGGCATTGTTGTGTCTAAAAATATATTTCTTTTGTAACTGTTAAAGCTAAAGCGAGAAATTCATATCTTATTTATCGAATACCGTTATCGTATTTTGCAGCATTTATATTCATTTAAATATATATTGCCTCTATTTACGTTGTATATTTCATTATAAAACAGCATTTTCTCTACATCTCTGAGAGAGTTTAAGAGATAAATGAGTAAAAAAGCCTATTTTGTAGTCTTAATGTAGTTCCTGCTGGAAAACCTCAAGATATAGTTGTATAATAAAATAAAGTATAGTTTGAGGTGAATGGGATGGAGAAATTTAAGTTGTTTCGCTATTCGCTGCTTGCGGGTCTTATGATAGCGATAGGCGGCACTGTTAATTTATCCGTAGAAAATAAAGTAGTAGGA
>UQNI01000106.1 GCA_900542375.1 uncultured Oscillospiraceae bacterium | reverse complement strand
AATTGTACTACAGTACAGCCACCCTGTATTGCTTGCTCTACTGCCTGTTCCAACGATTTTGCAGACATCACAGAACGGTCTGTAACCAGATATAAAGTATAATCAATATGTGTCATAATTTTTATTTCTCGTCGTCACGAAGTACCACGTCTTGTCCTTCTAAGATTCTGTTGGTGGTTCTCATAGCGCACATTTTACCGCACATAGAGCAGGAATGTTTGTCGGCAGGGGGGGCACTTTCAAAATATCGTCTTGGTTTTTCTTTGTCAATGGCAAGGGAGAACATTTCTTCCCAGTCAATGCGTCTGCGGGCATCGCTCATTTTGTCGTCTATATCTCTTGCATGAGGAATTCCTTTTGCAATATCTGCTGCATGAGCCGCAATTTTAGATGCAACAATGCCTTCTTTTACATCGTCCAAGTCAGGTAAACGCAAATGTTCGGCAGGGGTTACATAACATAAAAAGTCAGCGCCGTAAGTTGCCGCAATGGCTCCGCCGATGGCAGAGGTAATATGGTCATAGCCGGGAGCAATATCTGTTACCAATGGGCCAAGCACATAGAACGGCGCACCGTGGCACAAGCGTTTTTGAATTGCCATATTTGCTGCAATTTCGTTAATTGCCATATGTCCCGGACCTTCTACCATCACTTGTACATCTTTTTCCCAAGCCAATGTGGTTAAGTTGCCAAGTTCAATCAATTCGCTTAACTGCCCTGCATCCGAACTGTCGTGAATACTTCCCGGGCGCAGTGCGTCGCCAAGGCTTATGGTAACATCATACTCACGTAAAATGTCTAATACTTCGTCATAATATTCGTAAAATGGATTTTCGTTTCCGGTCATTTCCATCCATGCAAACAATAAAGAGCCGCCGCGGGAAACAATGTTGGTCATGCGTTTGGTGCGTTTGAAGCATTCTACGGCACGTTTGTTAATACCTGCATGAATGGTCATAAAATCCACGCCTTCTTCTGCATGGGCTTGCACTACTTTTAGAAAGTCTTTTGCTTTGATATCCATAAGGTCTTTCTCTAAATAACCAATGGCGTCATACATTGGTACGGTACCAATCATAGCAGGAGAGTATGCGATTAATTCTTTGCGGAAATCATGGGTTTTACCATAGTTGCTCAAATCCATAATGGCTTCCGCACCAAAATCAATGGCAAGTTTTACTTTGTTCATTTCATTGGTATAGTCAATGCAGTCACCGGAAATTCCTAAATTTACATTGATTTTTGTTTTTAGTCCTTCGCCAATGCCTTCAGCACTTAAAGAAGTATGACGAATATTTGCGGGAATTGCAACGCGTCCGCTAGCCACCAATTCCATTAGTTTGGTTTCGTCCATAAATTCTTTTTGTGCAACAGTTTTCATTTCTTTTGTTAAAATGCCCTTTTTTGCAGCATCCATTTGTGTTTTATAATTCATGTTCGTTCTCCTTTACGGTCAGTCCGTTTTGATAAATGTCATATAAGTGGTGTGTAGGGCCATGACCTTTGCCTATTTCCAATGCATGGGTAATTGCCATAGTGACATAATCTTTCGCATTGGCGACTGCTTGCGGCATTGCATAACCCAATGCGAGATTTGAAGCAATGGCGGAGGAAAATGTGCAGCCCGTACCATGCGTATTCTTGGTAGGAATCCGTTTGGTAGCAAATGTCTGAAAAGAATTGCCGTCGTACAGCAAATCTGTGGCATCTTCTTCCTGAGATAGATGTCCTCCCTTAATCAGTACATGCTTTGCGCCCATTTGATATATGGAAACAGCAGCCCTCTTGCGTTCTTCTTCCGATTGTATCTTCATACCTGTAATGGCTTCTGCTTCGGGAATATTTGGTGTCAGTACATCGGCAAGAGGAATCATTTCTTCGATTAATGTAGATAATGCTTCCTCCTGCATCAGAACACAGCCGCCTTTTGCAACCATAACAGGGTCAATTACCACGTGTTTTGGACGGTATTGCTTTAACATTTTGCTCACTGCCAGCATGCCGGCACGAGTAGACAGCATTCCCACTTTTACAGCGTGTACCTCGATATCTTCAAAAACAGCAATGATTTGTTTTTCAATCATATCCGGCGTAATATCCTGAATATCCAGTACGCGGCATGTATTTTCTGCTACCACAGATACAATTGCGCTCATACCGTAAATACCGTGTGCGGCAAATGTTTTTAAATCCGCTTGAATACCGGCTCCGCCGCTGCAGTCGGAACCTGCAATGGTTAACGCATGTTTCACAATCATTCCTCCTTATGTAAAAATAAAAAGTCTGCCTAAATTTAGAAATAGGCAGACAATAAATAACAAAATATTGATTCAACAATGATGTTATGGCTTGTCTCCCTACTACGGTATTAACCGACAGGTTCAAAGGGTCAGGTTCTACCTTCTCAACTTTTCAGTCCCCCTGCAATTTACTGTTATTGTATCATTATCATATTAGAAAGTAAATGAATTTTTATAATTTTTGTTTTTTACACTCCGATACTTAAGCGAGGTTACTTGTGCTGCATTGTGTGGAATTACTGAAAGCAATGTGGTACAATATTGATAATATAAAGCAATAAAAATATAGCTATAGGTTTATGAGGTGTGATATGTCAAACATCATGTACAGTATATTTAGTAATAAAAAAGTAAATCTATCAAAGCTGTTACAGTTTGGATTTGTACAAACAGAATCTGGCTATATTTATCGTAAGACTTTATCAGAAAGTGGATTTCTATTAAACGTTCACGTTACACCACAAGGTGAAATTTCTACAGAAATTATAGATCCTTCTTTAAATGAGCTTTATACATTACATCTGGTGGGTCATGCAACAGGAGGATTTGTAGAAACGGTTAAATATGAGTATCAGGAAACACTGTTGGAAATTGCCACTCAATGCTTCCAGACAGATATATTTCAATCAAAGCAATCAAATGAATTAATAGATTATGTTAGAAAAACATACGGAGATGAATTGGAATTTTTATGGAAAAAGTTTCCGAAAAATGCAATTTGGCGGAGGAAGGATACGCAAAAATGGTACGGTATATTATTGACGGTATCAAAGCAAAAATTGGGACTTCTGGAAGATGAACCGGCAGAAATTTTTGATTTTCGTATGTTACCGGAAGAATTGGAGGCTTTGGTAGATTATAAAATGTATTTTCCGGGCTATCACATGAACAAAAAACATTGGTGCACGATTATTCTTGATGGTTCTGTACCTTTTAAAGAAATTTGTCGCAGAATAGATGCAAGTTATCTGCTTGCTACACAGTAAAGTGGATATCATGTTAAAGAAAAGCGTGCATTTTCTTATAAAACAAAGGATAGCTTCATGATTCATTTAGAGAAGATATTTCTTGAATCAAAAAATCTGTTATTTTAAGATGTAAGTAGGGAGGCAGTAATGTGATTCATAAAGTAATGCTAAAAATGATTGACTATAATTATGGTTGTCCCGAATTGGTCAACCATGCACTAAAAGTATATGGTTTTGCCAAGATAATTGGGGAAGAGGAACATCTTCCAGAGAAAAAACAAACGATATTAGAAATGGCTTCTGTTTTGCATGACATTGGTATTCGTCCCAGTGAAGCAAAATATCAATCCTGTTCAGGAAAGTATCAGGAAATAGAGGGACCACCTATTGCACTGAAACTTTTAAAGGATTGCAATGTGCCTGAAGATATGGTACAGCGTATTTGTTTTCTAATTGCACATCATCACACTTATCAAAGTGTAGATGATATTGATTATCAAATTTTGATAGAGGCTGATTTTTTGGTTAATATGTTTGAAGAGAAAATGAGCAAAGAGCAAATACAAATTGCGAAAGAAAAATATTTTAAAACACAGACAGGAAAACAATTGGTAATGGATTTATATGAAAGGGAATACCCCATTCCATCTATTTTCGCCTCTATGTTATAACAACCTTGCAACAATTACAAAGTCAAAGATTTTGGTTGTTGACAAGAACGTTTTAGCGTTTATGTGTTAGAAATTGTTGTACAATTTATTTTATGTTATAACATAAAAA
>UQNI01000105.1 GCA_900542375.1 uncultured Oscillospiraceae bacterium | reverse complement strand
TTGCTTCTACCTTTTCGGGCGAATAGCGCATATCATTTCCGGGACTGTTGCCAGTTGCAAGCATAAAACGTAGTGCGTCTGCGCCGTATTGGTCTATGACCTCTAGCGGGTCAATACCATTTCCCAACGATTTAGACATTTTTACACCGTTTGCATCGCGAACAATACCGTGAATGAATACCGTATCAAACGGCACTTTTCCCATATGAGCCAATCCTGAGAATATCATTCTGGCTACCCAGAAAAAGATAATATCATAACCTGTTACCAAAGTGCTGGTCGGATAGAAATAGTTTAATTCTTCTGTGTTATCCGGCCAGCCCAAAGTGGAAAACGGCCACAAAGCAGAAGAAAACCATGTATCCAAGGTATCTTCGTCTTGATGAATGTGGGTGCTGCCACATTTGCAACAAGCATGAGGCGTTTCTCTTGATACTGTGATTTCATTACAATCATCACAATACCATGCAGGAATACGATGTCCCCACCACAATTGGCGTGAAATACACCAATCTTTGATGTTATTCATCCAGTTAAAGTATATTTTATCAAAACGTTCCGGAACAAATTTAACCTCTCCATCTTCCACCGCTTTTACAGCTGGCTTTGCCAATGGTTCCATTTTTACAAACCATTGCTTGGAAACACGTGGTTCTACCACAGTTTTACAGCGGTAACAAGTTCCTACATTATGTTTAATGGGCTCCACTTTGATTAAATATCCCTGTTCTTCCAGCGCTTTTACAATTTTCTTGCGGGCATCCAGGCGGTCCATCCCCTGATATTCTCCGCCATTTTCGTTGATAATGCCGGATTCATCCATAATATTAATCACAGGAAGATTATGACGCAGACCAACTTCGAAATCGTTTGGGTCATGAGCCGGCGTAATTTTTACCACGCCTGTTCCAAAATCCTGTTCTACATACGTATCCGCCACAATTGGAATTTCTCTGCCAACCAATGGAAGAATCAACATTTTTCCTATCAAATGTTGATAACGTTCATCCTCAGGATGTACTGCTACTGCTGTATCACCCAACATAGTTTCCGGTCTGGTGGTTGCTAAATTTAAATAGCCGCTTCCATCTGCCAGTGGATAACGAATGTGCCAAAAGTTGCCGTCTTTTTCCGCAAAGTCCACTTCGGCATCTGAAATAGAGGTTTTGCAGTTAGGACACCAGTTAATCATACGCTCGCCACGATAAATCAGTCCTTCATTGTACAATTTTACAAAAACTTCTTTTACCGCTTTGGAACAGCCTTCATCCAGTGTAAAACGTTCACGGTCCCAATCACAGGAGGAACCCAACTTTTTTAACTGAGAGATGATGGTACCACCGTATTTTTCTTTCCATTCCCATGCGCGCTTCATAAAACCGTCACGACCGACGTCTTCTTTTGTAACGCCTTCTTGCTTCATCGCTTCTACAATTTTCGCCTCTGTGGCAATAGAAGCATGGTCAGTGCCGGGCAGCCATAAGGCAGAGTATCCCTGCATTCTTCTGAAACGAATCAAAATATCCTGCAAAGTTTCGTCCAATGCATGTCCCATATGCAATTGACCTGTAATATTTGGCGGTGGAATCACGATTGTATATGGTTTCTTCTTGGAATCCACTTCAGCGTGAAAGTATTTTCCATTCATCCAAAACTCATAAATTCTCTCTTCTACTTCATGCGGCTCGTAAGCCTTTGCAAGTTCTTTGCCCATGCACGTTCCTCCCATATATATCAACAACAAAATTTACAAATGTTTAACTAATTTATTATGCCATTTCTTCCCGCCTTTGTCAATTCAGTTCGGCGGCTGTCTGTGTGCATTCACCACCGGAAGCAAAAGCGTCAATTACCACAGAGATACAAAGGCTTTCTAACGCAAATTCAGGTTGTTCTATTTGCAGTGTATAACCATTTCCACTCTGCGGCCTCCATTGTGCTCCATGAATAAAAATGACGGTGCGGTCAACGTCTACCACATCAAAATTGCGAAGTAAAACATCTCCGCGGAATATCCATGTTTGACCGTTTATTTTAAATAAAGGTTCAGAAGCTGCAAAACTGCATAACAAAGTCATGCACTTTCTGCCATTTATAAAAATACTGCTGCGAAGCATTTTTGAAAAACCCATACAATGAATATCTGCAACTTTTCCTTGTTCTGTTGTCTCAATATGAATGCATTTACCAAACCGATGTTTGTTTATAAATACCTGATAGCAAGGATGCCCCAATTCATCCATAACATGAAACAGAAGATTGCCAGGTTCGATTGATTGTTTCAAGTATAATATCATAGATAAGACCTCCTATCATAGATACATGGGTTAACGCTTCTTTCAATCGAAGCAACGCCCCATCGGACCCGCTTAAAATGGAATTTGCGAATGATTGCAACCGCGATAGGAGCGTTAACTCCTCACCGTTTCAGTGGGAGATTATTAATTCCATTGAAATGATGAATGGCACCGCCGCTTTAGAGGCGGCGGACATCATCGTTTCGGTTATAGTATTATCATATCATGTTTGGAATGTTGAAACAATCTGAAAACTGACGAAAAAAGTCCACCAAATAATTGGTGGACTTTTTATCTTATTCCGGAAGTGTCATGGTAAATGGTTTTGTGGTAGCATCCATTGCTTTAAACTCATAACCGTTTTCTTTTGCCTTTTGAATAATGGCAGGTAATTGCTCCAATGTAGCACTGGAGTTGTTATCCATTAAGACAACGGATTTTCCACTGTTTAAAATGCCGTTTACAGTGGTATCATAAATTTGCTGTCCCGTTGCCCATTGGTTACTGTCGCCGGAGTCTAAACTCCAGTCATGGTACGTAAACCCACGGCGTTCCATTTCTTTGACAATATCCTTAATCGTAGCTTGATTATAACCGTTTACGCTGCCTCCCGCAAAACGGAAAACAGTTGGTTTTTCACCGGTTGCTTCCGTAATCAAATCAAATACCTTTGCAAAATCAGCCAAATAGTTTTCAACGGACGCATATATGGTTTGATAATCATACGTATTGGTCAATACACCTACAGTATGACCTTTATCATGAATCTTTTTAATAGATTCCTTTAAATACGCGTCTGTATTTTCATTACAATAAATAAAGAAAGTCGCCTTCACACCTTGTTGCTCTAAAACATCCAATAGCTTGTCGGTTTGAGCAGACGGCGCATTATTAAAGGTTAAATAAACAGACTTTTCTCCCTCTGCAGCACCGATTTTTTCAACCTGCGGAACATACATATCAGGATATAACGTCTCATATGAATTGGCAGCTGTCTGCTGTGACACTGTGCTTTCTGTTGATTGTGTACTTTCAATCACAGACGGTGCTGTTGAGGATACATCATTTTGCGATGTTTGTGTCGGCTGATAAAACACAAAGTACCATATCAGTACACCTGCAACTGCTAATGCTATCACTGCAGATGCTGAAATGATAATAATATTTCTAACCAGATGATTGTCTCTGCCATATCTGGAGTATCGGCTTCTGCTGTTTCTGCGGTACACCTGATTTCTTCTGCCCAAACCACCACTTCCTTTATACTCATTTCTTGTCACTGATTATATCACAAAAGACATATAGATGCAATTTATAACCTAATATCGTATCTGTCACAATACCTCTGTCATATGTGACATAACTTTACTTTTTATCCATTGTCTTTTCGACTACAGATTCCTTCTGCCGGAAAAGATTTTGTCCGTTGTTTTGTTTCTCATTCTCTTTATGATAGCCGGCTTTGATTGCTTTGATTTTAATTCCCTGAGCAGTAAAACGCTGTTCATGTTCCGTTGTAATATTGTCTACAGGAGGTTGACCATTTTCATAAAGATTGGTGGTATACCATAAAATTTCAAATCCGCTTTCTCTCAAATAGCGTAGGGTAGATTGATATAATCCGCCGTCATCTGTCTTAAAATGAATCTGAGCTCCGTCTTTTATAAAAGTTTTATAGGTTTGTAATTGATTGGTATGTGTCAAGCGTTTTTTATGATGTCTCATTTTCGGCCAAGGATTACAAAAGTTAATATAAACACGGTCAATTTCA
>UQNI01000104.1 GCA_900542375.1 uncultured Oscillospiraceae bacterium | reverse complement strand
TTATGACATTGAATGGTTTAACCAGCGATATCATTCAACCGGGCCAAGTTTTGAAATTGCCTGTCGGCGGCGCGAGTAATGCCGGTTCAGATACTACAAAAACCTATACTGTCAAAACTGGAGACACTCTTTGGGATATTGCGCAAACTCTTTTGGATAATGGTGCGCGTTATAAAGAAATTGTTTCACTGAACAATTTACACAGCAGCATCATTTATCCCGGTCAAGTATTAAAAATTCCGGAATAACATCATCGTAAAAAGAGCGTCCTGCGTATATACAGGACGCTCTTTTTATATTTGGGTAAACAAAGACACCGTATATGTTTCACCATTTTCATCTTCAATGGATATATTCTGAAATTTTGCATAATTCTCTTTTACTCCATCATCCATTGATATACGAGACAAAGGCTCAATAGAGGCTTGGTACGCACGACGATAACGGTATAATTCATCTTTTTTTGCAATCAGTCTATTCCTTTGCTTTTTATCGAAAAACTCTTGTGCTGTCATTTGTTGTTCCAATTGCTCGGCATACAAATTTAACTGATGTAAAATGCCATTGAGATCCTTTTGATTCACACGGTGCATATATATCAGGGCTTTGTAACCACTGTCAACTCCACTGTTCAATTGCCAGTATATTGGATGCTTTTGATAGAAACGAACATGTTCTTTATAAAAATCACGCCATAAATAAGTACGAATGGTTTGTCTTGCATTTACACTATTGGAATCCAAAGCATTCGCAATAAAAGAAAGATTATACTCTAACTGTTCACTGCCAAACAGATGTTCCAGCAATACAAATATCCGTGAAGCCAAATCATTCTCTGCATGGGATGGCTCCTCTTCCCTTAATATTAAACAATTCTGTTTTACCGCATATTCATGCTCCGATTGGCTGTTCCATTGACCGCCTGCATACCAAATCCCCGAATGCAAGGGATGATATCTTCCAAACAAACAACCTATCAGATAAGATAAAAACAACTTCACATCTCGTGTCAAATCGGCTTTGCGTATGGCAATATCTCTGTCAACAACTTCTGGAGTAATACTGTCTTCCAACTGATACAGCCGAATCAACACTTGATTGATTTCTTCCTCATTTTGTTTGAGTGTTTTATAGCGATTGTCAGCTTGTTGTTTCCATATTCGATAACAGGATTCCAAATTATTTTCCTGATATTCTAAATGAATTTGCATAAAAGGATGTCCTTTAAAATTCCAACTGGTTTCAAAACAATCCCAATCTTCTTTGGAAATCCGGCAGTTTTCCTCTACCAAATGAATGAATATTTCTCTTTGTTCCTTAAGAGGCAGTATTGGCAAGTCTCCCACATTTCCGGCTTGAAAATTAACGGTAGGAGCCAATAGAGACAAAAAGTAAAACGCAACTTTACTGCATAAAAATCCTAAAAGCTCTGCAGTTTGTTCTTCTTGAGGAAACATAGAAGAACCTGAAACATCAAATAAAAAGCCTTCTGTTTTGTAGCGTACGGCAAAATTTTCAAACCCGAACAAAGACCATGTAATGCCTGCTTTAAAGTAGTCCTGCTCATTGCGTAAAATGGCTTTTGTATAACGCCTCAATGCTTCCCCGCCATTTTCCCAATTCACTACATATTCATTCATGCCATACCATTTTCTGAAATTGCCTCCTTTGTTATAAGGAAACCATTTAGCTCCCGATGCAATCGCATCAGATGATGTTTTGGCTTTGTCATAAAATTTTGTGATATCAACTTCATGCCAATAACGTACAAACAATACATTGTTCCCTGTCTGCATTCCAACTCTTGGCGCAGAAATGACAGACAAAGGAGTCCCCTTTTGAAATGCCTGAATTGCATTTTCAGAAGCCCAGTATACAAACGGAGTGCCCGGAACAGAATAAAATGACGATTGTTTCATCACATATCGATTTTTACTTTGAAAATATTCCTTTATCTTCTCACCTGTATTCAAGTAGTCTGTCAAACGTATAAACTGAGAATCATCTTGTTCTGATTCTGATTTGCGAATGACAAATGCGGCGGCCAACACATTAAAAGAATTCAATTCTTCAAACGTCGCGGCTCCTGCATGAACCATAGATTCAATATGATTATGCTTTAATATCTCAAGTCTTAGCTTTTGAAAAGAGGTTAAAAACATCCATGTATGCATGGTAACCATGCTGAAATATCCGAATTCTTTTGTAAAAGCTTTGCAGCGTAAAATAAAAGCTGCATACAGTTCTGATTTTCCATTTGGATAGTTCGTTTCCAAAAAAGTGCTAATCTTTTTGTTCAGACTCTTTTTTCCCATATAAGGGGGGTTTGTAATGGTAACCAAATAAGTCCTTGTCAATAAATCCGCTTGCTCAAGCAAAGCAATTAACAGCGGGAACCATTGGTTGATGATAGCCCACTGTTCCAGATTAAAATCAAATGTGTTGTCTGTTATAATTTCACGTAATCTGCGAGCTGTTTTTTCGTAAAATTTCGGTTGAAATCTTTGTGTCATCTGTAAACAGGAGCCATATGTTTTAGCATCACGAAACGCATCAATTACAAAATCGATTGCCAATCGTTCTTCCTCTTCCAACATAGAAAACTGTTGCCAAATTTCTTGACGTAGATTGTCTGTGATTTCATTGCTTTCCTGAATACTGCATATATGAACACAACGAGATTGTTCCAAAATAGTTTCATCATAAAATCTGGCTTTCATCATAATGACAAAATGTGCCAGTTCACTTACGGAATCGTCAATTTCCAATCCATATAGATTATTTGCAATAATCTGACCCGCAGCCTCTCTTTTTGTGTATCCTTGCGAACCATAAATATCCATTAAAATATCAAATGCATAAACCAAAATATGACCACTTCCCATACATGGGTCTAATATGGTAATATCTTGCGGTCGTAACTCTGTGCTGTATTTTTCTCGAGAGGATGTATTGTTTGATTTTAAGTAGTACGTCCACTTTTCTTCCAATTCCGCATTTGGGTGTTGTTCCAGCCATAATTTTCCTACACTGTTTTCTACCATATAGCGTACAATCCAATCAGGAGTAAACAGCTGTGTTGCTGCAGGGATTCTTTCTTTTGTGATTTTAATATTTTTCTGCAGCAAAGCAAAAGTCTCTTCTTTTCTTTCTGTATGAAAATACTGATATAACCAACCAATCATCTCCGCTTGTCCCCCTTGACTGAGGACAAAATCCTCTTTGGGCAGAGATAAAAATTCGTATATCACGCTGTCAACATGAAATTTGGGAATCAAAAAATCAACAGGCTGAGCATAGCAAGAAAACAGTTGCGGAAAGATACGCCCCAATTGACTGCATACTCTCATAAATAAAATTTGTGCCGCCGCTTCCTGCTCTGTATATCCATATGTTTTCCAATATTGCATTTCTTCTTTTTCTTCTAAAGTATCTGCATCTACATCATTTCTTTTAAAACCGTTGGGAGAAAATCTCGAGAAAAACGGTTCTGTCGGAAGGTACTCGTTTACTTCCATAAACCAAATAGAAACCAAACGATGAAACCAAACACAAGCAGCTTGTTCTGCAACAGATAATACATCGTTTTCTTCAATTTGCCTTTGTAATTGAAGGAAGCATTCTTGTTTCACAGGGTTTTTTGGTAATAAATTGGGGAGCTCTGTTTTTGAATCCAGCGAAAACATTTGAATTCTATCAAGAATTTCGTCAATCAGTTTTTTACGTGCCTTTATTGCAAATGTTTTCATAATCGCTTTATTCAAAACAAACGCACCCTTTCATGATATACTCATGACAGATATTATAACATAAAAGAAATTGTGAAACAATTTCTAACACATAAACGTTAAAACGTTCTTGCTAACAGCCAAAACTTTAGTTTTGCTGCTATTGCTAGGTTGTTATAGCATTTAAAAAATTGCTTTGCAATTTTCAACCATAAAACGCTAAAACGTTCTTGTTAACAGCCAAAACTTTAATTTTGCTGCTGTTGCTAGGTTGTTATAGCATTTAAAAAATTGCTTTGCAATTTTCAACCATAAAACGCTAAAACGTTCTTGTTAACAGCCAAAACTTTAATTTTGCTGCTGTTGCTAGGTTGTTATAGCATTTAAAAAATTGCTTTGCAATTTTCAACCATAAAAC
>UQNI01000103.1 GCA_900542375.1 uncultured Oscillospiraceae bacterium | reverse complement strand
TATAAAAAGGAGGCCTTTCGGCCTCCTTTTTTTCCTGCCGTTTTTCTTCTTTTCTGTTATGTTTTACAATCGTAAATAGAATGCGCATAAATGCTTTATCCCACCCGTTCTAAATCTTTTTTTAAACGTTCCATGATTCTTTTTTCCAGTCTTGAAATATAGGATTGAGAAATACCCAACGTATCTGCAACTTCTTTTTGCGTGTGTTCCGTTTCCTGATTTAACCCAAAACGCAACTGCATGATTGTTTTTTCTCTTTGAGATAAATTGGATACCGCAGCCATTAATAAATCCCGCTCTACCTGCTTTTCGATATTTTGATTTACCAAGTTCGGGTCGCTTCCCAATACATCTGATAATAACAGTTCATTACCGTCCCAGTCCACATTCAAAGGGTCATCAATAGAAATTTCATGCTTTAACTGGGCACTTTTTCTTAAATACATCAAAATTTCATTTTCAATACATCTGGAGGCATACGTTGCTAATTTAATATTTCTCTCCGGACAGAATGTATTAACTGCTTTTATCAGTCCTATGGTGCCGATGGAAATCAAATCTTCTACGCTGGCAAAACTGGATTCAAACTTTTTCGATATGTAAACAACCAAACGCAAATTGTGTGTAATCAAAGGTTCTCTGGCACCCTCCACATTATTTCGTATATTTTCCATTACTTTTGCTTCTTCTTCGGCAGAAAGCGGCGCAGGCAACGTTTCCGGTCCATTGATATAATGAACTGTCTCGCGCCATTTTTTGTTCATCCACCATTGCAGAATTGTTTGTACCCATTTCATTTGTAAAAATAGTTGTTTCATCAACATTTCCTCCCCATAACAATTTCTTTGCCTTGTGAAAATAAATCCGGATTTAACAACGCTTTAAAACCGTCGCTTGTAATTTTTTCTTGGCACACCGCAATATAAACATCTTCTGTTTCTATTTGCTTTTTGGCAGATTTTATGATGACTTTTTCCGGTGAAAATGCAGGAAGCACACCTACACCGGAGATGGTTTGAAACGGTACCATTCTGATTTTTGGTATTTCTTCGCTTCCCACTGTATTGCCGGGATGTTCCCATTTTTTCTCCTGAAAGAAGGTACATAAATGTTCAGAAAACAATCCGGACAGCGGTTCCAATTCCATTACAATCACAGGATAATGAGAAAAAGGTTCCACCAAACTGTTTCCCGTGTCAATTTTTGCGTTACATTCCACTGTTTTCTCTTTCCAAACAACGGTAACAGTACAACATCCTCCCGACACTTCGTGTTTTCCAATAAATCTGTAGATGAATCGAATCACAACATAACAAACAGCTGTTGAGCCAATAAGAATGATAGGAGAAATATTAAAATAGACAATGGAATTTTTAATAATCATACCTTGCGGAGAAATAAAATACCAAATTGCCATCATAAATCCTGCAAAAGCAAAATTCATAATATAAAAACAAGCCAGAGATTTTAAAAATTGTTTTTTTCCTCCCCAGGGAAAAGCAACAAAAACAAGAGATGCAGACATCGCCAGCTTCATTAACAGTGCCAGTACCATAGGAATTGACGGCATCAGCATAGTAAGAGAATATGCCGCACCCAATACGGAGGCTGCTAAAATTCTGAGACGAATTCTCCTCACTGCCAAAAATTTTGCTGCAGCCAACAGTAAAAAATAATTAATAAAAATATTGACTGCCAGCAACACATCAATATAAATGGTCTGCTTCACATAGTTCCTCCTTTTCCCAAAAAGTTGTAACATTATTATAGTCAGTCGGACAGAATAATTCTGTCAGAAAATGTACGTAAAAAGAAAACAACACGGTAAAAATGCCGTGTTGTTTATTTATATAGAAAACCATTATGGTTTTTCGTTTTCATATTTAGTTTTTGCCTCATCAATTGCCAGAGGTTCAGCCAATACGGTAGGGTACCATCCTCTGCGGTGCATTTCGTCAAACACATCGGATTCCAATTGATGTTCTTCATTCAATAAATTTAAAATATCGTTGCGTACGGATAAATTTTTACATTCATTTGCAAATGTATTGTAAGTTTCGGTAATGTATTTTTGATTTGTCAGTATATCTTCAAATAAGTCTCGCTCTTTCATGGATTTTCTGCTCATATACGTCTCCTTTAATCCAACAATGATAATAGTGTTTGGTAATGCTCCTCATGTTTTGCGGCCATTTGCTCGCACTTTTTTCTGAGTTCGGGGTCATCACATAATTGGGCATATGCTTTATTTTTTGTAATGAGCAGTTTTTCTGCTTTCAGTTGTTCTTCAATTGCGGATAATTCCTTTGCTGTTAACATATCTGCTTCTCCTTTATACTGCATTTCTTTTATTCAAATGCGATGAAGGCGTTTATGTAGCCTGTGGCATCGCACTGTCTGCATCTAAACCAAAACTGATGGATAACGCTTGGTCAATTTGCGTCATTGCGTTTGGATCCAGGCGTCCCATGCGTTCTTTTAATCTATGTTTATCTATGGTTCTGATTTGTTCCAAAAGTACGATAGAATCTCGTGCCAATCCTGTATTTTCTGCTTGCAGCATAATATGCGTGGGCAAATTCGCTTTTGCACGTTGACTTGTAATTGCCGCTGCAATTACTGTTGGACTAAAACGGTTACCAACATCATTTTGAACAATCAGTACAGGACGCACTCCGCCTTGCTCAGAACCAATGACTGGACTAAGGTCAGCATAAAAGATATCGCCTCTTCTTATATTCAATTTTTTCACACTCCGAATTATTATATTGATTTTGGGCCCTGAATTTATATTTGCCTGAAACAGCAAGTTTTAATCATAAAAATAAAAATTAATTTATGCCCTAATCTATAATATTAATTTTGACTGTTTTTGCTTGCGATTCTTTTTGATTGTTTAAAAATGATGAAAAGATGCGTTTATGAGTTCTTTTAATAAATAAAAATATACCGTCAAATCTTTGGAGCATTATTTATTTGGCAAAACGCCATTGAATTCCGTTTCATCTGTCTGTAACCGATATAGAATATTTGCTAATATAATTTTATTCCCTAAAAAATAATTGCAAATAAAAATACCGGTTTCCAGATAGGAACCGGTATCAATCTTATTTATTGTTTACTGTGCTTTTCTTTTTTTCATCACAATTGCTGTTAAGGCCAAACCACCTGCACTGACTAACAGCACAAGACATAACCCTAAGATGCTGTTATCTCCGGTCTGAGGACTTGCTGCGTCACCGGCTGAATTTATATTCCCATTTCCGGTTGATGTGTCGGAACCAGTCGTCTCAGTTGTACCTGTTAGCGGAATTTCCACTGCTGCTTTTGCAAATCCACAAACAGTGCATTCTTCATGCTTGGAGCCGGCTTCCGTTTCTGTTGCTTCTTTATCTACTATCCACGCAAACGAATGGTCGGCTGTTTCTTTCTTTTCATGGCATATTGTACACTCATGCCAATGTTGACCTTCATCGTTGCTCCAGACTTCATTGTAATTGTGTCCTAAAGCAGAACCGTTAGCTACTCTGGTATCAGTAACATCGCAATTATCGCATACAGAAGTCTCTGTACCATCTAGTGTGCATGTGGCATCATTGTTTGAAATGTAGTTGTTGAAGCTATGATGCTCTGAAGGTGCATTTCCTCCATCCACTTCGACTGCATTCAAAGCGTCACATGGAACCAAAATGGTTCCATTATTTATAATTTGGGAGCCCTCAGCTTTTGTAATGCTGACTCCGTCAGACAAAGTAAGCGTTACACCTTCAGGGATGGTAAGCGTTCTGCCGGCAGCAATTTCCCAGTTCTCTGCTAAAATATAGTCTGTTGGGAATGTTACTTCCGTTCCTTTTTCGTTTATATATCCTTGGAAATCAGCTTGTTCACCCAGATTTAAAGTAATTTCACCTGTATTGGTACGAAGAATTTGTTTGTTGTTCTCTGTAATAAACTTTACGTTACCTACAACTTCTGTCGAATTGTTTGCAAAAACACCTGCAACGCTGTTCACAGTAATTGTGGAATTTTCGATATAAACATTTCCGTTCGGATTCTGCACACTACCACTTTGTGCACCCCAACCGCTGTCATTTAATGTAATATTACTATTTACAAATTTCAATAAAGAGCTGTCTTTTCCTACTCCAACCGCCCATATTCCGCCTGTAGCACCGGAATGACTCATTAAAGTACTGTCGTAAATTTCAATATTTCCGTTTGCATAAATCGGATTCCACGCATTGTTGTTTCCATCTGCAACGGACAAATCAATGTACGCGCCGTTCTTTGCAACAAAATTTCCGTTCATAACAAGGCCATTTGTGTTATCACCAACTAAT
>UQNI01000102.1 GCA_900542375.1 uncultured Oscillospiraceae bacterium | reverse complement strand
CAGAACATTTTTCCATTGACGGAATCAGTAAATCACAATCTATTTTTGACTATGATAAACTGACATGGCTCAACGGAGAATATTTGCGCGCGATGACCTTAGAACAATTTACTCAACTTGCTATGCCAAGCTATAAACAGGTATTTCCACAAACGGATTTAAATTGGGAGGTGCTGTCCTCTATTTTGCAGCCCCGTGTTACCAAGTTAAATCAAATTGCAGATATGATTGGCTTTTTCAAAGAGTTGCCGGAGTATTCCGCTGAATTGTTTGTCAACAAAAAAAGTAAAACCAATTTAGAAAATTCAGTTACTATGCTGGAAGCGGCAATTCCTGTATTGGAGCGTTTAGATACTTGGACGGTAGAGGCCATTCATGACACACTTTTGGCACTGCCGGAACAACTGGAAGTAAAAAATGGTACTTTACTGTGGCCGGTACGAATTGCAGCGGCCGGCATGACAGTAACGCCCGGCGGAGCCATTGAAATATTAGCTATTTTGGGCAAGGAAGAAACATTAAGAAGATTGAATATCGGTCTGGAAAAATTAAAAGCAGAGAATAAAGAATAAGTGGGGAAACAGAATGAGTGAAGAACTAAAAAATGTAGAAGAAACACAAGAGGTTTGGAGCAACTTTATTCATGATTTTATAGAAGAAGATATGGCGCCGGGAGGCAGATTTGAAGGAAAAAAGGTACACACTCGTTTTCCTCCCGAACCTAACGGCTATTTGCACATTGGCCATGCCAAAGCATTGTACATTGACTTTGCAACTGCTGAAAAATATAACGGTTTATGCAACTTGCGTATGGATGATACCAATCCGACAAAAGAAGACGTTGAGTATGTAGATGCAATCAAAGAGGATATCGCTTGGCTTGGCTTTTCTTGGGGAGACCGTTTTTATTATGCGTCTGACTATTTTCCTAAAATGTATGAAATTGCAGTGAATCTGATTAAAAAAGGTTTGGCGTATGTCTGTCAATGTACTCCGGAACAAGTACGTGAAAATCGTGGAGACTTGACAACTCCGGCTGTCAGCCCATACCGCGACAGACCGATTGAAGAAAGCTTGGACTTATTTGCACGTATGAAAGCGGGAGAGTTTGAAGACGGCTCTATGACGCTGCGTGCAAAAATTGATTTGGCTTCCGGCAATTTTAATATGCGTGACCCTGTATTGTATCGTATCAGCCATATGCATCATCATCGTACGGGAAATCAGTGGTGCATTTATCCTATGTATGATTATGCCCATCCTATTGAAGATGCATTGGAAGGCATTACACATTCGCTGTGTTCTTTGGAGTTTGAAGCACACAGACCTTTATACGACTGGGTAATTGAGCACTCTGAACTGCCTTGTAAACCTCGTCAAATTGAGTTTGCGCGATTAAACATAAACCATACGGTTATGAGTAAGAGAAAATTGCGTTTATTGGTAGAAAACGGTGTGGTAGATGGATGGGATGACCCAAGAATGCCTACGTTAAGCGGATTACGCAGAAGGGGATATACTCCGCTTTCCATCCGCAATTTTTGTGAGCGAATTGGCGTTTCCAAGGTAAACAGTGTTGTGGAATATAGTTTTTTAGAGCATTGTTTGCGTGAAGATTTGAATATGACAGCGCAACGGGTGATGGCTGTATTAGACCCAATAAAATTGATTATTACCAATTATCCGGAAGATTTGGTAGAAGAATTTGAGATTGAAAACAATCCGAACTGTCCTGAAGATGGTACCAGAACCATTACATTTTCCAGAGAATCTTGGATTGAAAGAAATGATTTTACAGAGGAACCCGTAAAAGGATACTTCCGTTTTTATCCGGGCAATGAAGTACGCATGAAAACCACTTATATTGTAAAATGTACAGGCTGTAAAAAAGATGAAAATGGCAATGTAATTGAAGTATATGGCGAATATGACCCTCAAACACGGGGCGGTACCACTCCGGACGGCAGAAAAGTACGCGGAACCATTCATTGGGTCGATGCAAAAAATGCCTTGGACGCTGAAATCCGTTTATATGATAATTTGTTTACTCAGGCAGATCCGGAAGCGGGCGAGTTGTTGGAATGTATTAATCCTGACTCCTTGAATGTGCTGGAACATTGTAAAGTGGAAGCCTCAGTGAAAGAACTGGACTCCCACGCATCATTTCAATTTATGCGACAGGGTTATTTCTGTTTTGATTCTAAGGACAGTAAACCTGAACATTTGGTATTCAACAGGACGGTTTCATTAAAAGATAGTTTTAAGAAAAAATAACGATTACAACTACAATCTGATTTTATAACGAAAAAGAGAATTGACTCATATGAGTCAATTCTCTTTTCTTTTTATCTTGATACTTTATGCTGCAAAAATATAACATATTGTCTAAAAACTTGATGATTTTTTTGAAAAGGTGTACTTTTACAAAAATACCATTTAATCACTTTATTAGAATAATACAACATTTAAATAAGATTTTCAAGTGCTTTTTTGGCTCAAAATGTGCTTTTTTACATATTTTTTATACTTTTACAAAGGTACACTTTTGCAAAAGTATCTCCTTAAGGGAATTGCTACACTAAAAAGATGGGAGAATGAAACATGCAAAAGAAACAAGCAAAATATGTAATAGCGCTTTGGTTTGTTGTTGTTCTGATATTTTCTATTCTGCCGGGCATGGCTTTTGCTGCAGAGGTATCAGAAGAAACAGAGCTATCTACGGAGGAGTGGGATGTTTCCAGATCTAAAACTGCTACGGAATTAAATGAGCTTTTTGAATCTCAGGTTACTTTATCTTTACCCTCTGCAGAAAAACAACTGGTTACAGATGTGGTTCTGGTTTTGGATAAATCCACCAGCACAGACTTGGAAAATCAAGTACTTGATATACTGGGGGACTTGAAATCTCAAATTGAGGGGACAGGTGCTAAAATCAACGTGGGAGTTGTAATTTTTAATAAAGTTGCAAATGCGAGCGAATTCATGGATTTGTCCACCCAGTTTGATGAGATTGAAACAGCGATAAAACAAGATTTTACCAGCGGTACCAATACTCATGCAGGATTGTTGGCAGGTAAATCCATGTTGGATTCTGATATGGAAGTAGAATCTAACCGTAAGTTTTTAATTTTTGTCAGCGATTGTATTACTTACATGTATCATGAAGCTCCTACAGCTACAGCTTGGAGTTTTTGGGCTGATGGAGAGAAGAACTGGGCTGGGCCTGATAACTGGAATTCTAAATATGGAACCAATGCACCTCCTGCCGATTGGGATACATATTTAGCTGAAGTTGAAAATCAAATTGCAATACAAGGAACTACCTATGAATATCCATATGGCGGCACCATTGTGCAATCTACTCCCGTAGAGGAACAATCTAGCTATGCAAATTCTGTGGATAAGGCACTTTATTTAACAAATCAGGTATATCAGGAAGCAGTTTCTGCTGGTTATCATTGTTATGCCGTGACCGCAAACCAGACTTCAGGAATTCAGTATGCTTGGGGTCCTTCTTTTATGAATTACTTGGCAGAAGGAAAGAATATCAGTTTTGATGAAATTCAAAACGATATTGTATATTTGGTAGACTCCGGCTCTTATGTTGAAGATTATATGGGCTATGTATCGGGCGACTATAATTTTAACTTTGTCAATGATGCTTCTGCATTGTATTTAACAGTAGGTAGAAAAAAATATGAGGCGATAAACATAGATGAAAATACGTATGGTTTTAAGCCTTTGGAAAATGGAGAGTACGCTTATACCGTCACCTATACTCAAGGCAATTTGGAAGATACGGAACATTTTGTTTGGAATATTAATGAGCCTGTTACTAATTTCGCTCCTGTTCAGTTGACCTATACCGTGAAGTTGGATAATCCAAAGTCTGAAGCAGGTGTATACGGAACCTATGACAGCAATGGTAGCAAAAACTATGCAGGATTATATACCAACAATTCTGCAACTTTATATCCTGTGAATAGTTTTGGCGATAAGGGAAAACCACAAATTTTTGCTAAGCCTACTGTATCTTATACAGTTAAGGAAGAACCAGCAACTCCTATTGAGCCAACAGAACCTGTTGCTCCGGTTAATCCATCTGATGATGTAACACCGGTAACCACAACAACGAAAAAAGCAATACATTCACCTCAAACAGGTGATAGTAGTAATACTGTAATTTGGATTACTGTTGCGGTAATGGTATCAGGTGCTATAATAGGTACTGTATTCTTTGTAAGAAAGAAAAAAGCTGAATAGTTTGTAAATGACAGTAAAAAGAACGACTTTGTACAAAGTCGTTCTTTTTTATCTCTAATTATTTTTATTCTGTCTGAATCGAGGTATGTGCAAGCAAATAATTCAAAAAGGTATACTTTTTTAGATAACTGAAAAAGCAATAAATTGACATTTTGATATATTATATTTTACTATATTTTA
>UQNI01000101.1 GCA_900542375.1 uncultured Oscillospiraceae bacterium | reverse complement strand
TAATACAGGCTTACTGCCAAAAATCAGCAAACATAGAGTAATAAAAAGCCATTACAGTTTTTACTGTAATGGCTTTTTTGAGAGGAAGTCATTTATACCAAATTATTCTTCACCTTCATCAAATTGGCTATTATAAAGATTTGCATAAAAACCACCTTTGGCAAGCAGCTCTTCATGATTACCTTGTTCTATAATATCGCCGTCTTTCATAACCAAAATGGTATCTGCATTTTTAATGGTAGATAAGCGGTGGGCAATAACGAAACTGGTTCTTCCTTCCATTAAATGATCCATTGCTTTTTGAATTAAAATTTCAGTTCTGGTATCAACACTGCTTGTTGCTTCATCCAAAATTAAAATTTCAGGATCTGCTAAAATTGCACGAGCAATGGTTAATAACTGTTTTTGTCCCTGAGATACGTTATTTGTTTCTTCATTCAGCATGGTTTTGTAGCCATCAGGGAACGTTCTGACAAAGTGATCTACCTGTGCAGCTTTCGCTGCTTCGATTACTTCTTCCGTTGTGGCAGTCTGTTTACCGTAACGAATATTATCTTCAATAGAAGCATTGTACAGCCAAGTGTCCTGCACAACCATTCCAAACATAGAACGCAAGTCTTTTCTTGCATATTCTCGTAAATCATGACCGTCTACTAAAATTGCGCCTGAATTTACATCATAGAAACGCATCAGCAGTTTTACTATGGTCGTTTTACCTGCACCTGTAGGTCCTACAATAGCTACTTTCTGTCCGGGCTCTACTACGGTCGAGAAGTCATTGATAATGGTACGTTCCGGTGTATATCCAAAGTGTACATGGTCAAATACAACTTTACCTTTTGGTTTGATGCAAGTAGCAGTTTCAACACCGTTTGGATCATGCTGTACTGTAATCGGATTCTTTGTTTCAGGAACTTCTTCTTCCTGTTCTAAGAAATTAAACACACGTTCAGCAGCTGCTGCGGTTTGCTGTAAAATATTTGAGATATTGGCAATTTGAGAAATTGGCTGTGTAAATTGACGTACATATTGCATGAAAGCCTGAATGTTACCGACAGGCAAACCGGTTGTAACAGATAAATAACCACCCAAAATACAAATTGCTACATAACCCAAGTTTCCGACAAACAAGATAATAGGCATTAAAAGGCCTGACATAAATTGTGATTTCCAAGCAGATTTATAAAGTGTATTGTTGTACTTATCAAAGGTTTTTGCAGACTCTTTTTCTTTGTTAAATGCTTTGATAACAACATGGCTGGAATACATTTCTTCCACATGACCATTGACGTGACCCAAATAAGCTTGTTGTGCCATAAAGTGTTTCTGAGATTTTTTCATAATTAAAGAAATAATACCCATTGAAATAGGCACAATGGCCAAAGCAACCAAAGTCATTTCCCAGCTGATGGTCAGCATCATAATCAGAATACCGATAATAGTAGTTACTGAAGTGATAATTTGTGTTGCGCTCTGGTTCATACTTTGGGAAATCGTATCAATATCATTGGTAATGTAAGATAAGATTTCACCATTTGAAGTACCGTCATAATATTTAAATGGAAGACGATGCATCTTATTGGAAATATCTTTTCTTAAATTATATGTTACCTTCATTGTAACTTTGGACATCAAATGTCCTTGTAAATAACCAAATAACAAACTTACCAAATACAAACAAATTAGAATAATTGCAATTGTACCGATATATCCAAAGTCAATACCGGTTCCTGTACCGGAGACACTGCTCATGATGCCTTCGTACAATTTTGTAGTAGCCATACCTAATATTTTAGGTCCGACAATGGTAAATATTGTAGAGCACACAGCAAAAATAACCACTAGAATTAATAGCACTTTAAATTTGCCCATGTAACGCAGTAATTTACCAAAAGAATTTTTAAAGTTTTTTGCTTTTTCTCCAGGAACAGCGGCGTTCCCACCAAACATTGCGCCACCCGGTTTTGGAGAAGTTTTTGTATTTTGTTCTTGATTACTCATTGTCTAACTCCTCCTTTGAAAGTTGTGACGAAGCAATTTCATAGTAGGTTTGGCAATTTTTGAGTAGCTCTTGGTGCGTACCTTTACCAACAATTTTGCCTTCATCCAAAACGATAATTTGTTCTGCATTCATAATTGTGCTAATACGCTGTGCAACAATCAATACGGTTGCATTTGAAGTATGTTCTTTCAAAGCTTTGCGCAAAGCAGAATCTGTTTTAAAGTCTAAAGCAGAGAAACTGTCGTCAAAAATAAAGATTTCCGGTTTCTTTGTCAAAGCACGTGCTATGGACAAACGCTGTTTTTGACCGCCGGATACGTTGGTACCGCCTTCAGAAATAGGGCTGTCAAAACCATCCGGCTTTTTCATAATAAAGTCGGTAGCCTGTGCAATATCTGCCGCAAGTTTTAAATCGTCCATAGTTGCATTTTCGTCTCCATAACGCAAGTTGGAAGCAATGGTACCAGACAGCAAAACACCTTTTTGCGGTACATAACCAATTTTGTTATGAAGCTCATGTTGAGATACATCTTTTACATTCACACCATCAATTAAAACTTCACCTGAAGTTACATCATAAAAACGAGGGATTAAGTTTACCAACGTGGATTTACCTGAACCTGTTGAACCGATAAAAGCTGTTGTCTGACCGGGTTTTGCAGTGAAGTTGATATTGCTTAACACTTCTTCATCAGCCCCGGCATAATGGAAGCTAACATTGCGGAATTCTACAACACCATCAATGCTGTCATCAAAATGTTTCGGTTGAACAGGGTCTTGAACGCTTGGTTCTTTTCCAAGTACTTCTCTGATTCTGGCTGCGGAAACAGCTGCACGAGGTACGATAATAAATACAATGGAAAGCATTAAGAATGCAATAATAATTTGCATGGAGTATTGCATGAAGGCCATCATGTCACCAACTTGAATACCGCCGTTTGCAACTTGATGTGCACCAATCCAAACAACAAGTAAACAAATACCATTCATGATAAAGGTCATAGCAGGCATTAAAAATACCATAACACGGTTTGTAAATAATTGCGTTTTACTTACATCCATATTTGCTTTATCAAAACGTTTCTTTTCAAAATCTTCCGTACCGAAAGCTCGAATAACAGTCATGCCGTTTAAATTTTCCCTTGCAACCAAGTTCAATCTATCTATTAATTTTTGCATAATTTTGAACTTAGGCATTGCAATGACAAAGATGACTCCGACCAGTAAGAACAGCAATCCGCATGCCAAAGCAATAATCCAACTCATAGATGGGGAAGAGCCTACAGCCATAACAGTACCGCCCACGGCCATAACAGGGGCATAACATATCATCCTGATACCCATTACCAACAATAATTGAATCTGTGTAATATCGTTGGTAGTACGGGTAATCAAAGAAGAAGTTGTAAATTCGTCAAATTCATTATTAGAAAAAGAAGTAACTTTTCTAAATACATCTCTGCGCAGATTGCGTGATACACCTGCTGCAATACGGGAAGCCAATAGGCAAACCAAAATAGATGCAATACCACCTGCCAGTGACAATGCCAGCATTTTCATACCTGCAATTACAATGTATGTTGTTTGTATGCTGGATTTGTTTTGTCCAAGCTCTTGGTAAATATTACCGTTTAAGATAGCTGCACTTTGAGAGAGCATAGAGGATTCTGTATTTTCTGCCTGTACTCTTGCATCATCAATCACTTGATCAGGCATTGCCTCCAGCTGTGGTTGCATTTGATAGAGTTCTTCAAAATTAATATCCGAAATACTACTGCTGCTGGAAGTATCTTCACTGTCAGGTTGTGCTGCAGCATTTTCATTGCTTGACATAGATTGCATGGTATAAATGAATGTCCATGTTGCCAAACCGAATGTATGATCCAATTGAGACATGGTATCGCTGTCTATGTTACTGTTCAATACATAAATATCTTGTGTAGCCAGCAATGGATATTCTTTTACGTAACGGTCATGTTCTTGACCTTGATCGTTAACAGAACGAAGCGTATAACTCTTATCAATAACTTCTTTTTCTTCGTCTGTCATAAACACTTTCAAAAACGAAAGTGCTTTGGCACTTATTGCCTTAGGTGTAGATTCTGAAATACCGCCCTGCTGAATACCAACATTTACAATGTCAGACATGTAATGTGGTAAGCTCAAATCACTAAATGCTTGACCAAACAACAGCAAAACGGCAAATACTACACTCAGCCAAAAAGGCTTTAAGTACTTTGCGAGCAATTTCACCATATGAGCATGACTTCCTTTCTTAAATAGGTTTAAATTTTGTCACAGGATGTGCCTTCATAGAAGATTACTTGAAAGCGATTAAGAAGTTCAATAAATTTTCTTGTGTCTTTTTCTCCAAAATCTTCATAAATTTTATCCACAACGGCTAAAAACATCTTTTTGGATGTGGACAAAATTTCTTTTCCTTGTTGGGTTAAACACACTAATACTTTCCGTCGATCTTCTTCAACCATGACTCTTTTGATATAGTCTTTCTTTTCCAAAGCTTTTAACATTTGAGAAACAGCCGGACCTGACATCTGGCTAACTTCCCTTATCAAAGAAGCTTCTACTCCTCCTGTTGATGAATCTTGATATCGCTCAATCATTCCCAGTGTAAAAAATTCTCCCGGGGCAATACCAAACATTGCAGGAAAAGGTCT
>UQNI01000100.1 GCA_900542375.1 uncultured Oscillospiraceae bacterium | reverse complement strand
GCTTTGTTCATATCCGGAAATAGTAAAATATTTTATCTTTTTTACTTTTTTCGCAGACCGCAGGAAGAATACGCGTGAAAACTTTAATATATTATAGATGCATATCTTCCGTTTATAACATTTATTATGTTTCTTAAAGTGAGTATCAAAGAACATCTGTCACAATGATTTCCTTTTTGGAGTGTAAAAAGAAAAAATGGATTCTGTATATACAGAATCCATTTTAAAAAAGACTGCAATAAAATTATCTTTTTGAGAACTGTGGAGCTCTACGTGCGCCTTTAAGACCGTATTTCTTACGTTCTTTCATTCTTGGGTCACGAGTTAAGAATCCAGCCTTTTTCAGAGTAGGACGGAGATTCTCAGAATCATATTGAAGCAAAGCTCTTGCAACACCATGACGGATTGCGCCAGCTTGGCCTGTAACGCCACCGCCTGCAACACGACAAACAATGTCGAATTTACCTTCTGTTTTTGTTAGATTTAATGGTTGACGAACAATTAATTTTAATGTTTCCAAACCAAAATAATCATCAATATCTCTATCGTTGATTGTAACTTTACCTGTACCTTGGTATAGTCTTACACGAGCAACGGAGCTTTTTCTTCTACCTGTACCATAAAAATAAGACTCTTTGTTATACATATTCCAATCCTCCTCTCTTATTTATCCCAAACTGTTGGTTGTTGTGCTACATGAACATGCTCAGCACCTGCGTATACACGTAGTCTTGTTAGCTGTTCACGGCCATTGTGTGTGCTAGGAATCATACCTTTTACAGCCAATTGCATAGCAAACTCTGGTTTTTCAGCCATTAATCTGTCATAACCTACCTCTTTTAGGTGACCAACGTAACCTGTGTGACGGTAGTATTTTTTGTTTTGCAACTTATTACCTGTTAAAACAGCATCAGCACAGTTAATGATGATAACATGATCGCCACCGTCAACATGTGGTGTATAAGTTGGTTTGTGTTTACCACGTAGCAAAATAGCTGCTTGAGCAGCTACACGGCCCATTGGTTTGCCTGCTGCATCAATAATGTACCATTTACGCTCTACTTGGCTTGGTTTTTGCATAAAAGTAGACATTGCATTTCCTCCAAACATTAATATTCTTTATCATTGATAGCTCCCATTTTTTAGGTTGGGAAATCGTTCAAAACACTCATAAGTGTTAACATGCATTTATGATATTACCATACACGATTTACAGTGTCAACCCCTAATTTTCATTTTTTTAATTTACCAAATAAATTGCTTCTATTATCTCCTGTTTTCTCTTTATATCTCTTATATTCTCGATTGTCATTTTTAAAAAATTATTTTACTTTTATAAAAAATATGATATGATATGCGTAATTTAAAAATCGCGTTACACCGCAGTTATGCGCTATTTTTTCATATGGAGGTCTTTTATGCAGCAAATTATGAGCCAAATACGAGCTGCCGTTGACAGTTATCAATTAATCCAATCGGGCGACCGTATTGCAGTGGGTATTTCCGGAGGTAAGGATTCCCTTGTTCTACTCTGTGCTTTAGCGAATATGCGCAAATTTTTACCAATGAAATATGATTTGGTTGCAATCACTGTAGACCCTTGTTTTGATAATATACAAACTGACTTTCGTCAGGTGGAAGAACTATGCCGCCGGCTACAAATAAAATATGAAATACGCCGTTCTCAACTTGGTAACATTATCTTTGAACAAAGAAAAGAAAGCAATCCCTGCAGTTTATGTGCCCGTATGCGCCGTGGTATTTTGCATGATATGAGTAAAAAACATAACTGTAACAAACTTGCGCTAGGACATCATTTTGATGATGCCGTGCAAACTTTTTTTATGAATCTGTTTTATGGCGGTAAAATTGGCTGTTTTTCTCCTATGTCATATTTATCCAGAAAAGATTTATATTTAATACGTCCAATGGTGTTTTGTGAAGAAAGCAAAGTAGAATCTGCAGCACAGCGTTACCATTTGCCTGTTGTAAAAAGTGAATGTCCTGTAGACGGACATACCTGCCGCCAAAGTACCCAAGAGCTAATTAAAGATTTAGAAAAACAATTTCCTGATTTACGAAGAAAAGTCATGGGAGCGTTACAGCGCGCCGATATCGATGGCTGGGGAAAACACAAATAACTTTTATCTTGTGCTGACATCATAATTTTAGTAGAAAAACATGGAGAAATTTTAAAAATTTCTCTGATACAAGGAGCTTTATAAAAAATTTGCTCTTGTTTTATAGGAAACAATATCCAGCTTTAGAAAAAAGGAATCTATTTATGAAACTGCTCTCTTTTCCGTTTTGAATCAATAAGGCAGACCGGAAGGCCTCTTATGTATCATCAGACATACGAATATTGGGACAAAATCAAATTTCAATCAAAACAGTATCCGTTTCAAAATATAAGTCGGCGGATTTGAAATAATTCCTGATTATAAAATTTCACCATATCCACAGATTACAAAGCACTCATTTTAATGGGAGGTATGTCTTGGAATATAATATCGCTTTACAAATGGGCCACTTATAGAGTAATGTCTTCTCCAATCAAAAAATTCTGGGGAATTTGTGATACTACCACTTTTTTGGCGTCATTGGTGTATTGAATTATGCTGCCCAATACCGAAGGTTTTAAAGGTGCGAGCCAGTGCATCGTTATACCAATGAAAAAACTATATGTACAGGCAGACTGTGCGTGCTCATAACCTTATTACTACAAATAGTACAGGGACATTACCATTTGCAAAGGAGAACTGTTAGTATGAAAGTATCTTCTGAAAAAACAATTCAACAGTGGTATCTTTATAAACCAGGTACATCATATATAAAAGTGAAAATGCGTGAGAATGACCGCTTACATTCTCACGCATTTTTTATTCTAAAGTAAGATGATAGGTTACCGCACTCACAGTAAGTCTTACATTTCTCTATTAAAAATATTTGCCATTTGTCCTACTTTTTGCACTAAATCTGCAAAAGCTTCAATGCTTAACTGCTGTGCAGCATCACTGATTGCCTCTTTTGCATTTGGATGCACCTCTACAATTAAACCGTCAGCTCCGGCTGCAATACCTGCCAATGCCAATGGAGCTACATAACGTTCTTTGCCCGCTGCATGAGATGGATCGATAATAATTGGTAAACTGCTGCGTTCTTTCACAACCGGCACCGCAGAAACATCCAGCGTATTTCTGGTAGCCGTTTCAAAAGTACGAATACCCCTCTCACACAACACAACATTGTAGTTGCCTTCACTCATAATGTATTCTGCTGCATCCAGCCACTCTTCAATGGTATTGGCAATGCCTCGTTTTAGCACAACTGGCACTTTTGATTTACCAATATCTTTGAGCAAACGGAAATTTTGCATATTTCTTGCCCCAATTTGGAACATATCGCAATACTTAATTGCAGTATCAATTTGTTCGGAAGCCATTACTTCACTTACTACTTTCAGCCCGGTTGCATCCGCTGCTTTTCTTAATAGCTTTAATCCTTCTTCTTCTAAGCCTTGAAATGAATATGGAGAGGTTCTAGGTTTATAGGCACCGCCGCGCAAAAATGTTGCACCAGCTGCTTTTACGCCAATGGCTGCTTTCATAATACACTCTTCATTTTCTACTGCACAAGGTCCACCCATCATGACCAATTTTTTGCCACCAATGACTTGGTCACCTACGTGCACAAGGCGTCCGTCTGGACACATATCACGGCTTGCAAGTTTATAAGAGTGCATAATCGGCACACAGTTTTCAACGCCGTCCAATAGGGTGATATCCAAACCGCCCAGTTTGCTTTTATCACCCAAAATACCAATAATAGTTGCTTGGGTACCTTCAGATACATCGGCACCCAAT
This sequence comes from uncultured Oscillospiraceae bacterium, assembly GCA_900542375.1. Taxonomy (GTDB): domain Bacteria; phylum Bacillota; class Clostridia; order Oscillospirales; family Acutalibacteraceae; genus UMGS1071. The sequence continues at coordinate 833 of UQNI01000100.1, read as the reverse complement.
CCACATTTTTTTAATGTTTTCACTACTTCTTGTACATTTTCTTTTGTACAATTTTGCTTCATTAAAATAACCATAACCTAAAACCTTCCTTTCTAAAAGTAGCCTAAGACTATTTTACACTTTAAAGCGATAAATTGCAAGTATTATTAAAGAAAAAAGCGAACAAGATGAAAAGACAGTTAAATCCACAAAAAAGTAAGGGAGAAAGGAACCCTCAAAAAGGCTCCTTCTCCCTTGCATACTGAAACTGTAAACAGCAGAGCAGTTGTATTTATCTGTCAAAGAAAACCATACGTGCTGTTATCTCTGCTTTTTACCTTTGGAAAGCGTATATAAAAGCACTCCTGCTGCACATGCCGCACATATACTTACTGCTGTAATAACTGCAACCATACTGTTTGTATCTCCTGTCCGGGGACTATCCATTCCTCCTGTTCCTTCCATATCCTCTGTCTGAGCACCGTTCATTCCACCTGTCTCAGGAGTTTCTCCCGGTGCTTGTGGTTGTTGGCTTTGGGCAAATACCACTTTTACCGTCACTGCCGCTGACGGCATTTGGAATGTATATTGATTTGTTTCCGCTATGCGCACTTTCTGTGACTCTGAAATATCAATTTTGTTTCCATTGCTGTCTGTGGCTGTAATGCTTTCTACTGTTCCACCTTGTGTATATACCGTAATTGGCGTTCCCGGTGCTGCCCTGATCACATCTGTCCACGCTTGTCCTGTTCCTGTGCTTTCTATCGTAATTGGATATTCTGTTCCTTCTGTAGTCACTGCTTCCCAGAAGCGCAGTGTGTCTTCTGCTGTTGAATTTTTATCTTTGGTTGTGG
>UQNI01000099.1 GCA_900542375.1 uncultured Oscillospiraceae bacterium | reverse complement strand
TTGTGCCGATATGCGGGATTCTTGCTATATAAATGCGGTCTATGATGTTGTAAAGCAGGCTTAAAAGCTGCGCCACCAGCATGGGAATCGCTGCGTTTAAGATGTTACTTGGGATGGACCCGTGTTCAAAATCAATTCTTTTCACAATCATTTCATTTCTTTCTTTTTCATTTTGACTTTCTGTTGACATTTAGTATACCATAGATTAACATATATGAAAAATATTACTTTTATGCCTTAAACAAATAAAAATTATATAAGGAGAAGCTATGGATGTAAAACAACTGGAATACTTTCGGGCAATTGTGGATGCCGGTACGATCAGCGGTGCGGCGCGCGTTCTCCACATGACACAGCCGCCGCTGAGTTATCAGGTAAAGATGCTCGAAGAAGAACTTCAGGTGCAGCTTTTTTTGCGCGGCACCAAAAAGATTACATTAACGGAAGCAGGAAAAACACTGTATGACAGGGCGGGCAGTCTTCTTACCATGGCGGATATTACCAAGCGGGAAGTCATAAAGGCAAGCCAGGCGGCAACAATCCACATCGGATTTACGCCGTCCACGGTTTCTATGATGTCCGATTACCTGATCCGTTTTTCCACGTCGCATCCGGATATTCGCTTTGATATCCACGAGGGATCGACATTTACGCTGCGAGAGCAGTTGGAAAACGGCGTGGTCGATATCACGACACTCCGGACACCGATTGTGCTCAAAGGATGTGAGAGCAGGACTTTGATGCAGGAAAAGCTGCTTGCAATGGCGGCTGCAGGGAACCCAGTTTTAGAAAAAAACAAAGATGGGATCACGCTCGAGGAACTGTCAGAGCAGAAACTGATCCTGTCCCACCGCTACCGCAGTTATCTGTTGTCCGCGTTCGAAAAAAAGGGGCTTTTGTGTGATATTTATTGTGAGTGTGAGGATGCCAGAACAGCGATGACCATGGCGGAAAAAGGGCTTGGAATCGCCATTCTTCCGGCTTCTATGCACAAGTTGTCGGATCAGATGAAGTCCTGTGATATTCTGGATGCGGATCTTACGACGGAACTTCTTCTCGCGTGGCGAAAGGGACGCATGCCGGAGGAAGTGAAAGCGTTTCTTGAAATGTGGAGATAGAAGTATCGTGCAATTCTCCCGGAATTTATCCGGTATGCCATGGAATAATATAAAACTCCGGGCGCAAATGTATATGTGCCCGGAGTTTTTAAATTGTGAATTTAAATTTATCGCCGATACATAATTGCTTACATCTTTGAACAAGTGAGCAATCAGTATTATAGATTGTACTCTCGATTCGAAGAAGTGGATAACCTTTTGAAATCCCCAAAATTTTTGATTCCTGTGCGGAGGCAAACACAATATCAAAAGTTTTGTCGGAATGATCAAAAATAATATTGTGGTTTTGCAGCACATCATAAAGGGAAGTGTCATTTAAATTTTCTCCAAATAAAAAAGAAAAGGATTCAGGAAACCGGTTGATTTCTAACAATACCGGTTTTTCATCGGCATAACGAATACGTTCCAATACGAGAATCTTTTTATCGGGTGTAATGTGCATGAGTTCCATGTCTTTTTCGGTAGGATCTTCTATTGCAATTTTAATGGTTTTCGCACCTGGAACTGCTCCCATTGTACGGCACATTTCAGAAAATCCGGTAACACCTTTTGAGATATTTCGCTGGATTCTTTTTTCGGCAACAAAAGTTCCTTTTCCGGATTTGCGGTCCAGATATCCTAATTCTGATAAACCTGCAAGAGCTTTTCGGACAGTGACCCGGCTGACATTGTAGGTTGTACTTAACTCATTTTCTGTTGGAAGACGGCTGCCTGCTTTACGTTTTCCGGTGTCAATCTCTTCTTTTAACTGATCCTCAAGTTGTTTGTATAGTGGTTTGGCAATTGTATTGTTTAATTCCATGAAAAACCTCGTAATGTGTTTTGATTTGTATTATACAATATATTATAATACAAAGTTTCAGAATTGTATATATTTATTTTAAAAGCTGTTTTATATTGACAAATGTATTATATTGTATTATATTTTGGATAGAAACAAACGAGACAAATAAAAAAAGGAGAAATGAATATGAGTTATACAAGCAAAGACATTAAAAACATTGTAGCAGAGATTTTGGAGAACAAAAAAGACAAAGGAGGTGTTAAGAGCCTGTATTTTGTTGGTTGTGGAGGGTCTCTTGGAGCTTTGTATCCTGCAAAAACATTTATGGAGAAAGAGTGTTCAAATATTAAATCCGCGCTGATCAACAGCAACGAATTTGTTCACAGTACACCAAAAGATTTTGGAGAGAATTCGATCATCTGTCTGTCCTGCCATAAGGGAAATACACCGGAAACGATTGCAGCAGCAAAGCTTGGTAAGGAAAAAGGAGCAGCAGTAATTATTCTTACATGGCTGGAAGAATCTGAAATTGTGGAGTTTGGTGACTATATTATCCAGTATTCATTTGATGCAAGTCCGGATCATCTCAAAGGTGATATTGATTATGCTGGAGAAAAAACAATGTGTGCGCTGCTCGTAGCAGTGGAAACACTTCAACAGACCGCAGGATATGAAAATTATGATAAATTCTACGAAGGACTTGGTATGATTACCGGAATTATCCGGAATGCAAGAAAACATGTACAGGTAAGAGCTGAACAGTTTGCTGAAACATACAAGGACGATACCGTTATTTATACGATGGGAAGCGGAGCTGGCTATGGGGCTGCATATATGGAAAGTATTTGCATTTTCATGGAAATGCAGTGGCTTGATTCCAGCAGTATTCATACAGGAGAATATTTCCATGGACCGTTTGAAATCACAGATGCAAACCGTCCGTTTATGATTCAGATATCAGAAGGATCTACCCGTGAACTGGATGAAAGGGCTTTAAAATTCCTTCATACATATGCAAAGAGGATTGAGGTTCTGGACGCAAAAGAACTTGGATTATCTACAATTGATGCTTCTGTTGTGGATTACTTTAACCATTCACTGTTTAATAATGTATATCCTATTTATAACCATGAACTGGCTGAAAAGAAAGAACATCCGCTTTCAACACGTAGATATATGTGGAAAGTAGAGTATTAATTCAGAACATATTTAATTCGGGCAAAAGAATTTATAAGCAGACAAAGACATTGTATCCTATGTTTTTGTCTGCTTATTGTATTATGGATACAAAACAATACATATATAATACTGAAATAGCCCGGGAATGAAAATGTGCACAAAAATCGGAACTAAAATATAGGATAATTGACGAAAAACACACAAGTTCTTGACAAAGGTATGATACAAATATAATATTAAGGCAGATACAAAACAATACAAATAAGAGCGATGTACGAGAATTGTATTAAAGTTTGTATTGTACGGATATGCGCACATCCAAAATGTAACTGAAAAAGACATAAAAGAGAGGGAGGACATGAATATGTTCTGGGTAGAATTAATACTTGTACTTGCCATTATATTTTTGGGGGTACGTAAGGGTGGGACATTTTTAGCAATGGCTGGTGGTGTTGGAATGTTAATTATGACATTTTTCTTTCATGTTACACCGGCAGATCCGCCAGTTACCGTTATTTTAATTATGATTGCGGTAATTGTAGCAGCTGCAACAATGCAGGCATGTGGGGGATTGGATTTCCTGGTTCGCATAGCAGAAAAGATTCTTCGCAGGAATCCTAGGATGATTACGGTACTTGCACCGGTTGTAGCATATATTTTTACATTTATGTGTGGTACAGGTCACATTATTTACAGTTTGCTTCCGGTAATTAATGAAATTTCTATTGAGACAGGAGTTCGACCGGAACGCCCGATTTCAGCATCCATTATAGCTTCCCAGCAGGCAATCACGGCATGTCCGATTTCAGCAGCAACGGTAGGTATTCTGGCTTTTATGGCTGAAGCAACGAACTATAAAACGGTTAATATTTTTACACTGCTTGTAGTCTGTATCCCGGCAACACTGATTGGTACAGTCGCATGTGCTCTTGCTGTAATGAAGAAAGGAAAAGAACTGGCAGAGGATCCGGAATTTCAGGCTCGTGTAGCATCCGGACAGGTTCAGACTCTTGTGAAAAATGAGAATGCTGCAGAAGTTAAAACAACAAAAGAGGCAAAAATCTCTGTTGCAGTATTTTTGGTTGCCATGGTAGGTATTGTATTGCTTGGCGCAGTGAGTGCATTAGTTCCAACACTTTCAGATGGAAGCAAATTACCGCTTACCACAGTAATTGAGATTTTTATGCTGGTTGCAGCAGCCGTAACGGTATTAATTACAAAACTTGACAGCAATAAGGTACTGGATCAGCCAGTATTTAAAACAGGAATGTTTGCTGTTGTTCTGGCATTTGGTCTTTGCTGGCTGGTGAATACATTTATTGCAGATCAATCATCGTTTATTACAGATAATATGTCAGTTCTCACGAATGAACATCCATGGATTTATATCATAGCAGTGTTTATTGTTGGGGCAATAACAACAAGTCAGTCATCCTCTACAATGATTATGGTTCCAATTGGTATTGCATTAGGGCTTCCGGCAAATATTATTGTTGCTGGCTGGATTGCATGTTCATCAAATTATTTTATTCCTGCTTCCGGTCAGTGCGTTGCAGCAATTGCGTTTGATACCGCGGGAACAACAAAAATTGGAAAATATGTGTTAAATCACAGCTATATGCTTCCTGGCCTTGTATGTACTGTAGTTTCAG
>UQNI01000098.1 GCA_900542375.1 uncultured Oscillospiraceae bacterium | reverse complement strand
AAAACCACAGAAATCTTTTTTGATGAAACAAAGAGCAGGATCACCGTCTACACCCATAACACCGACTTGAAGAAGCGGCTGACCGCCTATGCGGAGCAATACCCCGACCATTGCAATATGACGGACGAGGATACCGAAACAGGCTACAAGGCGTTTGAGATTGAAAAGGGGCGGTTGTCTTTCCGTCTGACTGCACCATACAGTAAAGAACGCCGACAGGCGGCAAGCGATTATGCAAAGCAAAATATTCGCCATAAAAGAAATTAAGTTTGCAAAAAAAGATATTAAATCTATATTTGCATTGAAATGTTCATTCTTTTCTGATATAATAAAAATTATGATTCGGAGGTAGCAGAATGGCAGTCACTTATACGAAGTTGTGGAAATTACTTTTGGACAAAAAATTGAAACGAACTGACTTAAAAGAAATTGCGGGTATCAGCAGTAGCACACTTGCAAAACTTGGAAAAGATGAATACGTTTCTATGGAAAGTATTGATAGAATATGTGCTGCATTAAAATGTGATATTTCAGAAGTAATATCCGTTTCGAACGAAAAGTAAGGAGACAAAGATAATGACAACCGAGCAAAACATTCGATATAGAAATATACTTATAGAGCCAATTAATGAATGTGCACACTATTCACCCAAATTTGGGCATGGACGAAATGGTGGATTTTCGCTTGCAGAATTCCAAACATTATACGGAGCAGATGCGTTTTATAAATGGCTTGGATTGGACAATCCTCTTATGTATTCTGCCCATAAAGCAGCTGGTGGCATTACCAGTGTTTATCGGCAAATTGGCATTGGCTGCGAACGCCTTGTCAGGGCTATTTTTATGGATTATCTTGGCCTCAATGCTGACGATGTCACATGGTCTTACAAAGTTACTGGAACTAACGGAAAAGAACGTACACTTTCTTTGGATGGGCGAATTATAATTGATAAAATCCCAGACGAAGAAATTAAAGAACGCTGTACCGCTTGGATGATGCAAGTAGCAGATAATCTGGAACTTGCTACTCCAATCCGGGAAGCAATAACTGGTATCGTTTTCGAAGTAAGGCAAGGATACAAAAGCAAAGACTCCAAACGTCAGAACGCAGATATTGCCAACGCAGCAAATGCGTATGCCAATGGATATATCCCTTGTCTAATGGTTATGTCTGCACAGATAGACGATGATATTGTAGCTCGATATAATGTCGCAAAATGGGCAATTCTCCAAGGTTTTGTTGAGACATCCCCTTACGTTTCAACCTTTAGCTTTTTTAAACAGGTTATTGGGTTTGACTTTGTCGAATTCATGAACAGTAACCAAGAATACTTTAAAGAAAAGATTCAGCATGTTCTTGAACAGCTGATGAGGGCAGAGTAAATGCATAAAGAAGCAATAGCGCAAAACGCACAATACACATTTAAATACAATTCGTCTTTGGGTAGACATGGATGGCTGCGACTTACTCCAGCATACTCTGTTCGCTTGGTGGAAGAAATACTTGCTGAGTTGGATTATACCCCTCGTTGTGTTATGGAACCTTTTTCAGGTACCGGAACAACGGAATTAGTGTGTGCCAATAAAGGCATTTCATCATTTGCATTAGAAATCAATCCTTTTTTAGTTTGGTTGGGAAATGCAAAATTAGGCATTTATCATCGAGATAAGGTCGAAGAGTTTTTGTCTATTGCAAACACATTAATGCAGCACATAGAAGAATACGTGCCTACCGATTTTCCTCCGATCTACAATATTTATCGTTGGTGGAATCCGCCTCAAGCCGAATTTTTAGCAAAACTAAAATCTGCAATTAAAACTGTTGAAGATGATGCTGTTGTACAACTACTTACCGTTTCTTTTTGCCGAATAGTAATTGAACTTTCTAATGCTGCGTTTAACCATGTTTCTACATCATTCAAAGATGGTAATGAAGGTTTCTTTTCAATAGATATTGCAAAAGAAGCTTTTATTTCAGTTTGTGAAATGGTTGCTAAAGGAGCACTATTACAACCTCGTGCAACATCAAAAGTGTTATTGCACGACTCGAGATCCATCCCTGCGGAATGTTATGGGGCATATGATACGGTTATTACTTCGCCACCATACCCAAATAGAATTTCGTATATTCGTGAATTACGTCCATATATGTATTGGCTGGATTATCTTGAGACATCTGATCAGGCCAGCGATCTTGATTGGCAGGCAATAGGTGGAACATGGGGACGAGCGACAAGTCTATTGGGCACATGGAAAAGCGACCATTCTCTTCCTCAATATGTTTATGATATTGCAGAAAAAATATCTAATGCAGACAACAAGTCTGCAGGGTTAATGGAAAACTATGTATTAAAATATTTCGAAGATATGCAAAAACACCTTTCTTCCGTATATGCCGGATTAGCCGCAAAAGGCAGAGTGTTCTACATTATCGGAAATTCGAATTTTTATAACATTACTGTTCCGGCCGAAAAAATATATGTTGATATGATGACTACAATTGGTTTTGTCGATGTTGAGTATCACATTGTTCGCAAAAGAAATTGCAATAAACAGCTTTACGAATTTGTTGTTTCTGGGCAAAAATGATAAAGGAGAGATAAAAATGGAGATAGCCTCTTTAGTATTAAGTGTAATTAGCACCCTTGCCGCAGTTGTATCTGCGATTGCTGCCATAGGGGCGAAGAACGAAGTTAAAAAATTGAAAAACAGTATTAATGGCAACGGAAACACCCAAGTTTCTGGTGACGTGTCAGTCAGCAACAGTGGAAATAATAGAGGCGTTATTTCGGGGGTGAATTCTGGTGAAATCAACATGTGATCTTCTTAAAAGAAAACCATCCATAGAAAACTCAGGAGATAACTACGGTGTCGAAGCTGCTTCGAATTCGGGGCTGATTGTTGTAAATCAAGGTATGGGTTATGATAATACAAAAGCACTGTGTCTTGATGTTGTAAGCGATGAATTGAACAAATACAAGGCCGAGGCATACGAGGAAGCCAAGCGCCGGGATAGCGACTTGTTTGAAAAAGTCGTTGCAGAGCTAAGTAAACGGAACATGACTGATGAACAAGCGCTGTCCGAGTTTAGAGAGCCCTCTATGCAATATGATTACGCAGAAGCTCAAAAAGCGTATATAAAAGCAGGAACACCAGAACTTGCATCAGTATTGTCAAATATTCTGGCCGAGAGAATCGGAGAATCATCACGCACGTTGCTTCAAATTGCATTAGGAGAATCTATTCAAATTGCTCCGAAACTAATTGAAACGCAAATGGCTACATTGGCATTGGCATTTATTCTTAAACATACAGTACGGCTTAATGTCAACGACCACAGTTCTCTTGTTGAGTATATTCAAAACACTGTTTTGCCGATTTACAAAAAAGGTGTCAGTCAAAAACAGTCAGAATTCCAACATCTAAACTTTACTGGATGTAGTCAGTATTCAGCGGTAAGCCAAAAATTGCCATCGCTCTTTTTGAATACTTATTCCGGCCTTTTTATGAAAGGAATTGAGAAAGACAAATTGCCAAAAGATGCTGATGGCAAAAGTTTTGTGGACTTGTATCCCAATCTATTCTTAAAATGTCTAAACAACAGTGACACACTTCAAATCAACGCAATATCCGAAGATGTCCTGACAACTTTAATAGAGAGGTTGGATATGAGTCAAGAGCATCAGCAAATATTCAAAAAGCTCTTCAAAGAAAATAGAATGTCAGAGGAAGCTGTTCAAAAATTGGTTGTTAAACTTGTGCCTGAGATGCAGGATGTTTTTGATTATTGGGCCAATAGTGGGATTGCGCTTTTGACATTAACTTCGGTCGGTATTGTAATCGGAGCGCAATACGCTAAGATTATTACTGGCCAAGACTATGATCTAAACATTTGGATTTAATCCAAAGAAAACAGAATTAGTATATGATGTTTCTTTATTCAAAGACCGCTTACCATTGGTAGGCGGTCTTTTTATATCAAAAACAAAATCACAGGAGGAACGATATGCCAAGAAAACAACCTACCACCCTTGAAGAATGTAATGCTGAACTGGAACGCACGCAGAAGCAGTTGCAGCAGTACGAAAACCGAAACAAGATGCTCAACCGCAAACTGTCTGTTGAGAAACGCAAGGAGCGCAATCACCGCATTTTTCTGTACGGCGGCTTTATGGAAAGCATCGTGCCGGAGCTGAAAACCATGACGGAGGACGAGGGAAAGGACTTTCTGTATCACATCGCAAAGAGTACAGAAGCACAGGAGTATTTGAAAAAAAGAGCCGAGGGGGTGGAAGCCGGATAATACCCTTGGTAACAAGGGCGCACTTATACACCTCGTAGGTGTCGTGCGCTCTGTGCCGAGGGCTTGTGGGCGCATGGAAGTTCACACGCGCCCACATTGGCGGCTTGCGCCGCACAGGGAAAACTGCATTTTCCCTGCGACAGCCTGTGCTGTCTACCCTTTTGCGCCTCCATGAAACGGAACACCTTGCTGCGGCAAAGCGTTCCATTTCATGGGGCTGAATTTCGAGGATTGGAGGTAAACCGTTATCGCAATCTATCATTGCGGCATCAAGATTATCAGCCGGGGAAACGGCAAGTCAGCCGTTGCAGCAGCCGCCTACCGAAGCGGCGAGAAAATCACAAACGAGTGGGACGGCATGATCCATGACTACACCCGAAAGCGCGGCATCGTCCATTCGGAAATTCTGCTGCCGTCCAACGCTCCCCCGGACTTTCAAGACCGG
>UQNI01000097.1 GCA_900542375.1 uncultured Oscillospiraceae bacterium | reverse complement strand
TCGATTTTGAATTGATTATTTTATTCACTTTAACTAGTATAGCACATCTTGCAAAGCGAAACAATTACAAATCATGACAATCGGTTCGTATCTGTGCAACCGTATGGGAAGTCCGTATATTAGTGCGGTTATGGAGCACAATAGTATTGTTGCCTATGGCAGTAAAAAATATCAATCAATTAAGATGAGGTGTATGACTATGACAGGTCTAAAGTGCAATGTTACATCTTGTGCAAGCAATGCTCAGTATCAATGTTGCCGTCCTGATATACAAGTTGCAGGTTTGGATGCAGAAGATTGTTGTGAGACATGTTGCGCTTCTTTTGAAAATAAAAGTGCTGCAAAAAATAATGCAATACGTCATGATGTACCAAATCATGCATTGCAGGTAAACTGTAATGTATTTACTTGTGTACACTACAGCGATGGACTGTGTGAGGCAGACAGCATTTGTGTAGACAGTGAGAACCAAGAGACAAAAGATAAAAATCAAACATTGTGTGAAACATTCCGTAAAAGAGATTGTGGCTGTCCTGTATAATTACGATTAAAATAAATATCCCTGTCAGTTAGTAACTGACAGGGATATTGTTATTTCTTTTCTTCTACTTGACGTAAATTAGGGTCTTTCATAACATATTTTCGTATTGGATAAGCAATTGCATAGGCTGTAATTGCAGCAACTACAGCTTCAGGAATACCGTTGGTAAGTATGGTTAGACCAATGGCTCCCAGCAGAGCTTCATAAGCGATTCCCAAAGCAGATGCGTAGCTCTGTCCAAAGAATAGGTAAATACCGCCTAATACCAAAAACGTATTGGTAAGGCTGGCTAAAATACCGGAAAGACTATAAGTGAAAATAGAAAATTTGTAATGCAATAGCTTTGCAAACCCTTTTGCACTTACAGCTGCAACAACACCTGTTAAAATACGGGGAATAAAACAGATGACAAGGCTCCAACCGTTGCCGTGAATATCTCCAATGGAGACAAACGGTGTAAAAACAAATGCAGTTGGTCCGGGCGAGATGAAAGTCCATACAATAAAGCTAAATAATCCTGCAAAAAATCCCATAGCTGCGCCGGCTCCTACACCAAGTAAAATACCGGTAAGAATAACAGGAATCATAGCCAATGTTGCTACCATAGGTCCTATTGGGATTGAGCCCAAAGGTGTGAAGCACATGATGACTTCCAGTGCCAGTAAGATGGAGAATTGCACCATCTTAATTAAGGCGTTTCGTTTCATAAAAATTCCTCCTTGCTGCTGCTCTTTTTTAGATGCAGCGCATTTCATATTTATATGAAAACAAAAACTATGTTATCTGGTGATAAGCAGTTTTTGCTCATATCAATAAGGAAAACTGCTTATTTTGCATGTTTGGTGTGTACTTTATTTTTTTGATAAATCATACGCAGTCCATCTAACAACAGATGCTCGCTTAATTCTAACTTTCTTTTACAAACAGGTATGATAATATCGGCTAAACCGCCGGTTGCTACAAGTGTTGCCGGCTGACCCAATTCTTCTTCAATGCGGTCTGCTATGCCGTCTATCATAGCAGCTGTACCGTAAATAGCACCGGATTGCATAGAGTGAATGGTATTGGTACCAATGACCGTTTTGGGCTTTTCAATATTAATATGGGGGAGCAATGCAGTTTTGTTTGCAAGTGCTTCCAGTGTAATGGAAACGCCTGCGCATATTGTGCCGCCTAAAAAGTAACCTTTTTCATCAATAACGCTGATGGTGGTTGCAGTGCCAAGGTCAAAAATGATGCAAGGTAACGGATACTTTGCAACAGCGGCTACTGCACCGGCTACCAAATCGGCTCCTAATTGAGCGGGATTATCAATTCTGATATTTAGCCCGGTTTTGATTCCGGGACCCAATAACATAGGTGTAATGCCGGTTACTTTTATAAATGCTTGTTTCATCGTATCACTTAATTCCGGCACAACGGAACAGATGATAACGTCTTGGATGGAATGCTCTTCAATATGATACAGGGATAACAGCTGGCTGATTGCCATGGCGTATTGGTCGTCTGTTTTACGATGTTCCGTTAAAAAACGAGCGATAAATGAAGGCGTTTGCGCAACGGATTTATCTTTTATTTGAAATCCTCCAATAATGATATGAGTATTGCCAATGTCTACGGTAAGCAACATATCGTTTTCCTCCCGATAGGGTTGTATTCTTTTCAGGTTATTATAGCATAGAAAAAATTGCTGTGCAATTTTTGACATATAAAGGCTACAACGTTCTTACCAATCGTCAAAATTTAGAATTTTGATACGATTGCAAGGTTGTTATAGCATAGAAAAAACGCTTTGCAGTTTACAGGAGATATTTTCTACAGTATTCCTGCTAACAGATATATTTTTTATTTTTCTTTGTTATAGGGGATAACATATGATAAATGGCTTTTTAAATTTCTGTCAGATAAATGTGAAAATATTTTTAGCAATATTCATAAATTTTGATTATGTACTTGCTGCAAAATAAGAATCGCATATTACACCATTATGTTTCATGGAATAAAAGGCAGCTCCGCATTCATACGGAGCTGCCTTTTATTTGATATATAGAAAGTGTCTCATAAGCAATATTAATTTTTCTTAGGTCGTATCATACTCTTACATCCCCAATAGGTTGCCAAGAAATATCCACCGTATACCACTAACATAATGCCTGCTGTTACTAAGGACATTGTCAGAATACTTGTACCTGAACCAAACATCTGTACCATGGTACTAGAGAATTTAATACCTACCACGGTATGGACAATTGCAAGCAGTAAAGGCATAGCAAAATAAATTGCAATTTGTGTAAAGAGTGCATGATGAATCATTTTTGGATCTGCACCTAATTTTCTAAGAAGATTATAGCGTACTGTATTATCAGATGCTTCTGCAAGCTGCTGCAATGCAAGGATAGCTACACACGTAATTAAGAAAATTAAGCCAATATAAATTGCAATAAAGGATACAATGACGCTGGTTCCTACATTACTTTGATAAACGCTTTCTTTATCAATAATCGAGTAGCCATAACTTTCGACATTTGTTTCATTGTTTTGAATGTGTTTTATAATACTGTTTTGGAAGGCTTCTGTAGCACCCTGAGCATAATCGCTGTCGCTTTGTCGGTACAGTACATTTAGTATATGCTTATTAGGAGTCAATCCATTGAGTGCGGAATCAGGCAATACAATGGTTCCTGCGTCTATCAATGAATAATCTGTAGACAAAGTTTCTTGTAATAGTTTATGAATTCCCAACTGATATTCTTTACCATTGAAAGTGATGGATTGATTGTTTTCCATGTGATAGTACGGCTCTACCAAATAACTGTTACAGTTGATAGCAAATTCATTGTCTCCAAGTGAAATTGGTTCTTTTCCTTGAGATTCCAAAACGCGGTTGTAATCTGAAAGAGAAACTGCTCTCATTGAAGAATTTTGTGCGGTAGAGGGTATGTCAGGTAATACATTTGGCAAGTCGGACATGGTAAGCAAGTTATCATATAATGCTATTTCAATATAATTTTTGGAATACAAGTCTAATTGACTTTGTAACTGGAAAGTTTCCGTTACTTTTTTATTTTCCGTAGGTTGTGTTTGTGTGTCACCTTGGTAGATAGATTTGGTAATAGAGATATCATAAGGAGCAGCTGATTTTACTGCCTGAGAAGAAGCGTGCGCAATACTGATACCCGCAGAAAACGTTACCATGGTCACAAACAGCATTAAGCAAATGAGGCCGATTGAAATAAATGCAGTATTAATTTTAGAACTGATTTGTCTGAAAATAAACATATTCAGACCTTTGTAGTAAAGCTTTTTGTTTGCTTTGATGACTCTCAGCAAAATACCTGAAAGAGAGAAGAAAAACAGCAGAGTACCTACGCAGCCGAGAATAATACAGGTTAAAAGCATTCCTCCGCTTTCCCAACCTCTTGTTAAAACCAAATAGTATGCAGCGGCAAAACAAGCGATGGATACGATAAATGCTATAATTGAAATCCAGATGTTTCTAACTTTGAATGATTCATTTTTTCGACTTGCTTGAAGCAAGGTAATCAATTTGTATTTTGAGATAGAAATGGTATTAAATATCATTACAATGAGAAAAATAATACCAAAATACAAAAGCGTTTTATAAAATGCGCTCAATGAAAAGGTGAATTGGAAAGAAGATAAATCCATTTCGAAAATACCTGCTGTAATTGCAGATAATCCTTGTGAAGCAAAAATACCTACCGCTAATCCAATTCCCAATGAGAAGATACCGATTAGCAAAGTCTCTATAATTAAGATACGTGAAATTTTTCCTTTATCCATGCCTAACAGCATGTAAATGCCCAATTCTTTTTTGCGTCGTTTCATTAAGAAGCGGTTGGAGTAGACAACCAAAAAGCCCAAGATAAAGGAAATAAAAATGGATACATAACCAATGGCGGAAGTTAACAGCTGAATAATCTCTCTCTGATTTGAATTCAGGGAAGTCATCGCCTGTTGAGAATCCATGGAGTTAAATACGTAGAACAGACATACGCCAAACGTAAGCGTTAAAAAATAAATTGCATAGTCGCGTAAACTGCGTCTGACATTGTGAATGGCAAGCTTAAAAAACATTGGAATTGTCACCTCCTAATAGTGTGACAACCGATATGATTTTATCAAAAAATTCTTTTCGAGTGCTGTTTCCACGAATCAATTCATTGAATATTTTACCGTCTTTAATAAATAAAATGCGGTGACAATAGCTGGCTGTAAAAGCATCATGTGTTACCATTAAAATAGTAGCGGATAAGTCATGATTTAATGTTTCAAAGCTTTCCAG
>UQNI01000096.1 GCA_900542375.1 uncultured Oscillospiraceae bacterium | reverse complement strand
AATACGGTACTGCACAAAATTTAAATGCAAATCAATTTGAAAAAGAGCATTATGTATTTGGTGGTTGGAAAAGTACCAATGGAAGAACATTTGATGATCAACAATCTGTACAAAACTTAACAGATACCGATGGTGCAACCATTATTCTGACTGCTACTTGGAAAGAAAAAGATTATACAGGGGAACCCTATAATATTATACTTCACTCTAACAATGGTTCTGACACAACACAGGAAGTTGCAGCTGAATTTGGAGTAAATAAAACCCTTCCTAAAAACACATTTACAAAAGACCATTATGATTTCAAGGGATGGAGCAGTTTTCCAAGTAATCATAATGTTATTTATGTCGATGAAGATGTGGTTAAAGTGAATCATCCTGAAGTAATTGGCGGTAATACATTGAATTTATACGCTGTTTGGGACATTCAGAAATATACTGTTGAATTTATAAATGGAAATGAGACTATTACCCAAACAATAGAATATGGCAGCACTGTCCAATTGCCTGAAGCAACAAATAAAGTAGGTTATACATTTACAGGCTGGTATACAGAAAGCGGACAACAGTGGCAGGAAGAGACAATAGTAGACCAAAATACCAAACTTTATGCCAAATATGAACCAATTACTTATTCTATCGAATTTGACGGTAATGGTGCAGATAATGGCAATGCAATGGACAGCAGTAAATTAGATGTAAAGTATAACGAGCAAGCAACCTTACCTGAAAATTTATTTACGAAAAAATATCATACATTCAAAGGTTGGTCCACTACCCCAAATGGAGAAGTAGCATTTATTGACCAAGCAAATGTTTATGAATTAGCCTTCAATCAAGGTGATGTCGTTCGTCTATATGCTGTTTGGGAAAGAAATCAGGTGGAAGTAACTGTAAAAGACGGAACCTCATCTCAGGTCATGACTTTGCCTCAAGGAGATAAGTTGACATTAGAAACACCATCTAAAGTTGGTTATATATTTACAGGTTGGCAAGTGAACGAAACAGATGATTTCTGGAATATGGAAGATGCAGTGGAAAGCAGCATGACTTTAACTGCAACCTACAGTCCAATTCAATATACAGTTACATTTGATGGAAACGGTGCGGATAATTTGACTGCAATGGATGGAGATATCATGCAGATGCAGTATGATCAGGCTCAAACGATTCCTAAAAATAAGTTTACAAAACAGTACTATACATTTGTTGGTTGGTCTACTGAAAAAAATGGAGAAACCGTATATCATGACGGTGCATCTATCAATAATTTAGTCAACACAAATGGAACAGAAGTAAAACTATATGCTGTTTGGAAACAAAATACCGTTGATATTACAGTAAACGATGGTGTAAATCCGCAATATACCATTACAGTAGGACAAGGCGATGTACTTCCTGACAGTATTACAGTTCCACGTACAGGTTATACTTTTGAAGGCTGGTATACAGATGCTTCTTTTGCAGAAGATACCAAATGGAATTCACAAGCCCCGCTGGTAGCACCGGTAACATTGTATGCAAAATGGTCTATCAACGAATATACCATTCAGTTCTCTAATACAGAATTTACCCCAATCACATTTACCGTAGAAGACTCTGTTGTGCTAAACAATCCATATAAACAGGGATATGACTTTGTAGAGTGGAGAGATGAAAATAATCAGGTTATACCGCCCACGATAGAGAATACGGCCAGAAATATGACACTGACAGCTGTTTGGAAGAAAATAGATGATTTAAACCCTGTTATTTCCGGTTCTGATACGCAAAATGTTTTGGTAGGTATGACAGCACAAGACAAAACGAAAGCGGAACAAGTCGTACAGTCTGCAATTGATACGATTGGAACATATCCCGGTAATCCCGCTGAACTTGTTCAAAAAATAAAAGATGAGATTGCTTTGGGAAATGTGTTATCAGGGCAAATTGCAATCACTGCTCTAAATGAGCAAAGTGTTTCACCAGCAGATATGGTCTTGATTCACGATATGCTCCATCAGTTAAATGACAGTAATTATCAATTCACAATTGGACATCTTATGGATATCAGTATTTTGGTACGTTCCAATTCTACTGTAGTGGGTTCATTATCTGCATTACCTGAACCTGTAAAATTCAGCATTGCAGTTCCGGAACAAATGCAAAACTCCGGCAGAGTGTTTAAAGTGCTAAGACTTCATGACAATCATATTTCTGTGATTGATTCTGAATATAGCAATGGTATTGTAGCATTTGAAACGGATGAATTTTCTACTTATGCTTTGGTATATGGAGATATGAAGGCAGAAAATCAAATGAATACAGATAGCAATCATGCGCAAAACAGTGGTTCCAATGAGATGCAACATAACGTACAAACCGGAGATAATACGTATTTGAGTATTACATTGTTATCAGTTTTGCTTGCTTTTTCTTTGACCTTAGTGATTGTATTGGTAAGTAAGAAAAAGCATAAAAAAGATGAATAATTTAAGGTATCTTGATAGATACACGCAGTAAAAAATCTCCCTGTGCAGCAGGGAGATTTTTGTTTGCGTTCAGAATTGAAAAGAAGTGTTAAATAATAGGATTCTCTATTTATCATTCTATGATATAAATATTCGTATTCATATTTATATACAATATTTGAAAATATACTCTTCTAACAATGTTAATTTAAAAAGCATTGTTAGGACCTGATTGTAATTTGAAATACCAAACAACAAATGGATATGATATAATTTATAAAAAGGTGGTGTTAACTTTGGATAAGATAGAAGTATTCAAACAAATGGTTCAAAATGCTAAGAGAATTGTATTTTTTGGAGGTGCAGGTGTCAGTACGGAAAGCGGTATACCGGATTTTCGCAGTGAGGATGGATTATATCACTTAAAATATCCGTATCCCCCGGAAGAAATTCTCAGCCATCACTTTTTTATGGAACATACAAAAGAATTCTATCATTTTTATAAAGAAAAAGTTCTTTGGCTGGATGTAAAGCCAAATATTACCCATTTCAAACTGGCGCAGTGGGAAGAAGAGGGAAAATTATCCTGTATTGTTACGCAAAATATTGATGGACTTCACCAACTGGCAGGAAGTAAACGTGTACTGGAGCTGCATGGCTCTATTTACAGGAACTATTGTATGAAGTGTGGAACGTTCTATGATGTTCATACGATAAAAGATAGTTATGGCATTCCTATTTGCAGCTGTGGCGGGATGATAAAACCTGATGTAGTTCTTTATGAAGAAGCACTGGATGAAATGGTGATAAAACAAAGTATTTCGCAAATTCAGCAGGCAGATTTGTTAATTGTAGGGGGAACTTCTCTGGCGGTTTATCCTGCAGCAAGTTTTATACAATATTTTTGTGGAGAGCGCTTGGTCATGATTAACCGTTCTGCAACTTCTTTGGATATAAAAGCAGATTTGGTATTACAAGAAAATTTAGGAGACATATTTTCTCAAATATAAAAAAGAGATGTTCAGAAAATACTACTTGAACATCTCTTTTTATTTATTTTACATTTTCGTTTAGAATATTAACCATGGTATCTGCATCTTCAGAGAAGAATAAGTAAACGTAGTTGCCTTTTTTAGCAACAGGACTCTTTTGTACAGTTGCATATCCTTCTGGATTATAGTTTTTTGCTTCATTCATTCTTTGTGTTTGACGAGCTTTCATTTTTGTTAAAATTCGGTCTGCACTCTCGTTGTTTTTTGCCTCAATAATCAGAAATTCATCGGTACGCAAACCGGTTGAATCAATTTCTCCGGCAAATGCAGTAACATCATTTAAATCGATGCCGTACATGGAAGAAATATCAGATTCGCTTAATGGCTGCATATCTGTTAAAGTAACAGATTCTTTAATTTTAGCAGCAATATCTTCAGGGGAAGCATTTGCAGTGGCAGTTACGGAACTGTCGGTCGTTTGGCTGCCTGAAGAAGTAGCACCCCCGGAGCAACCGATTAATGTAGCAGAAAGTGCAAGCGCTGCTAAAATGATAGGAACAGATTTTTTAAATTTCATAATCCATCAACACTCCTTTTAAAATATATAAATTTGGTTATGATACATGTGTACGTAAATAATCAATCCAGACTTTACAGCCCTCATCAGTGAAGTGTACCCCCATGTTGTCAGGGTCACTGCAATATTCGCGTTTTAAATTTCCTTCATCGTCTTTCATGACAGACGCAACGTCTAAATAAATATATCCATTTTGTTCACACATGGCTTGTAGACCTGTATTGTAAATATTCAGATTTTCATTTGTTAAAGAGCCGGTTTGTGCAGTACCGACGATTGGCGTCATTGATTGCACATAGATGGTTGTGTCCGGATTCTTTTCTTTTATTTGCGCCAATACGGTTTCCATGTTTTTCACGGCACCGTCGTTTCCGTAAACCGCAATGTCGTTCATACCAAGCATGATAAATACTTTTTTGGCACCCATTGCTTCAATGGCATCGGCCAAATACATTTCAGTTCCGTTATAGCTTGGATGTACGGAATTATCTGAACCCAATTCTTTTAGTTCATTTCCGGTACCATAACTTCCTGGTGTTAAAAATTGCGCAGTTCCCATAAAAGCATTGTCATTTTTTCGTTGTGCGCTTACATATAAATTTAGTTTTAAAGAAACGGAGTCGCCGACAAACACAGCATCATCGAAAAAAGTGTAAGGTACTTCTCCGTTTACGGTTGAGACTGCAGAAGATTCGTTAGTAATACTGGCTATCGTGCTAGCGTTGTTAGAATCGCCGCTTCCGCATGCAGTAAGAGAAAGTAATGCTGCGGCCAAAGCGGTTGGTAATAAAATTTTACCATAAAGTTTCTTTTTTTGATTCATATAGCTCATCC
>UQNI01000095.1 GCA_900542375.1 uncultured Oscillospiraceae bacterium | reverse complement strand
AACTGTCATCAAAACTTATAAAAACCTTTATAAATTCTTTTACAAACTATACATTACATACAACCCGTTTACAAATTTATGCAAATCTATTCATAATTCGGTCACACATTCCCATGAGTTATCGAGTATACTATTAACCATAGTAAAACAGTATAGTTTCAGCTGTTTTTGTGAAGTACAAACAAGTCATCATGAAATAAAAGCAGCCAAAACGGCGCTAAACTCCATGTTTGGTCAATTTATTGCAAAGCCCCGGCTACTGCTTCGTTGGCAGCCTTTTTTATTACGTGTTTCAAATGATAAAATGATAACCTCCTCTCCCTCACAATAATCCGCTTTTTCAGAATAGATATCATAAATTTATAACATAAAAATTTTACTCTTAACCTAACCCTCTTTTCTAAAATATATCTTTATACATTGTACAATATGTCATATAGACATCATATATGTTTTCCAAAACACGCTCCATGATATTTTACTAAAAAATAATAAAAAGCTGCAAAATTTGCAGCTTTTTTTGACATTCCAAAAAAGTACTCCACAGAACGTGGGTACTTTTTTATTTTTATAGAAATGCTTTTACAATTTCGTCGGTTTTCATGCTACGAGAGCCTTTTATCATCATAGCATCTTCTTTTTTCACAATTTCTTTTAAAACATGAATGGCTTCCTGATTATTCTTACACATAACTACCGTCATGTCAGGCTTCACAGAAATTGCTCCTTCTGCAATTTTCACCGCTCTTGGGCCAACTGTAATTAATACATCCGTTAATGTACTTCCTACGGCAACTCCTGTATCAAAATGTGCTTGTTCGCTCATATCTCCCAATTCCATCATATCCGCCAAAACAGCTATTTTTTTCCCTTGATTGGGTAAACTGCAAAGTACATCAATTCCGCTTTTCACAGAATCGGGACTGGCATTGTAAGAATCGTCAATTACGGTAATATCATCTATATGATAAACCGTTTGTCGCATTTCAGGCGGCTGATATTCATTTAGTTTTTCCACCACTTTATCTAAATTCAATCTCATAGTCTGTGCGACAGCAATTGCAGATAATGCATTTAATACATTATGTATGCCCAATACAGGCAAGGTAACTTTAGAAGTATAAGTTGGAGTATGTACTGTAAATGTTGTCTTCATACCATCTGTTTGTATGTCTTCGGCACGATAGGTACACCAAGGTTGTGTACCGTAATATACAACAGGCAGTGTGGTTGTTTCGCAAATGCTTGCCAACATCTCGTCATCGCCGTTTAAAAACATAATGGAATATTCATCAAAAGCATCCGCAATTTTTAATTTTTCATGCATAATATGTTCTCTGGTTTTCAGCTGCTCGATATGCGCAATACCAATGTTCGTTACCACCGCGTAATTGGGTTGTGCAATATGTACCAAACGTTCCATTTCTCCAAATTCACTGATACCCATCTCAATCACAGCGGCTGTATGCTCTTTTTCAAACTGAAACATGGTTAGAGGCAATCCAATCTGACTGTTGGAGTTGCCTTTGGTCTGCATTACATTTTTTTCAGCTGACAGCGCCAGCGCAATCATTTCTCTGGTGCTGGTTTTTCCAACGCTTCCTGTCACACCTACCACCGGCACTTGAAATTGGTTGCGATAAACAGTGGCAATTTGCTGCAGTGCATCTTGCGTTTGCTCCACATAAATCCAACAATGGGCAGAATCCTCCATAGATGTATGCTCTTGTGTTAAAGCAGCGACTGCTCCTTTATCAAATGTTTGCTGAATATATTGGTGCGCATCTGTTTTTTGACCTATAATCGGTACAAACAAAGCCCCGGGTTCTATTAATCTGCTGTCGGTTTCAACAGAGGTAATTACGGTTTCAGGGTCTCCACACAACAAAACGCCGTTGCATGCTTTTACAATATCTTTTACAAGCATTTGCATATTCCGTTCCTTCTTTCACATCCAAATTATGCATTTCTCATGCTAAGATTCAACTCTTTTACAATCTCATGTTCATCAAAGGGGTATTTTATACCCTCTATTTCTTGGTAATCCTCATGTCCTTTTCCGGCTAACACCACAATATCTCCCTGCTGTGCATGCTGCATGCAATACGCAATGGCTTCTTTTCTATCCGGTACCACTACATATGCTCCATTTGTTTTTTCAAGACCTACTTTTATGTCTTCAATGATATCCATTACCGGTTCAAAACGGGAATTGTCGGCTGTTACAACGGATAAATCTGCCAGTTGACCGCAAACTTCCCCTACCTCAAATCGTCTTGATTTAGAACGGTTTCCTCCTGCACCAAACATACAAATAATACGGTTTGGGTGGTATTCTTTTAACGTTTTTAATAAGCTTTCCATGCTGACTGCATTATGAGCATAATCAATTAATAATGTGTAAGGACCGTCTACAGGTATCATTTCTACTCTGCCTTTTACTTTTACGGTATCCAAACCTTTCAAAACGTGTTCCTGTTTGACCGGAAAATAAGAACAAGCTGTAATTGCGGCTAATGCATTGTATACACTGAATTTACCGGGAATCGCCACGTCTACCTGTAAATCACATTTTCCATCCAATTGAAAATGAACGCCCAAATATCCGGGTTTACTAATCAAATGTTCCTTACTTGCATGATAATCCGCTATATCCGAAAATCCGAATGTAGCAATATTTTCACAGGTATTGCCATCTATCATTCTTTTCCATACCGCATCATCGCAATTGACTGCCCCAAAACGACACTGTTTGAATAACATTTGCTTACACTGCAAATACTCTTCCATGTCTTTGTGCTCTACACCGCCAATATGATCTTCTGAAAAATTTGTAAATACGCCTACTTCAAATGTCATACCTGCTGTGCGAAATTCTCTTAATCCAATGGAAGATGCTTCTACCACTGCAGCTTTGCACCCCATGTCTACCATTTTTCTTAAATATTTCTGCATTTCGTAAGACTCAGGGGTAGTATTACTGGTAGGGTACACGGTTTCTCCGATTAAAACACCTACGGTGCCGATTAAACCTGTGGAACAGCCTGCTTCTTCCAAAATAGAACGAATCATATAGGCTGTCGTGGTTTTCCCTTTTGTTCCCGTTAAACCAATAACAGGGATTTCTTTTGCCGGATGACGGAAAAATGCAGCCGACATCATCGCCAAGGCTTGACGCGTATGAGATACCTTAATAACAGGAATCTCATACGTAACAGTTACATCGTCCTGTACAATTAATACAGCCGCTCCTTGTTCGACTGCCTGCTGTGCAAATGTGTGACCGTCCACAGCAGCGCCCTTTAAACAGATAAACGCACAACCTTTTACCACCTTACGTGAGTCATATACCAAATCGGTAACAGTTACATCTTGAAAATTGGTTGCTGTATAAGAAATATCGGCTAATAATTCAGCTAAACGCATGGAATATCCCCCTATTCTTCAGTATCTTGATGATACAATAAAGCCATGGCTCATGTCAAATGCCGCCTTGCGATTTTCCACAAATATTGCTATGATACATATAGATAAAAATATGATTCATAAATAGAGAGGCTGGCAATAGAATGTTTAAAATATTTATTGTGGAAGACGAACTGACAATACGTACAGAATTAAAAACATTATTAGAAAAATATGGCTACGAATGTATTACAACAGACGATTTTACTTCTGTTCTATCTGCAATCGAAGCGGCCTCTCCTCATCTGATATTATTGGACATCAACCTGCCGCATTTTGACGGTTATCATATTTGCCGAGAAATACGCAGTCATTCTCAAATACCTATTATCATTGTTACCAGCCGCAACAGTGATGTGGATGAGCTTATGAGTATGAATTTGGGTGCAGATGATTTTATCACAAAACCGTACCACACCCAGATATTATTGGCACGTATTGCCGCATTATTAAAAAGAAGCTATCAAACAGACCATGAATCTCAATTGGAACACAACGGCGTTATACTGTCGCTATCAGACAGTACCATCACAGCCAATGGTCAAACTGCAGAGCTTACAAAAAATGAATTAAAAATTCTACATTTATTGATGCAAAATAAAGGTACCATCCAATCCAGAGATGAACTCATCAATGCATTATGGCAGACGGATGAATTTATTGATGACAATACACTCACAGTGAATATCAATCGTCTGCGTAAAAAATTAGAAAGCATTGGTGTAACAAACTACTTAAAAACCAAACGTGGTATGGGGTATATTGTATGAGATTCCGTCAATATTTAAAAGATCACTGGATACTGTTTCTCTGTCTCTTTTTTGCAATGTTACTAATCAGTTGCTTGTTATTAATTATGCGGCTTTCCGGCGAAGGAATTCTTTTTATCAATCTGCTGGTATGGATGTTTTTATTGATTGCTATTTTGATAGATTTTATACGTAAGAAAAAATTCTATGACAATGTAATGCATAATTTAGAAACGTTAGATAAGAAGTATTTACTTCACGAACTGCTGGATCCCCCACATTTTGCGGAAGGAGACATCTTATGCGAAGTACTGTATCAATGCAATAAATCCATGGCAGATGAAGTGTCTGTTTACAGAAACCATTCCAAAGAATATAGAGAATATATCGAAACATGGGTACATGAAATTAAAACACCCATTGCCTCGGCATCTTTGGTCTACGAAAATAATAAAACACCTGCTACACAAAGTATGTATGAAGAAATTTTAAATATTGAAAATTTTGTGGAACAGTCTTTATATTATGCTCGCAGCAATTATGTAGAAAAAGATTATGCTATCAAGTCATGCAATTTAAAAGACATGGTAGCAACCACTTTAAAACAACATTCCAAACAGTTAATTGAAAATAAAACGGCAATTGAAATGAAACAGTTAGACGTCACAGTGTTTACAGACAGTAAATGGGTACAATTTATATTGGGTCAGCTGATTTTGAATGCAATCAAATATCAATCTCCCAAACGACCTCTCCGCCTCACTTTTACT
>UQNI01000094.1 GCA_900542375.1 uncultured Oscillospiraceae bacterium | reverse complement strand
AATATCCCTTCTATTTGAATTGCACACTTCTCTTTTGAGATGTGGGAAGGCGTATCAGAAACTGCTTTGGACACTCCGTTTGCATTGTTTTCAATTACTTCTACCAATTGTTTTTCCATTGCGTCAGAATCCACGTGACGGCTTTTGAAAGCCATTTCCAAAGAGATTTGCTTTCCAATGGTTTTACGCATCAACGGATTGCTGATTTTTCCAAATCCGTTGGCGGCCAAAAAATCAATTAATTCAGGATAACGTTCTGTAATATCATATACTTTTTCAGATAAAGAAAAATATGGGTTCATACTCATTCCTCCTTAAGGTCCTGTTTATCAAATAAAATACATGTCTTGACTTTACTGTTTGCATTATACTAAACTATAATTGGAAAGTATGTTGTTTTTACAACACTATAAGAGGTTTAAGATATGAAATATATGAATTTACTGAAAAAAAGCATTCTTTTTCAAGGAATTGAAGATTGTGAATTTGATAAATTACTAAAGTGTCTAAAAGCAAAAGAAGTAAAGTTTCAAAAGGGTGAAATGATACTTTGTTACGGTAATGTGACAAATTCTATGGGCATGATGCTGCAAGGAAAAGCGATGATTGTGAAGGATGACTATTGGGGAAACCGATTTATCATCAACGAAATTCATCAAGGTGAACTGTTTGGTGAAGCATATGCTTGTATTCCCGAACAAAAACTGGAAATTTCTCTTATAGCGGATGAACCCTGCAATGTATTATTTTTAAATATTACGGAAATTACAGGTATTTGTCATCTAACTTGCCCTTCACATAATCAGTTAATTCGAAATTTACTTGCCATCACTTCCAGAAAAAATGTTATGCTGACACAAAAAATGGAACATATTATGAAAAAAACAACCAGAGAGAAAATTCTTTCATATTTATCCGCACAATCTATGAAACAAAACTCGCAGAGAATTCTCATTCCTTTTAATCGTCAGCAATTGGCCGATTATTTATCGGTAGACCGCAGTGCATTATCAAATGAATTGAGTAAAATGCAAAAAGAGAGTATGATTTCTTATCATAAAAATGAATTTTACTTAATCAAATAACAAAAAATAGCCAAACGTTCCATATCGAACGCTTGGCTATTTTTAGTTTACAGTCGTTTCTTCTGCAAATTGACTGTTATATAACGTTTCATAAATTCCCTTTTGACTTAATAACTCATCATGCGTACCTTTTTCTGCAATACGACCATCTTTCATAACCAAAATTAAGTCTGCATTTCGTATGGTTGATAAGCGGTGTGCAATTACAAAGCTGGTACGTCCAACCATAATATTTTGCATAGCTTTTTGCAGTTTTTTCTCTAAACGAGTATCAATGGAACTGGTAGCCTCATCTAATATTAAAATTGATGGATCTGCCAAAACTGCTCTGGCAATGGTAATTAACTGTTTTTCACCTTGAGAGACATTTGTTCCTTCTTCATTAATAAACGTTTGATATCCATCTGGCAAAGACATAATAAAATCATGTACATTTGCAATTTTGGCTGCTTCTATAATTTCTTGTTCGGTTGCGTCATATTTGCCATATTTAATGTTATCATAGATGGTTCCGTGAAACAGCCAAGTATCCTGCAGTACCATACCAAAATTAGAACGCAGCTCACTTCGCGGAACATCTCGAATATCTACACCGTCAATTTTGATACAGCCGCCCACAACATCATAAAACCTAAGCAGCAAATTAATAATAGTAGTTTTACCTGCTCCTGTTGGTCCTACAATCGCAACGGTCTGACCACTTTTGGCATCAAATGTTAAGTCATGGATAAATACTTTATCAGGGGTATAGCCAAAAGATACTTGCTCAAATGTAACATTACCCTTTGCGTTTTTCAAACTTTCAGAAGTTTGATGTTCCACCATATCTTCCTCATTTAAAATTTGAGCAACACGGGTGGCCGCTGCAACAGAAGATTGTATCGTAGCTGAAAGCTGTGTTACTTGAGAAAGAGGTTGGAAGATTTGCCAGATGTAACGTATAAACGCTTGCAGATTACCTACTGTCATTACACCATTGATTGCGTTGATTGCCCCAAAAACAGCGATGGAACCAATAATTAAATATGTCATAAATGCAATCAATGGAGACATTAAACCTGATATAAACTGTGCTTTAAAACCATGGTCACATACTTTTTGATTTGCAGTACGAAATTCTTGGATGGCTTCTTGTTGTTTCCCGTATAATTTAATTTCAGAAAAACCTGTGTATTTTTCTTGTACTGTACCGTTTAAATTTCCCAACGCATCTTGCTGTGCTTGGAATAATCTTTGAGATTTTTTGATAATAAATCTAGACAGGAAAAATGTACCCGGAATCAGTATCAGTGCAATCAAAGCCATCCAAACGTTAATTGTAAACATCATGGTATAGGCAAATATAATGACAAAAATGGCATTTACAATTTGAGGTAAACTTTGCTGCAAAGCGTTTGATAATGTATCTACATCATTGGTAATACGGCTTAAAATATCGCCGTAAGCGTGTTTATCAAAATAGGATACCGGAAGTTTTTGCAGTTTCTTTTCAATGGCATTGCGCAAATCAAACATAGCGTTTTGAATGGCATTGGTCAAACAGAAATTGTAAGCATAAGAACATGCGGCGGCGGCAATATAGAAACCTGCCAACACAAAAAGAACATAAGTAATGTACTCAAAATTGACGCCTGCTCCCGGAACATGGGCAATTATATCTTTTGCATCGCTGGTCAATTGGGTGGTAATTAAACCTTCGGTGATAGGTGCCGCCGCTGTAAATACAGCCGCGAAGAAAATAAGCACAAAACCACCAATCAGAGGAATTAAATATGGTTTAAAAAAAGGAAATAATTTAGAAAATACATGCTTTTTTGATTTTATTTGGTCCATTTTGCCAATTCCTCCTTTGTAAGTTGAGATTCAGCAATTTCCAAATATACAGGACATGTTTGAATCAAATCTGCATGGTTGCCGTATCCTACAATTTCACCATTATCCAGCACAATAATTTTGTTGGCATCCATAATAGAACTGATTCTTTGTGCTACGATTACCACAATGGAATCGGTTGTAATTTCTTTTAGTTGTGCGCGTAAAGAAGCATCTGTTTTAAAATCCAAAGCAGAGAAGCTGTCATCAAAAATATAAATTTCAGGATTTCGAATAACTGCACGAGCAATAGACATACGCTGTTTTTGACCACCGGACATATTGGTTCCGCCTTCGTAAACCATTTCATCAAACTGGTCAGGCTTATCCATAATGAAATCATACGCTTGTGCCACTTTTGCAGCTTCTATCAATTCTTTTTCGTTAGCATCATGTTTTCCAAAACGCATATTGTCCGCAATGGTTCCGGAGAATAGAATTGTTTTTTGCGGGATAAATCCTATTTTATTTCTCAAGGTTTCCAAATCATAATTGCGAACATCCACACCGTCAATTTTAATGCTGCCTTCTGTTACATCATAAAATCTTGGAATTAATTGAATTAATGTGCTTTTACCGCAACCGGTGCTACCGATGATTGCAACGGTCTCTCCCCGTTTTGCTGAAAATGTAATATCATGTAAAACCGGCTTTTTCGTATGCTGATATGTAAATGATACATGCTCAAACTCCAATGTACCAATCTTATCGCTATGTATTTCTGTATCAATTGCTTCGTTATGAATAGAGGGTTCTTCCTTCAATAATTCGGAAATTCTTGCGGCAGATACACGTGCCCTTGGATATAAAGAAAACACCAATGCAAATAACATAAACGAAAACATGGTATGGAATTGATAGTCCATAAAAGCGACCATTTGCCCCACTTCTAAAGAACCTGTATTGATTAAATTGCTGGATACAATAAATACACCCAGTACAGCAAAATTCAGTAAAAACACAAAACTGGGCTGAGATAACGACATTAATTTAAAAATTTTCTTGGTTTCTTTCGTAAAATTTTTGTTAGATTCGTGAAAACGATTTATTTCATATTCTTCTTTTCTAAAAGCACGAATTACACGGACACCCGTTAAATTTTCTCTGGATACTTGATTCAAACGATCCAAATACATTTGCTGTCTTTCAGAAATAGGCTTTACAAAAGCAGCCATAATTACAATTGCAACCAGCATAATCGGAATAGCAATTCCAACCACCGTTGACAATGACGTACTGGTATATAGCGTCATAGAAATGCTGGCAACAATCATCAATGGCGTTAACAATGCTGTACGCAATACCAAATTGATAAACTGTTGCAATTGAAACACATCGTTGGTAGTTCGAATAATCATGGACGAAATTCCAAATTTATCATATTCGGCATGAGAAAATGTTTGTGATTTTGAGAAAATATCATTGCGGATGTCTCTGGCCGCATTGGTTGAAATTTTTGAGGATGCATAAATCAGGAGTACAGTTCCCGCACTGCCTATAAGAGCCAAAATTAGAATAATAAGTCCCATCCACCAAACATAGGCAATATCTTGTTTTGCGATACCATCATCAATAATTTTAGATACCACTGTGGGTATTCCGAGTTCTACCAGAGCAAAACAAAACAACCCTATAATATTGAATGTCATGAGCAGCCTATTTTTCATAATGTACTTGAACATTAATTTCATAAAATTCCCCCCAATTATCCAATAAGAAAAACAGAGAGTTTTTGCACTCTCTGTTGGTGTGTTTATACAACACAATGTAATTTGTAATGTGTTTAAACTATACCATAACAATCGTTTTTCTTCAAGATATTATGAAAAAGAAATCAAAATATTCTTTTTCATATCTGGGTTTCAAAATTAGAATACAACTTTTTTGTCCATTAAAATCTAAAAAACTATCAGATTTGAAAAGAAGAAATGTAGGAGAAAGTTGCTTTATTACTATACCATGAAGAATATTACTACCATTATGATTGAAACCCCACGGTTCATCTACTGTTAGTTTGTACTTGACCATATTTATTAATTTTCTTTAGTTGGTAATGTTTGGTGGCTAACCGACCTTTCAGGGGAGGTTAAGCTG
>UQNI01000093.1 GCA_900542375.1 uncultured Oscillospiraceae bacterium | reverse complement strand
TATTTTATTGAAACAGTTATGATATGTGAATTGGAAATATAGTTTCACAAAATATTTCCATAAGGTACTTGCTTGTGACGCGGCGTAATGTTTTATACTATAATAAAGAGGTGATTTCAATATGAAGAAAAACAAAGCGATTCCTCAGGGTTACATGACAGTAGGAGAAGTTGCCAAGAAAATGAACGTTTCTGTACGCACCTTGCAGTATTACGACAAAGAAGGTTTATTTACGCCATCGGCAGAGAGTGAGGGGGGACGGCGACTTTATACGGATAAGGATATGATTCAGCTGCACCAAATATTATCTTTAAAACATTTGGGTTTTTCATTGGGGGATATTAAAAATCGTTTGATATCTCTTGATACTCCGGATGAGGTTGCGCGAGTCCTCTCAGAACAAGCGGCAGTTGTGAGAGATAAAATTGAATGTTTATCTCAGTCTTTAAAAGAGCTGGAAGCCCTGAAAGAAGAAGTGCTTCAAATGCAATCGGTCAATTTTAAAAAATATGCGGATATTATCGTCAACCTGCAAATGAAAAATGATTTTTATTGGCTCATCAAACATTTTGACGATACAATGCTTGACCATATACGCAATCGTTTTGATAAGGAAAGCGGGCTTACATTTATCAAACACTTTACAAAATTGCAAGATAAAGTATTGCAGTATCAAAAAGAACAGGTGCCTCCCGAAAGTGAAAAAGGGCAGCAGATTGCAAAAGAATTTTGGGGAATGATTATGGAATTCACAGACGGAGATATGAGTATGCTGCCCCAGTTAATGGATGTTGGAACTGTAGAGGACCCAAACGGTCAATGGCAGAAAAAACAAATGGATGTAAATGCATTTATGGAGCCTGCTTTAGAGATTTATTTTAAGAATTTGGGTATCAATCCGTTTCAGGAGGGACAGCCGTGAGCCATGCAATTGAAATTTGCGGATTACAAAAATCTTATGGGAATCATATTGTCTTACATGATATTTCTTGCTGTATCTTGCAGGGAGAAATTTTTGGATTATTGGGTGTAAACGGTTCAGGTAAAACCACAGCATTGGAATGCATTGAAGGATTGCGCAGATATGACAAAGGCGACATTACCGTAAACGGTAAAGTAGGCATTCAACTTCAGTTAGCGTCGTTACCTGCGCATATCAAACCCATGGAAGCACTTCAATTGGCCGCAAAATGGAACCAAACGGATAAAGATGATGAAATGATTGGGGCGCTCGGTATTGAGCAATTATCAAAAAAACAATATACGGAATTGTCCACCGGACAAAAACGAAGATTGCACCTTGCATTGGCTTTGGTCGGCCAGCCTGAAATTCTTTTTTTGGACGAACCAACAGCAGGATTAGATGTGCAAGGAAAAATCTCACTGCATCATCATATACGAATGCTGAAAGAACAGGGGAAGACAATCGTATTAGCCAGCCACGATATGGCGGAAGTGGAAAGTTTGTGCGACCGTATCGCTATTTTACATGAAGGCAGGATTGCCTTTTGCGGCACGGTAGAACAACTGACAGAAAAAATAGGAAAGCGTTATCATCTTTTCATAAAAACCAATCAAGGAGACCAAAACTTTGTGGTTGATAATATAGGGGATGCTCTAATCACCCTATTGGAAGAGTACCGTCAGAAAGGTATTACCATACTGGATATTCAGATAGACAGGGGAACATTGGAGCAGCACTTTATTCAATTTGTAGAGGGAGATGGAAAATGAAAGCATTGCTATATGGAATTGCATTACAGTGGAAGTTGGACATAAGAAGCAAGACGCTGCTGATTACCTGCTATATGGTTCCTCTTTTATTTTTCGCTATCATGGGAGGGATTTTTACTTCTATCATGCCGGAATCAAAAGATACCTTAGTTCCCGCTATGACAGTGATGGGGGCATCCATGGGCGCATTAATTGGTTTACCGCCGTCTTTGGTAGAAATATATGGCAGTGGTATGAAAAAAGTTTATAAAGCAAACGGGATACCTGTCTATTTTGGATTGCTCACAACCACTTTCTCTGCAATGATTCACTTATTGCTCATGTCTGTTATGATATACGCAATTGCTCCGTTTGCATTTGGGGCAAAACTGCCGAATCAATCTGTTTTCTATTTTATATCGTTGATTATTTTTATTATGATATCACTGAGCGTTGGCAGTATTTTAGGTTTGGTGATGAAAAAGCAAGCAAAAGTCACTATGATTTCTCAATTGGTCTTTTTACCTTCTATTATGCTGTCAGGAATTATGTTTCCCATCGATTTTTTACCGGATGTGTTAAGATGGATTGGAATGATATTTCCTGCTGCGTGGGGTTATCAATTGATGCTGGATTATGGTTTTGGTTTTCAAAATTTGTGGCCTATGGTGCTTATTTTTGTCATAGCAGTTGTGACTATCCTGCTGGTATTGCGCAAAATAAAAACAGATGAAACCTAATTTCATCTGTTTCGTTCTGCAAAAGGAAAGTAATACTAGGAATCTCTTCCTGTAATGCTATACAATAATGCATTGCATATGGCGGCGGCAATATTGCTGCCGCCTTTTCGTCCCTGTGCTATAATGTATGGCACTTGTGTACTTAAAATAAGCTCTTTGGATTCTACTACATTGACAAATCCAACAGGTACGCCAATGATGAATTCAGGCTGTAACCCCTGCTGTATCAGTTCGTATAAACGAATTAACGCGGTGGGCGCATTACCGATTGCGAATATGGTCGGACGATTTAAGGTCACCGCTTTATCCATGCTGGCAACAGCACGGGTCGTACCTTGCTCTTTTGCTGTGTTCGCAACATCTTCATCGGACATAAAACAAAATACGTCGCAGCCAAGTTTCGCCAGTGCCGCTTTGTTGATTCCTGACTTTCCCATTTGGGTGTCTGTTACAATACAGGCGCCTTTTTTTAATGCTTCTTTTGCGCATTGAACTGCATTGGGAGAAAACACAAGATTTTTTGCATAATCAAAGTCCGCAGAAGTGTGAATACAGCGTTTGATAATCGGCTCCTGTTCAGGGTCCAATCTCATATCGCCTAATTCTTCTGATATAATCTCAAAACTGCGTTGTTCAATTTGATTGGGCGATATATGTTCTAATTGAATATTCATAAAGCACCTACCATTCTACTCCCAAACGTGCGGGAATGCCTGCATCAAAAGGATGTTTTATTTTTTTCATTTCTGTTACGTAGT
The DNA here is from genome assembly GCA_900542375.1 of uncultured Oscillospiraceae bacterium. Taxonomy (GTDB): domain Bacteria; phylum Bacillota; class Clostridia; order Oscillospirales; family Acutalibacteraceae; genus UMGS1071. The sequence goes on along the minus strand of UQNI01000093.1, from coordinate 1,894 downwards.
CGGCTGCTTCTATCATGTAATCCGCAGGGTCACGGCCGGTTAATACCAATTCCAAAGCTTCCGGTTTATTTAGAATGAATTCTTTTAGCATATCTTTGTCAATCAAATCTAGATTATAGCTTGCCATAATTTCGTCTAAAATCAGCAAATCGCATTGACTGTTTTGTGCATGGAGTATGGCTTGTTTTAATTGCTGTGTTTGATATGCAGTGATCTCTTTCTTTTGTTCTTCTGTCATATTCCATGTAAATGGTGTATTGGGTTTTCCGCGTAATATGGTAATATTCGGCTGCTGAAGTAATATTTTTAATTCTCCTGTAGGACCGCCTTTTAAAAATTGTATGATAAACACTTTTTTGTCGTTGCCTGCCGCACGAATGGCAAGCCCCATAGCGGCGGTAGTTTTTCCTTTTCCGTCTCCAAAGTAAATATGTGTGCAGCCTTTCATATTGTTCCCTCCAATATATCATAGATTTGTTTCATATCCATATTCTGTCTCATGGTATCTGCAAGAATATTATATTGAGTTTCTTTATATTTCTTTGTATCTATTATTTTTATAGTATTATCGTTGATTCCTTTCGCTTTTAGCAAACTTTGTATGATTGCATTTACAACAGAAGTATCATCAAAAATACCGTGTACATATGTACCGTATATGTTATCTTTTTGTGCTCCATCTGCATTTCTATTTTTCAATAATGTTAGGGGAAGAACGAACTGGGCACTGTGTGTTTTACCCATGTGAATCTCGTATCCATGAAAAGGTAAATGAGCAAGATTGGAAAAGATACCGTTCACCTGTTCAAAACGACCGCTTATTTGTGTACGAGTTTTCTTTTGGTCAAACATAGTGGTAATGGGCAATAGCTCCATGCCGCGGATTTCTCCACCTTCTTCTACATGGTAAGGGTCGCTGATAGATTGTCCCAGCATTTGATAACCCCCGCAAATTCCAAAGATAGGTTTACCGCACGCAGCGTGTTTTTTCAAGCAGGCTTCCAAACCAGTTTCCCGCAGCCATTTTAAATCTGCCATGGTATTTTTTGTACCAGGCAGAAAGATACAGTCGGGGTTTCCCAATTGTGCAGAAGAAGTAACGTAACGCAGAGAAACGCCTTCAAGATATTCAAACGGGTGAAAATCTGTAAAGTTCGAAATGCGTGGTAGTTTTATTACTGCCAAATCCAATAAACTGTGCTCGGATTGTTTGGAATGAAAGCGTTCACTTAGACTGTCCTCGTCGTCGATATCCACATTCATATAGGGAAGTACACCCAGAACAGGAATATTGGTCAATTTGGTAAGCATGTCCAGTCCCGGTTCTAAAATAGATTTGTCCCCTCGAAATTTGTTGATGATTAATCCTTTGATTCGGCGGCGTTCCTGTTTCTCCAACAGCATAACAGTACCGTAAAGGGAAGCGAATACGCCGCCGCGGTCAATATCTCCGGCCAAAAGTACAGGAGCATTTACCAGTTCCGCCATACCCATATTGACGATATCTTCCTGTTTTAAATTGATTTCCGCAGGACTGCCTGCACCTTCTATCACAATGATGTCATATTGTGCTACAAGTGTATGATAAGCTTCTAAAATATGAGGAACTAATTGTTTTTTATAAGAAAAATAATCTTTTGCGCTCATATTTCCTATTACTTCACCGTTGACAATTACCTGGGAACCAATATCATTGGTGGGTTTCAGTAAGATAGGATTCATAAGCACGGACGGAGCAATTCCCGCCGCTTCGCATTGCATGACCTGGGCGCGACCCATTTCCAGTCCTTCTGATGTAATATAGGAGTTCAGCGCCATGTTTTGAGATTTAAAAGGTGCTACACGGTATCCGTCCTGTTTGAATATACGGCATAAACCCGCAACAATAAAACTT
>UQNI01000092.1 GCA_900542375.1 uncultured Oscillospiraceae bacterium | reverse complement strand
TTAAGGGGAATATATCTGCAGATAAAATTAAAAAGCCAGCAGATTTGTTTATGTTCTACATAAACAAGTCATTGGGTGAATATTGACTTCATTCTTTAGATTTTGATATAATATAGCAATTTGCATAGTGTAAAAAAAGCCTATTCAGGCGGAGGATATATAACAACAAGAGGTACAGAAATGTTTAACATAGCGATTTGTGATGATGAAGAAACGCTCATTGATGAGCTGAAAGAAAATCTTATAATGTATGCTGCTGAAACGAATAAAGAGTTTTGCTTTTTTATCTATCACGACGGCATCGAGTTATTGCAGGAATACAGGTCAGATTATGACCTGATTTTTATGGATATAAAGATGGAAAAGCTAAACGGCTTAAAGACAGCGGAGGAAATTCGCGAGATGGACAGCACCGTTGGGCTTATTTTCTTAACCTCTTTGAAGAAATATGTATGGAGAGGTTATGAGTACGGTGCAGTCAATTATTTCTTAAAGCCTGTGAAATATAGCGTCTTAAAAATGGAGCTTGACCGCTATTTTGCCCGTTATCAAGGAAAAGACGAGCCATATATGAGCTTTCAGAACGATAATGGAAAGTATAAGGTGCTGTATAAAAATCTCTGCTATGCAGAAACCGAAAAGAGAAATGTTATGCTTCATTTTGAGGGGCAACAGCAGATAATCTACAAAAATATGAAAGAAGTATCCGCCCTTCTCTTAGCACAGCCGCAGTTCGCCAGCCCGCATCAGAGCTTTGTGGTCAATATGGCTTATGTGAAAAGTGTGGAGAGCTTGGAACTTGTGATGACCACAGGAGAGCGTATTCCAATCAGCCAGCCGAAGCGTAAGGACTTTATGATGAAACTGACGGACTTCTGGGGGGATATGCTGTAATGGGACTTTATTATTGTTTGGATTTTATAGGCACACTAACGGAAGTGTTGGAGGTGCAATAAAATGTGGGTTTATCAATGCTTAGATATATTAAGTACAGTAGTAGAAATGGCTTGTCTGTATATTATCAGTGGGATTTTACTGAAGGAGTCTCGCTTTCATACATCATTATGTAAATATATCCCGCCGATTATAATGTTCATGGTTACTTGGATATTAACTTGGTTTTCGGGGCTTGGTGCGTTCAAAATGCCAATCATTTTTATCGTGGCTTTCATAGTATTGCAAGTCAGTTACAAAGAGTCCATTTACCAAACTGTTATTGCTATAGAAATTTGGTTTATCTGTTGTATTTTTTTAGTGGAGGCATTTGTCTATCCAGTCTCGAAGTTTATATTCAATAATATGCTTTTGGTCGTGATAGATTGTCAAAATATTCTACGTTGGGAAGTGTATGTTATTGCAATTGCTATTCGTATTGTTTCACTGATTATCATTTATGAGGTATTAAAAAACTTTAAGTACAAAATCAAGGCAAATGATTGTGCAGTTTTATCAACAGTTTTTATGATAGGTTTTGCTGCATTGATGTTCAGCGTTTATAATGTCTTGAATTTAAGCAAAATACCACATATACTTATTTTTTTCAGTCTGACAATTTTTATATTGATTTTTCTTATTGTTTTTCTATACTCTAAAAATACGATGTTTCTTCGCGAACAGGAACAGAAAGACAAAATGCAGATTGCACAGCTTCAACAGCAGTTTGCTTACTATCAGGAAAAACTCAAAGATGAGGAGAAGGTACGCTCCGTTTACCACGATATGAAAAATCATCTGCTTGTCTTGCAACGGCAGATCAATTCTCCCGAAACGGCAGAAATGGTTGAAAAATTGCAATCGCAGGTGGCAATGTATGAGGACTATGAGCATACGGGGAACGATATTCTTGACATCATTTTGAAAGAAAAATCAGAAACGGCAAGAGAAAAGCATATTGCATTATCTGTTACCGCAGACCTTAATGGTGTAGATTTTATTGAGCCTTTGGATGTTAGTACCATTTTCGGGAATGGACTTGATAACGCCATAGAAGCAAGTGAAAAACTTCCTGAAGAACAGAGGGCGATACTTGTGAAAGCAGGACGGGTACAAAACTTCTTTTCCGTACTGATTGAAAATAGTTGTTTACAAAACAGAGAATACACAAAGCAGAGAACTACTAAAAGTGATGATTTTCTTCACGGTTTCGGCATTTCTAATATGCGAAAAGCCGCAGAAAAATATGATGGGCAGCTGACTATCAAATGCGAGAATGAGAAATTCACCTTAAAAATCTTAATACCAATCCCATAATATGTTGTGGCTTATGAGCCTGTTGTCTATCACGGACAGCAGGCTTTTTTGCGTAGTTATATTAGAATTGAGCGAGCTAAGCGAGCGATGCTTCTTGAACGACAGTTCAAGAAGATGGTGGCTATTAGAATTTACGCTTTCAGTATTAGAATTTGCGTCTTGTCTTGTATTCTTTATTTAATAGAATACAAGTTTATTCAAGTGATGAAACAAAAAATTCATAGAAGAGTATTCTCCTATATCAAGTACATTTGCTGCATAGATGGAATATCTTTATGAAATCTTCAAAATTGATTGATATTATGAAAAAAAAGAAAGGATGATTATAAATATGAATATGATTTTAAAAACAAAAAATCTCTGCAAATCGTTCAACGGGCAGACAGCCGTAAATAACATATCGCTGAACATTGAAAGAAATTCCGTCTATGGATTGTTAGGACCAAACGGAGCCGGAAAATCTACAACACTCAAAATGATAACAGGTATTTTGAGGCCCACATCTGGGAGTATTGAGTTTGACGGCCACGCATGGAAACGCAGCGACTTAAACCATATCGGAGCGTTAATTGAAATGCCGCCGCTTTATGAAAATTTGACCGCCTATGAAAATCTGAAAGTAAGGACTACTATTTTAGGGCTGACAGATAAGCGGATTGACGAAGTGCTGCAAATCGTCCGGCTGACGGAAACAGGCAAGAAAAGAGCCGGACAGTTTTCTCTTGGTATGAAACAGCGTCTTGGAATTGCAGTTGCATTACTAAACAACCCGAAGCTGCTCATACTTGATGAACCAACCAACGGGCTTGACCCGATTGGAATTGAAGAACTTAGAGAGCTTATCCGTTCCTTTCCTGCAAAGGGTATTACCGTTATTTTATCAAGTCATATTCTCTCCGAGGTACAACAGACCGCTGACCACATCGGCATTATTGCGGGCGGTGTCTTAGGCTATGAGGGGAAACTTAATGCAAACGAAAATTTGGAACAGCTTTTTATGGACGTTGTAAAAAGCAATCACAGGGAGGATTAAGGCATGGACTATCTAAAATCAGAACATTTGAAATTCAAGAGGACAATATCGAACAAACTGATTTTCATTGTTCCGCTAATTACGGCTATTTTTGCATGGATTATGGGTGGATATATCGGGTATCAGTACATGACACTTTACTGGTGGTATGCGTTCCTGCTTCCGGGAGCAATCGCAATTTTGTGTTCTTTGTCACACAGAAAAGAAGAAAACGCAGGGAAATACTATTCGGTATTTTCTATGCCTGTAAACCTTTCGAGATTTGAATTTGCTAAGGGCATTATCTTAGTCGGAAAACTGCTTGTTTCAGCGATATTTTTAGCATTGCTTATTTCTATCAGTAATATCATTGCTCCGGCAACGGCAGTATATTCTCTTTTGCACAGCATTACAGGAAGTATCGGAATTATCCTTGCGTCTGTCTGGCAAATCCCTTTGTGTCTGTACTTAGCACGCAAAACGGGAATGTTTGTGCCGATTGTGTTAAATACAATACTTGGGATTGTCCTATCTACTGCTACCGCATTAGGAAATACAATAGCATGGTGGTTTGTACCGTATTGTTGGGCAGCAAAACTGGCAGAGCCACTTATGGGAATTGAAATGAACGGAACTTATGCGGGGAATTGTGGATTTTCTATAGCCATTATGATTTCCATTTTGTTGTCAATACTCTTGTTTCTTATTTTATCCTATGCCGACGCAAAGGATTTTTCCAAAGGGAGGTAGACAGAAATGGGTTTTATTTATGCGCTTCGTTCTGAACAGGAAAAAACGAAGCATACATCGTTTGGGGCTATTCATTTTTGTGTACCCGTTATGGGGGCATTGTTATTTCTTGCTTACTATTCCCAGTATGCCAGCACCGCAGACAGTAAAAAGCTCAAAATGATATTGGAAATTACGACAACGTTTTTTCCGTTGTTGATAAGCGTTATTGTTGGTCTGAACGTTACACTGGAAGAAAAGGCTTCACACTTCCAAACGCTGCTTGCTGTACCAAACAGACACAAAAATATGCTTGCAAAATTAACTTATCTTTATGGTTCGGGGGTATTTGCATTGTTCTTTCTGTTCCTGTTATTTGTGATTGGCATACATCTTTTGGGAATGGCTGATACAGTGCAGCTCGGAATGCTCATTGGAGCCGCCGCCGGGATGGCCTTTTGTAATTTTATAATATACATCTTGCACCTGTTCCTTAGCTTCAAATTTGGATTAGGGTTATCCCTGTTTTGGGGCGTGTTTGAAAGTCTGCAATGTATCTTATATAGCAATATTGAGCTGAAAGGTGTAGCCCGGTATATCCCCTTTGCATGGTCTATGAATTGGGTACAGGATATTTTGAGCCGACAAATTTTTAACTATGGAACGGAAAAAATATGGATTGCAGCATTAACGACAGGTGGCTTGTTGCTGACCTTATTATGGTTTTCTCATTGGGAAGGACGGAAAAATTATGAATAAAAATAGAAAAATGGTTATCGTCTTTTTGTTTGCTTTTGTTTTATGCTTTTCTCTTGCAGGCTGTACTTTACAGGACAGAATCGAAGAATATTCCAGTGGCAAGGAACAATGCTATTTGAATACGGAAAATGTAACACGTTTTTCCTATAAAGGTAACGATTACACCATTTTGGCAGATACCGTATCAAATGGCGGGCTTGGAGAATGGATTGGATATATCCGGCAGCTGGCTGCCATAGACGAGAACGGAAAAATATTGCTGCAAGAAAATGTTGAACCGGCAACTTTTCAATCCTTAGCGGATTTGGCGGAGAAAGCACCAGAAGCCGCTTACATTATTCCTTTTCTCAATGTATATGCGG
>UQNI01000091.1 GCA_900542375.1 uncultured Oscillospiraceae bacterium | reverse complement strand
GCGAGGCATCAATGACCGGATTCACACTCAGCTGAACAGCATTCTCAACTCCAGCCGCACCTATCTGCAGGATGCAGTGATTACCATGCGGGACGGAAGATACTGTCTGCCGGTTAAGTCTGAATACAAGAGTCAGGTCAACGGCATGGTACATGATCAGTCGGCCACAGGATCTACCCTTTTTATCGAGCCCATGGCAGTGATCCAGTTAAATAATGAGCTGCGTACCCTGGAAATCCAGGAACAAAAGGAAATTGAGGCTGTTCTGGCTTCCCTGAGCAACGAACTGGCGCCCTATACCGAAGTACTGGCTCTGGATCTGGAGCTTCTCACACAGCTCGACTTTATTTTTGCAAAAGCAGCTCTTTCCCGCCATTACAAATGCAGTCAGCCCCATTTTAACACCCAGGGGCGTATCCACATTAAGGACCGCCGCCATCCCCTTCTGGATCCGCAGAAGGTAGTGCCCATTACTCTGTGGCTGGGAAATGATTTCGATCAGCTGATTGTAACAGGTCCCAACACCGGCGGTAAGACGGTTTCCTTAAAAACAGTCGGCCTTTTTACCCTTATGGGACAGGCAGGTCTTCATATTCCAGCCTTTGACGGCTCTGAGCTGTCTGTTTTTGAAGAAGTATTTGCAGACATTGGCGATGAGCAGAGCATTGAACAGAGCCTCAGTACCTTCTCTGCCCATATGACAAATATTGTCCATATTCTGGGAAAGGCAGACAGCCGCTCTCTTTGTCTCTTTGACGAGCTCTGTGCCGGTACAGATCCAACCGAAGGCGCCGCCCTGGCCATTTCCATTCTGACCTTCCTGCACAATATGAAGTGCCGCACCATGGCTACTACCCATTACAGCGAGCTGAAGGTCTATGCGCTCAGCACCTCAGGAGTAGAAAATGCCTGCTGCGAATTCGATGTACAAACCCTTCGTCCTACGTATCGTTTGTTGATTGGGGTGCCGGGACGTTCCAATGCATTTGCAATTTCCAAACGTTTGGGCATCGAAGATTCGATTATTCAGCGCGCAAAAGAACTGGTATCCGCAGAAAATACAAAATTTGAAGATGTTGTACGCAGTTTAGAAGAAACACGTCAGAAATTAGAAGAAGAAAAAGCACAAGCAGAAGCATTGCGGTTGCAGGCGGTAAAGCTGAATGAATCTGCTCAAGAGCAAAAGAAAAGAATAGAAGCCAATGCGGCAAAGGAAATTGAAATTGCGCGTCGTCAAGCTTCTAATTTGGTTGCTCGCACTCGTGCGCAAATTGATGCATTAACGGAAGAGATGGACCAGCTGCGCAAGCAAAAAAGTTTGACCCCGGAACAAAAGGCAAAATTAAATCAAGGTATCCGCTCTCTGGAGGATATGGCAGACCCGGTTCACAAAAAAGAAAAAGAAGATTATGTGTTACCTCGTCCTTTAAAAATTGGAGATACCGTTTTAATCTTTGATATCGACAAACAGGCAACGGTCATTGGTTTACCTAAAAATTCAGACCAAGTAGAAGTACAGGCAGGTATTATGAAAACGCGTGTTCCTCTTTCCAATTTGCGTTTGATGCAACAAGAAAAAGTGAAAACACCTCAGCCTATTTCCAGAAGAGGTGCGAGGACGGACAGAGCTCATGCCAAGGTAGTTCGTGAGTTGGATATTCGTGGGCAAACCGCAATGGAAGCTTTGTTGGACGTGGACAATTTTATTGATGCCGCTGTAATGGCAGGAGTGCATCAATTAAGTATTATTCATGGTAAAGGAACAGGTGTGCTGCGTGCGGCAGTGCAGCAGCATTTGAAAAAACACCCATCAGTGAAGAGCTAGCGTTTGGGCTTGTTTGGAGAAGGCGAAAGCGGCGTTACCATTGTTGAGTTAAAATAATAATGGAGAATATGTTATGAAAAAATCAAGTGCTAAGAGATTGAAACCAGTTGTTCCGTTTACTTTTATGTTTGTAATACTGTTTTCTATCTTTGGGTTAACTGGTTGCTCCAATTCAACAAATCGTTCGAATACAGCGTCCAATTCCAATACTTATCAGCAGATTACTGCAGAGGAAGCAGCAAAGATGATGCAGTCAGAAACGGATTATATCGTTTTAGATGTCAGAACAGAGCAGGAGTATGCAAGCGGACATATTCCTGGTGCTGTTAACATACCAAACGAAACAATTGCGTCTGGAGCGATACAGCAGTTACCCGATAAAGAACAATTGATTCTGGTTTATTGCAGAAGCGGAAACAGGAGCAAACAAGCTTCTGAAAAGTTGGTGAATTTAGGATATACCAATATTGTTGAGTTTGGGGGTATCAATGACTGGAGTGGAGAGGTTGTTACACAGTAACTTATAACAGAATGAATAGATGATTTGAAACCTTATCCATTGCAATAAAAATGGATAAGGTTTTTCGTTAAATTTTTCTTTTTGCATTGACATTGGTTAGCATTTATTATATAATGCGTATCTGTAAAGTGTTTTAGCTTTACACATGACAGGAGGTTCTCTGTTGTGGCTAAAAATTTAGAAATTTCATTTCTGTTGGATTTCTATGGCAGTATGCTGACGGAAAAACAGCGGATTATGATTGAATATTATTATAATGATGACCTTTCATTGGCTGAAATTGCAGATAATGAGGGCATCACCCGCCAGGGAGTACGAGATTCCATTAAACGTGCGGAAGGACAGCTTTTGGAATTGGAGGAGCGTCTTGGTCTGGCGAAACGATTTCAGCAAGTGCAGACAGGATTGGAGCAAATTCTGCTTGAGGCTGCGGAAATTCGGGACTATAATCAACAACATGACGGCGCAGAAAAAATTAATACCTGCGCAAACAATATTATGCAGCTGGCAGAGCATCTGCGCGATTAAGAAATCTACAGAAAGGGTGAAATAAGTGGCGTTTGAAGGACTTGCAGACAAACTGGCCAATTCGTTTAAACGATTAAAGTCAAAAGGTAAATTAACGGAAGCGGACGTTCGAGAAGCAATGCGCGAAGTGCGTTTGGCTTTACTGGAAGCGGACGTTAACTATAAAGTAGCAAAAGATTTCACCAATACCGTAACAGAACGTGCTATTGGCACTCAAGTTATGGAAAGCCTGACACCGGGTCAAATGGTAGTTAAAATCGTAGACGAAGAACTTACCAATTTAATGGGCGGTGAGGAAGCAAGAATTGCCACACCGCCAAAACCTCCTACCATTATTATGATGGTTGGTTTACAGGGTGCAGGTAAAACTACCCATGCGGCAAAACTGGCAAAGCATTTTAAAAGCAAAGGCAACCGTCCAATGCTGGTAGCCTGCGATATTTATCGTCCTGCGGCTATCAAACAGCTGCAGGTGGTTGGTGAACAGGCAGGTGTTCCCGTATTTGAAAAAGGCAATCAAGCACCTGTAAAGACTTGTGAAGAGGCAATTCGTTACGCCAGAGACTACGGACATGATATTATGATTATCGATACCGCAGGTCGTTTGCAGATTGACGAAGAGCTGATGAACGAACTGCGTGAAATCAAAGAAAAAATCGGTCCCCATGAGATTCTGCTTGTGGTAGACTCTATGACTGGTCAGGAAGCAGTTAACGTTGCCAAAACCTTTGATGAATTATTGGAAATCAACGGTGTTATCTTAACCAAATTAGACGGTGATACCCGCGGCGGTGCTGCACTTTCTATCCGTGCCGTAACAGGAAAACCAATTAAATTTGTTGGCGTAGGTGAAAAGCTGGATAACTTGGAAGTTTTCCATCCGGACCGTATGGCTTCCCGTATTTTGGGCATGGGCGACGTGCTTACCTTGATTGAGGACGCACAAAGCAAGATTGATGAAAAAGCAGCGGAAGAAGCTGCACAGAAGATTTTGCAAAATAAATTTGATTTGAATGACTTATTGAATCAGTTTGCCCAAGTGAGAAAAATGGGTCCTTTGAAATCCGTGATTTCAAAATTGCCGGGTATGGACAAACAACTGAAAGATGTTGATGTGGACGACCGTCAAATGGACCGTATGGAGGCAATCATTCTTTCCATGACCGAGAAAGAACGCCAAAAACCGGACATCATCAATCCTTCCCGCAAACGCAGAATTGCTGCCGGCAGCGGTATGAAAGTAGAAGATGTCAACCGTTTGCTCAAACAATTTGAAACAACACAGAAGTTGATGCGTCAAATGCGCGGCAAAAAAGGCAAACGCCGTCCTATGATGCCACCGGGAATGGGTGGCATGGGAGGTATGGGTGGATTTTAAAATCCATTTTACAGCCTCTGGTTGAAAATGCCTTAAAGCACGGTTTTTCCATCGACAGCAGTGTCTATTTCCCGATTGCTCCCATGATCGATATTTCCATCTGGAGAGAGCCTGACACCTTAAGTATCGCCATCACAGACAACGGTGCCGGCATAGATATAGAGCACGCCAAAGAAATCATGTATGGTTCAGGGACAGATGCAGACGGCAGACATCATGTCGGACTTCACAATATTTACCATCGTCTCAACTCCTTTTACGGAAAAACAGACATTACATTTTCTTCCATTCCTTTTTACGAAAATAAAATTCTGATCCGTTTTCCTTATCAGAATTTCTGTGAAACACAGAATGAATGTGACTGACAAAAAACCGCTGGGCAGCGATGTACTCGCCATCCAGCGGTTTTATTCTTAACATAAAGATATCTCAGGCACCGGCGCTATCAGCTGTAACACTGCAAATGTGTTCTTTTCGAGGGTTATTACCCCTCTTTCTTCCCCGGCTTTCTGTTCCATCTCCCGGATTGCCACCCGATCCGGCTTCTCCAGGGAATTAAAAGCTTCTTTTTCCATTCCGCCCAACAGCCATACACGCTCAACCTGATACGGTTTTCCAGTCTCATCACAAATGGTAAGCTGTTTTTCCTTCTCCGACGCATTCACGATTTTGCAATAAACTGCGCCTGTCGCATCATCTCTTACCGGATTATAATAGACCTGCTCCATCTGTGTTTTCTTTTCTTCCCCAAGAGTATCTAACACCGATGTCCCTTTCATGCATGAAAACATCTTTTGCACATAATAATTCGGCGTTGCGTACGATGTTTCTCCGTCAAACCAGATCATATCCGGCGCCCACTGTGTAAATCCAAGTCTGGCAAATAATGGTGCATAAGACGCCAGTACGACCACATCTGCATTTCTT
>UQNI01000090.1 GCA_900542375.1 uncultured Oscillospiraceae bacterium | reverse complement strand
ATGCTGAAAATTACAGAATATGCACAACGTTTGATTGATGATTTGGATTTGGTAGACTATCCGGAACGTGTAAAAGCACAGCAAAGAAACTGGATTGGCCGTTCCACAGGTGTACAAGCCAAATTTGCTACCACAGCAGGCGACACAGTAGAGATTTATACCACCCGTCCGGATACGATGTATGGCGTTACATATATGGTTATCTCTCCGGAGCATCCCTTGATTGAAACTTGGAAAGATAAACTTTCCAACATGGATGAAATCCGTGATTATCAGGAAGCAGCTGCAAAAAAATCTGATTTTGAACGTACAGAGGTTGCCAAAGAAAAAACGGGTGTGGAATTAAAGGGTGTAAAAGGTATCAATCCCTTGACACAAAAAGAAATTCCGATTTTTGTTTCCGATTACGTTTTAGTTTCTTATGGTACAGGCGCCATTATGGCTGTTCCGGGTCATGACGCGCGTGACTGGGAATTTGCAAAAAAATTCAATCTTCCAATTGTTGAAGTTGTAGCAGGCGGCGACGTACAAAAAGAACCATTTACTGAAAATCAAAACGGTACCATGGTGAATTCAGATATTTTAAACGGCTTAACCGTTGAGGAAGCAAAGAAAAAGATTACAGCATACTTAGAAGAAAAAGGCATTGGACGTACAAAGGTAAACTTTAAACTGCGCGACTGGGTATTCTCACGGCAGCGTTATTGGGGTGAACCAATTCCGATTGTACATTGCGATAAATGCGGACAAGTTGCGGTTCCTCAGGAGCAATTACCATTGGAATTGCCTGATGTAGATTCTTACGAACCAACAGACAACGGAGAATCTCCGCTTGCCAAAATGACGGATTGGGTCAATACTACTTGTCCAAAATGCGGTGGTCCTGCAAAGCGTGAAACAGATACCATGCCTCAATGGGCCGGTTCTTCCTGGTATTTCCTTCGTTATATGGACCCGCATAACAATAACGCCTTGGCAAGCGCAGAAGCTTTAAAATATTGGGCTCCGGTTGATTGGTACAACGGTGGCATGGAACATACCACTTTGCACCTGCTATACAGCCGTTTCTGGAATAAATTCCTCTATGATATTGGAATTGCGCCAACCAAAGAGCCGTATGCCAAACGTACCAGTCATGGTATGATTTTAGGTGAAAACGGCGAAAAAATGAGTAAATCTCGTGGCAATGTAGTCAATCCGGATGATATCATACATGAATACGGTGCAGATACCATGCGTTTATATGAAATGTTCATTGGTGACTTTGAAAAAGCAGCTCCTTGGAGCACTGCAAGTATCAAAGGCTGCAGACGTTTTCTGGAACGCTTTTGGAATTTGCAAGAAATCATGACATCAGAGGAAGCGCTCAGTCCTAAATTGGAAGCTTCCTTCCATAGAGCCATCAAAAAGATTGGTGAAGATATTGAAGCTTTAAAATTCAACACAGCAATTGCAACATTAATGGCTTTGTTAAATGATATTTATGATATAGGTTCTGTCACCAAAGGCGAATTCAGATTATTTACCATATTGTTAAATCTATTTGCACCTCATATTTGCGAAGAAGTATGGGAGCATTCAAAGTTGGGCGACGGTATGGTTTGTCAGCAGCATTGGCCTGAATATGATGAAAGCAAATGTGTAGATAAAACCATTGAAATTGCAGTTCAAGTATGTGGAAAAATTCGTTGCAGATTAGAAGTTGCGGCAGATATTGATGCAGAAAGTGCAATTGCAGCTGCAAAGGCAGATTTAAAAGTAGCGGCAGAACTTTCAGGCAAACAAATTGTAAAAGAAATTTATGTACCGGGTAAACTGGTCAATATTGTAGCAAAATAAAAAACAGGCGCTTCAAAACGAAGCGCCTGTTTTTTTAGATAGTAAAATTATGCTTGGTAAAAACAAAAAGGCCGAATCTTTCGATTCGGTATTGCCTTTTTGTTAGCATTTATTTCATTGATTAAGTGGGGGAAATCAATGAGCAAGTGACATTGCCTCTTGACTACATCTATAGTATACCTTTTTTATCTTGATAAGGTGTGACCGAATTATGAACAGATTAGTATAAATTTGTAAATTGTTCTATTTTATATGTCAAAGTGATGCATATGCGCTACATTTATTACGTGGTGAAAACAAAAAATGATGCGCAGAAAAAGTCCTTTTATTTGGAAAAAAAGGTAGACATTTTTTCACACTGGATTATTACCAAAAAATAGAAAATAATTAACGCAGTTAAGCCTTTTCGACATTTTATCATATCTATAATAAAAAGTCTACTTAATGTCTGCTTATTATTTCATTTGGAACAATACTGGTATAGAATCCATAGAATACGGTTTAAGAAGATATAAATGAAACCTGCAGCAATATTAATATGATGATATATGTTACATGGTTAAGCCTGAAGTATGAAAAGGAGTGTGTAACAAAGTGAACATGTATAAAAAATCCAGGCATATTCCCCTTGTATGTTTGTGCATGCTACTGATACTTACCTTATTACCTCTCAATTGGATTGATACAGTAAGCGCAGCATCAAATAAAGCTTTAGGGAATGAAGAAACAGGTTCTGTTGCTGTAGAATATTTAAACGAAGAACGTACAGAAGCAGAAATTACTTATCTCATCCATGCTGAACCAAAAGAGCCGGTAAATGTTATCTTTTTGGTAGACGCGTCCGATACAGGTAAGCAGTCGACACAAGAAGCAGGAGCTGTCATTGCAGGATGGAGCGGAAAATCCAGTGACATGGTGTATGCTTATGGTTCCAATCCGGTAAAAATTATTACATATGGCGGCGAACAAACAAACGAAACGAACTGGTTAGAGACAGCCGCAGAATATGACGCAAATTCTTCTTTAACTCAAATTGGTGGAGAAGCAAACGAGTTAACTGCGGTAGATAAAGCGCTGGAAGCAATACAAGAAGTAAAAGAGATGAATAATCATCCAACCGTTATTTTTTGGGCACTTGGTTCTTCTGTCAATAAAGAAGCCGAGCTTAGCGATAAATTAACAGAACTTGACGCTGCATTGGGAGATAACGGTGCTTTGGTTACATATCAATACAGTAAAACCGTAAGCAATGTGTTGAATCAGTTTGCTGATGAAGCAAAAGCATTGGAAGAATTCTATTCCAATGAATTATTGGTATCTTTTAGTAAAGCATTATTTGATCATCATGAAGGAACAATGAATTTAACCCTTTCACAAAATCAAACAATGATAGAAGAAATTACAGAAGTAAGTGCAGAACCAATTAAAGTAACGCTTGTATATGGAAACACGGAAGCTACGATTAACCAGGATAAAAAAGGTGTTATCATTCAAACAGGAGATTTTAATGCAGGTGATACACTGCAGGTAAAATTAAAAGTAAGATTAAATCCGGAGACAATGGGGCCGGAATGTGTATTTGATGAGCAGACGTTTACTACTACCTATTATACAGGTCTGATTGATGAGACAAATCAAAATGGAAGTATCACGTTTCCTGAGGTAGTTTTAAATAAATCTGACCTTACCATTCGTTATGAGTTGGGCGATAATGTAACAGGAACGGTACCTCCAAATCAATCTGCTGCTTCCGGTACTGTTATAACACTTGCTGACGCATCTGATATTTCAAAAGAAGGCTACACTTTTGGCGGCTGGATTGTTACGGAGGGCACATATGCAGGTACACGTTATTCTGCTGGTGAAAGCATTACTATGCCCGATGAAAATATAACTTTAAAACCTGTTTGGGGACAAACGGGGGTATTTCTGGAAGTGGGACAAGTTGAAAAGGCGCCTGCTAAAAGTAATCAAATCATGGAAACAGCCGGTTTAAATCAAGTGCTGGATTTTAGTGATATTCTTATCAATGGAGAGCTTGTAGGCGACAAAGTACATTCTGTTACCTTTCGAGATGAATTATTAGACTATATGGACGACGCATCTGCGGAGGACTCCAGAAAAGTGACTGTAAAAGACAGAGCTGACATTGTCTACGCTCGTAATATTGCAGAAGAAGGAAGTTCTGTTATTGCTTATTTAGTAGAGGATGATAAACAAGGTTTTGATATGTATGTAAGTGCAGAAGGCGGAGTAAAAGCTCCTTCTGACATTCGAGCTTTATTTGCACAATATAATTCGGATACCAGTACATTAGGAACAGGCTGGAATGCAAACCTTACAAAGATAGATTTTGCGGGGAATTTCGATACATCTGAAACTACCACTATGGATGCATTGTTTTACGGTTGTACCGGTTTAACTACAGTGCTTGGTATGGAACAATTCAATACGCAAAATGTAACAAATATATCCAGATTATTTACAAACTGTTCTGCGATTGACAATATTGATTTAAGCGCATGGGATACCTCTAATGTGACAACTATCAGCAGATTGTTTCAGGGATGTACCAGTTTAAGTAATGTACGCTTAAACTGGAGTGAGACCAATACAAAAAATTTTTCAGATATCAGTTATGCATTTTATAATTGTAAAAATTTAATATCTCTGGCCGATACAGGCATCGAATCTTGGGTGCTGCCAAATGTGACGGAAGGTTCTGCTGTATTTTACAATTGCACACAGCTGCAATCTGCAAATTTAGAACGTTGGAATCCTACTAAAATTGTCAATTTACCATGGTTGTTTTATGGCTGTGAAAACTTGCAGGAATTTAGTTTAGACGGCTGGAGGGTTCCTTCTTTATTGAGTTTACAGCAAGCGTTTTCCAGCTGCACAAAATTAGAAGTGATAGATTTAAGCAGTTGGACAGAAATTCATTCATTGAATAGTTTATATGGTACTTTTTCAGGTTGTACCAATGTCAAAGAAATTAGAATACCGAATATTAAATCCGGTTTTAAAACGATGTTCTTTTATTTTACCTTTGATGAATGTACCTCTTTAGAATTATTAGATATTTCCGGCTGGATTTTAGACGGATGCAATGAAAAAGTGGCTAATAGTGGCGGGGCATTTGATCTGACTACTGTCTTTTGGGGTAATACATATCCCGCTGGTCCGTTTACATTGCTGGCAGATAACTGGGAGGTCACAGTCGATGAAGTTCTAACAAATGCAGACCAGAAATTGGAGGTTCCATGGTATGATAGCCGAACCGATTTCAAAGCAAATGTTTCCATAAACAATTGGAATTTGAATAATACAGTGCAGGATTTATCCGGTCTTTCAAGAGGCTGGAGCGTATTGGGAAGAAAGGACCAAATTACCGAACTAAAAGGCTGGAGCGGATTAAGCGGAGTAACAAGCATGGAAGGGA
>UQNI01000089.1 GCA_900542375.1 uncultured Oscillospiraceae bacterium | reverse complement strand
GCCGGCGATTCCGCAAAGAAAAACGTGACGGTCTTCCTCAAGCATGGTATATAATTCTTCCAGTTCTTTATCTCTTCCAATAAAATGACGGTATGGTTTCGGAATCTCACTATCCATAATATAATCCAGCACAATGGGGGATAAAGCCCCTCCGGCGAGTAGACAGAAGCACCGGATGACCACCGTGAGCCAGTTTTTGCTCCAGCGTTAGCTTCATGAGTTCTAAAAATAAATATTAGAAATAAAATATCGGCTCTTAATGGAGTTGGTACTTTTTCTATGCTCGGAGAAATCCGGGCTTTTATTATGCAATTTTTTAAGGAGATAGACGCCAATGGCAAACAGAATCAAAGGTATCACTGTCGAAATTGGCGGTGATACTACCGAACAGCTGCAGAACGGTGAAATTTCACAAGAGCAGTAAGATGCTCTTCAGCGTGAGATTGCTGAGACAGAAGTCTTCAATAATAGCAGATGCCATACGATCAATCGGTACTCTGTGCAGGATTGTGTGGTGTGGGAAGTATTCCTCTAAGCGGAGGAAAAGGTAGTGTTTGATTTATTTGATATTTCTGAAAGGGGTTGAGATAAAATATTGGTTTAATAGTTTAATTCGTTTTAAGAAAAAATGAGGAATCTTTTAATCATTTTAAGTGCATAACCCGTTATTATATATATACAGATATTCAATGGAAAGGAGTCTGATGCGTGTTGAGTGATGACGAATTAGTGGAACAGATTCTACTTGGAAATGAAAATGCAGCAGAAGAATTGATAAAACGCTATTATACATCTATTTTACGTTACTGTAGGTGGCATTGCTCTAATCTGGAAAAAGCAGAAGACCTGACTCAGGAAACATTTTTGAAGTTGTTTAAGAATTTATCCGGATATAAAGGGAAAAAGAAATTTAAGGCTTATCTATACACGATTGCAAATCATTTATGTATTGATGAAAGTAGGAAGGTTGAGTTTTATCCATTAGAAGATGAAGAAAATATAGTGCATGAGTATAACGACATAGTTCGGCTAGAGGATAGGGCAGAGATAAGCTATTTTTTGAATTTTTTATCATCAGAACAAAGGGAAGCAGTCATTCTACGCTTTGGAGAACAACTTAGTTTTGGAGAGATTGCAAAAGTGATGGGATGCAATATGCGAACAGCACAAAGCAGGGTTCGTAATGCTTTAAAAATTATGAGAAAGGAGCAGGAAAATGAAAGATAAAAATTTGAAGGGCTATTTACAGCAATCTTTAGGAGAGGAAGTACAGCCTAAAAGATTAGAGGAAACGATTAAGCTTTGCACTGAAATTGTACGAGAACAGGAAGTGACTAGGGCAGAACCGAGGACAGGTTTCTTTCACTATCTTTCAGATGTATTTCGCTTTGAAGGTATTCCAATATTTGGTTTGCAGGCAGTAACGTTATTTATAGTTTGTTTAACAATTGCCAGCATTGCAGACGTGCCAAAGAATATACCAATTTTTATGCCGCTGTTTGTATTGGCTATCATGCCAGCAATTTTTAAAAGCCAGTATTATGGAATGAGCGAGATTGAAGCGGTAACAAGAGCTTCTGGTGCCCAAATCACGTTAGCAAAGCTGGTTTTGGCTGGGGCAGCTAATTTGGTGTGTATAACAATTCTTTTGTGTATGGAAGTTTATTTGCAAAATTCTTATAAAGAGATTGGACAGATGGTCCTATACTGCCTGGTTCCGTACTTAGTGTGTATGGTTGCGTTGCTACGTTTGATCCGTTTGCAAAAGAAACAGAGTTTACAGATATGTGCGATTGTAATGCTGGGTTCCTGCATTTGTTGGGGGATGTCAGCAAGAATATTGCCATGGTTATATGAAACATCAGCAGTGGGGGTGTGGATTGTTACATTTTTGATTTTTGCTATGTTCTTTATAAATGAAATTCATTATATTGCAGAGATGAGAAAGGAAGGAAAAATGTATGGAATTGTCGCTTGATCGTTTAACAAAACAGTATGGCAGGAAAATAGCGGTAGATTGTGTTAGTGCAACCTTAAAGCCGGGAGTATATGGTCTTTTGGGGGCTAACGGTGCAGGTAAAACAACATTGATGCGTATGCTATGTGCTATTTTGGAGTCAACCTCAGGGGAGGTATTGCTGGATGGAAAAGAAGTAACTTCGATGGGGGCAGATTACCGGAATGTGTTGGGTTATTTACCACAGGATTTTGGATATTATCCAAATTATACTGCGGTGGAGTTCTTAATGTATATTGCAGCACTGAAAGGAATACCGAAGAATGTTGCAAAAAAACGTGTGACTGAATTGTTGGAAGTAGTTGATTTAAGCCATGTGGCAAACAAAAAAGTAAAAACTTTTTCCGGTGGTATGAAACAAAGAGTAGGAATTGCACAGGCGTTACTTAATAATCCGAAAATTTTGATTTTGGATGAGCCGACTGCAGGACTTGATCCGAAAGAGCGTGTCCGTTTTCGTAATCTGCTCTCAGAGTATGCAGGCGATAAAATTGTAATTCTTTCCACACATATTGTATCGGATATAGAAGCAATAGCAGATGAAGTGCTATTGATGAAAAAAGGAAAATTTGTATTGCAGGGTACGGTTCCTGAGTTGATTCACAAGGCAAATGGTAAGGTTTGGGAGATTTCTGCTTCTCCACAAGAAGCTAGACAATGGCAGACAAAAACAACGGTTGCTAATTTACGGCACGAAGGAAAAGAAATTATATTGCGTATTATTTCAGACAATATGCCTAGTGAGCGAGCGGTTCCTTGTGAAGCTACATTGGAAGATCTTTATTTATTTTATTTTCCTACAGAGGAAGGAGTGAAATAGAATGGAACTATTTTGGTTAGAGCATAAAAAGTTATGGCGAAAGAAAATTGTTAAAATATGTGTGTTGTTGTGTTTTGTTTATTGTGTAATTTTTGGAAGCATACTTTCGTTTCAATGGTTCGGTTTTGGCAGTTCAGATGACTATACAAGTGCTTTTGGCAATAATTTTGATGGATATACAGTAATAAAGGATAGTCAGGAATATGCACTTTCATTTGGTGGAGAATTGACGGATGAAACCTTGCAGCAAATAGTAAGTGATTATCAGCAAATGGAAGCTGACGGTATGGAGGAAGAATTGGAAAAGACAGACTGGCAGATAGTTAATAGTTGGCTCGGAACATTGTATCCGGAGCTTCGAGATACCAGTAATTATAAAACGATGATAAGCTATGTTGATCCGGATAAGTTAACAGGCTTCTATGAAAGAAGACAGCAGGTGCTTGATGAGTTTTTGGAGGTCAGTGGTCAGGTAGGAGCTGAAAAAGAGTTTTTACATCAGATAGAGAGAAAGGTAGAAAAACCATTTCATTATGAGTGGGTAGAAGGATGGTCAACGCTTCTTGGTAGTACGGTTGCGGATTTGGGAGTTGTGATGGCTTTGTTTCTCGGTATTGTTTTATCCTCTTTATTTGCTGGCGAATGGCATGATAATACAAGCGCATTAGTATTGACGACTCGAAATGGTTGGGGGAAAATCGCTCTTGCCAAAATTCTTACTGGTTTAGCGTTTACAGTGGAGTTATTTGCATTACTTGCTGTTTCAAGTGTTATATCACAGTTGTTTTTTATGGGAACTGCCGGATGGAATATGCCGATTCAGAATATCAAGCTGATTGCTGTTGCACCTATGAATATGCTGCAGGCAGAAATTTATGAATATGCTTTTGTACTGCTTGGAGCAATAGGTTTTGCCGGAATTGTTATGTTTATATCAGCGGCTGTAAAAAATAATGTACTTACCTTACTGCTTAGTCTGGCTGTTGTATATGGACCAATGATGATTGCAGAATATCTTCCTTATGGGATGCAAAAAGCATTGGATTTAATACCATTGGTAGGAAGTTCAACAGATATTTTCAGAACTAATACTTTTCGTATTTTTGGGAAGCTTATCTGGTCACCATATCTACTTATTACTATTCCTGTCTTGATTGGTATTCTATGTATGCCATTCGCTATAAAGAGCTGGTCAAGAAGGATGAAGGCATAAATAACAATATGGCAAAGAAAAGAGATAAAAAAAATAAGTTGCGAGGGAAATGGTTGAGAGGAATTATCATACATTTCAGGTATGATACAGAGGAGAGTGCATATGTGGATTTTATATGCAATAGGATCGGCTTTTTTTGCGGGAATTACAGCAATTCTTGCAAAATGTGGTTTCATTTGAAACTGCTGTTTGCAAAAAATATGAGAAAAGCTGAAAGAGCACTTGCTTTCAGAATTTCTGGAAGTAAGTGCCCTTTTCTGACTTATTTATTGCTGCGCTACAGTTCCAAGTCTTTTACGAACCATCGGTCCGATGATCATTGCAATGACCATTTTGCACAGATCCGCAGGAATGAAAGGAATGACACAGACTGCAAGTGCTGCGCCTACCGTATATCCGGCCTGGAGGCAGAACCATGCTGTTCCAAATGCGTAGCAGATTGCAGTTCCGACGATCATTCCGAGGATCTGGATTCCACGGTTAGTGAATTTGTCAATGACAATACCTGCGATGATTGCCATTGGAATAAATCCGATGATGTATCCGCCGGTCGGACCTGCCAGTTTAGCCAGTCCGCCTGTGAATCCGGAGAATACCGGAAGCCCTACCAATCCGAGCAACAGGTAGATCAGGTAACTCAAAGTTCCCTTTTTCCAGTCTAACAGATAGAGAGACAGGTAGATCGCAAAGTTAGTAAGTGAAATTGGCACCGGACCAATTGGAACAGATAATGGTGCGAGAATGCAGGTCACAGCTGCCATAAGTGCGGTTACGACCATAGCGTAAGTACTTGTTTTTCGAAATGTCTGTGTATTTGTATTGTCATGTGTCATAGTAAAACTCTCCTTATTATTTAATGATGTGCAAAGACGTTAAACTTATTAAGCGGACTCAATCTCATAAGTGAATCCGGCGTCTTCAATTGCCTGGATTGTATCTTTGATTCCCTGTCCGCCAGCGGTAAGATATCCTGAGGCAAATATGGAATCAACGACGCGGAGCAGATTTTTTTCTTCTCCTTTAAAATAAATCTCACGTCCTGCGGCACAGCGGATATCGGACTGTGGAACTAAAAGTCTTGCAAGACAGAGGACTTTCATGCAGTAAGCTGTTGTGAGAGCGGACATATCTGCGTGCTCTAAAGGTGTTCCCGGAATTGGAAGAAGGAAGTTAATCGGAAGTGCCTCCGGTCGGATCTCGCGAAGCTCCAGTAACATATCTACCACGTCTTCTTTGCTTTCGCCCATACCAATAATGCCGCCGCTGCAGATTTCAAAACCAAGCCCCTGAAGCATTTTTATATTAGCAACACGCTGTTCAAATGTGTGAGTGGAACAGATGTTGTGATAATAAGCACGGCTGCTGTTCAAGTTATGGTTGATGCGGTCGAGTCCGGCTTCCTTTAACATTAATGCCTGCTTTTCTGTC
>UQNI01000088.1 GCA_900542375.1 uncultured Oscillospiraceae bacterium | reverse complement strand
GCTCGAACTCGCTACCTCCACCTTGGCAAGGTGGCGCTCTACCAGATGAGCTACATCCGCACACATGGTGCCCCCGGGCGGAATCGAACCACCGACACGAGGATTTTCAGTCCTCTGCTCTACCAACTGAGCTACAGGGGCATATGGCGACCTAGAACGGGCTCGAACCGTCGACCTCCAGCGTGACAGGCTGGCGTTCTAACCAACTGAACTACTAGGCCAGATATTGATTTGCAACGATAATTATTATACCTTTTTTTTGCATGTCTGTCAACAGATTTTTCATCTTAAATATTTGGTATTTTCTCATACTTTATTCATGACAAATTGCAAAAAATTTGTTATAATATTTATTATATAATAAATAATTTTTGGTGGTGAAAGAATGCCTGCTTTTGTTGAATTTGACCATGTATATAAACGTTATAAGATGGGTGAAGTCACAATCACCGCAAACGACGATGTTTCATTTGCAGTAAATAAGGGTGAGTTTGCTGTCATTGTAGGCTCCAGCGGCGCCGGAAAATCTACCGTACTCAATATTCTGGGAGGTATGGACCATTGTGATGAAGGCACAATTTATGTAGACGGAAAAAAAATCAGCGATATGAAAGAACGCGAACTGACTACATATCGCCGCTATGATATCGGCTTTGTATTCCAATTTTATAATTTGGTACCAAATCTAACTGCAAAAGAAAATGTTGAACTGGCTTGCCAAATTTGTAAGGACCCATTAGACGTAGAAACCGTATTGACCAATGTTGGCTTAAAAGACCGCATGAACAATTTTCCGTCACAATTATCCGGCGGTGAACAGCAGCGTGTTTCCATTGCCCGTGCCCTTGCAAAAAATCCAAAGCTTCTTTTATGCGACGAGCCAACCGGCGCTTTGGATGACAATACCGGTAAAACCATTTTAAAACTTTTGCAGGATACTTGTTATCGCGATGGTATGACCGTTATTCTAATCACTCATAACCATGCCATTACACCAATGGCTAACCGAATTATTACTATGAAAAACAGCAAAGTAATCAGTAATGTTTATAACGAAAATCCGGTTCCGATTGAGCAAATTGAGTGGTAAATACACTTAATACTGCCCCAAAGAAAGGGGGAGCATTTTATGGGCGGAGCTCTTTGGAAGGATACCCTTCGTGAAATTAGACATTCCATTAACCGCTTTATCTCTATTTTAATTATCATAGCGCTTGGTGTAGGCTTTTTTGTTGGTATTAAATGTGCCAGCCCCAGTATGCTGAAAACAGCAGATGATTATTTTCAAACGCACGATTTAATGGATTTTAAACTGCAATCCACTGTGGGATTTGATGATGAAGATTTACAAGCCATTGCGGATATGGAGCATATTGCGGAAATTATGCCCTCGTATTCTGCGGATGTCATCTTACAGCAGGAAAATAAAAATGCAACTGTAAAAGTGATGGGCATTCAACCTGATGATTCCTCTTATACAGAATTGAACAAACCCGTTGTTATTGAAGGCAGAATGCCTCAAGCTGCCAATGAATGTGTGGTAGACCATTCGCAGGCTGTAAATGAATCCATTACCATAGGCAGTACTGTACAGTTTGCCCCCACTGTCGGCGAACAACCGCTTTCAGAAATACTAAACCGCGATACTTATACAGTGGTAGGTATTGTGGAGTCTCCTATGTTTATTACAGCAGACCGTGGACAAAGCACGGTTGGAGACGGTACCATTTATTGCTTTTTCATGATTCCCCAGGAAAACTTTGCATACGAGTCCTATACAGAAGTATATGTTCAGACTGATATGAGCAAAGAAGGTATTTCCGCTTTCAGTGATGAATACAAAAATGCAATGAAAGAAATCGAAACGCAGCTGGATGAACTGGGTAGCGAACGCGTACAAAACTTTGAACAAACCACATTAAAGGATGCACGCGAAGAGCTGGCACAAGCAAAATCCGATTACGAAGAAGGCCAAAAGGAAGCTCAAACACAGTTAAACGATGCCAAACAACAGTTGGAAGACGGTAGAGTACAACTGGAACAAGGGCAATCAGAATTAGAAGAAGGAGAAAAACAACTGGAAATCGGAGATGCAACTGCCGCGGCAGGTTTTGCATCGGCTGAATTCCAATTAAACTCCGCAAAACAACAGTTAGATTCCGGTTGGAGCGCACTTGCTCAGTCAAAAGAACAACTTGCACAATCCGAACAGACCATCAACGACGGAAAAGCGCAAATTGCAGACGGCGAACGTCAATTGCAGGATGCATGGAATCAATATTATGACGGAAAAGCTCAACTGGAGCAAGCAGAACAAATGCTTGGGCAAGCATCTTCACAGCTTACCCAAATCAAACAGGACTACGAATCTCTTGTTGCAAGCGGTGAATTAAAAAATCCGGAAAAACAGTTGGAGTTTGCCCGAATGGCATCTGCTTCTTTAACAGACTTTATTCATTTGCTGCAAAACAATCAAGGAAATGCTGACATTATAACAATGTTGCAATCTTTAAAGTCTGAAATCGACAATCGCATTCAAAAGGCTGAAGAGGAAATTGCACAGGGAAAACCTCTTTCTCCTCTGATAACAGACACTGAATTGGCATTGATTCAAATGATGATGCCTGCACTGTTCCAACAAGCAGAAACCGCCTTAAACGATGCTGCTGTACAATTAGAGCAAAGCAAAGCACAATTAGAACAAGGAAAAGCAGAACTTGACCGCCAACAGGCACTGCTGGACAGCAAAAAACAAGAACTGGCTTCCGGAGAAGCACAACTGGAACAAGGCAAACAAGCACTTGCAGAGGCTGAGCAAACATTAAACGAAAGTCAGGCACAGTACACAGCAGGCATTGAAGCACTGCGGAGACAAAAAGAACAATATGAAATTCAACGTGCGAACGGAGTTGCCGAATTGGAGTCAGGGCGCGCTGAATTGGAACAAGCAAGAATTGATTTGGAAGAAGGGCAAAAAGAATACGACAAGGCCGTTGAAGAAACAAATCAGACTCTTGCCGACGCCAAAGCACAAATTGACGACGCACAAGAACAGCTGGATTCCTTCGACGAATTAAAATGGTATGTATTCAGCAGAGATGATAATCCCGGTTACGGGGATTATGAATCTGATACGCAGCGTGTCGACGCCGTAGCGTCTGTCTTCCCCGTATTCTTTATTGCAGTTGTTATCTTGGTAACCCTGACAACTATGACACGTATGGTTGAAGACCAGCGCATTCAAATTGGTACCTTAAAAGCACTGGGATATTCTTCAAAAGCAATTACGGGCAAGTATTTTATTTACTCTTTCCTTGCCGGTATTATTGGCTGTACGGTAGGATTGGTTGTGGGAATCTTCTTATTCCCCAGCTTAATCTATATGGCATACGGTGCAATGTATCCTGCACTGCCGGATTTGATTTATTCCGTACCATGGTTATATCCGTTTTTGGCAATTATTGCAGCAATTTTATGTACATCATTTGTTTCTATTTTAGCTTGTTACAATTCACTTCGTGTACAGCCGGCTATTTTAATGCGTCCAAAGGCTCCAAAACCTGGCAAACGTATCCTTCTGGAACGAGTAAGCTTTATTTGGAAACATTTGAGCTTTACCTCTAAGGTAACGGCACGTAATTTATTCCGTTATAAAATTCGTTTTTTGATGACTATTTTAGGTGTAGCAGGATGTACCGCATTGATTATTGCCGCTCTGGGCTTGAATGACTCTGTATCTGTCATTGGGCAAAAACAATTTGTAGACATTACCCATTACAATACAACTTTGGTCTTTAACAAGGAAAAAAGTGCAGAAGAAGCGGGTACAATTAAATCCTATTTGAATGAGAATGAATATACCAAACAAAATATCTTTGTATCGATGCAGTCTGCTGTAACACATAATGCCGACGATTCTGTTACCATGGATACGTACTTGGTCGTACCGGAATCGACCGAAGATTTCTCTTCTTACATTGAACTGAAAAACAGAGTCAGCAAAGAAGAGCTGCAAATGAGCAATGATGGTGTAATTATCACTGAAAAAATTTCGATGAAATTAGGTTTAAATGTTGGGGACCATGTTACATTCCGTGTAGACGATAAAGAATATCAAGCGCCCATTACAGGCATTACGGAAAACTATGCGTATCATTATATCTATATGCCGCCTGCCGTATATGAACAAGTATTTGGAGAGCCTGTCACCTACACCAATGCGTTTGCAATTGTACCTGATTTAGATGATACTGTAAAAAGTGAAATTGCAGACGATTTACTGGAACGCGATGATATTATGGCATTATCTTATAACGATACCATCATAGACCAATTTAACAATACCATTTCAAGTATGCAGGCGATTGTTGTCGTTATTGTTTTGACAGCCGGTGCATTGGCATTTGTCGTTCTTTATAACTTAACAAATATTAATATAGAAGAACGTGTACGTGAAATTGCCACCATCAAGGTATTGGGCTTTAATATGAAGGAAACTATCAGCTATGTATTCCGTGAAAATATTATACTCACGTTACTTGGCATTGCCATTGGTCTGGGACTTGGAACCATTATGACCGACTTTGTAGTTAATATTATAGAGTTAGATTTGGTCATGTTCGGGCGTGGCGTAAGCTGGATTAGTTACGTTGGTTCTGTACTCATAACACTGGTATTTGCAATACTGGTAATGGTAGTAATGTCCTTTAAAGTCAGAAAAATTGATATGATAGAATCATTGAAATCAAATGAGTAAAAAAGCTGATGCAAACATTTGCATCAGCTTTTTTATTGACAATTATAATATCATTTTTCATGGCAAAGGCTCAAATAAACCGTAAAAAGATGTCAAATACTGTTTAAAAAATGATTCCAAAAATGCAGTCTGTCTGAAACACCAAAAAATTTTGCATCATATACAATACCCTAAAAGTATAAAAAAGTAATGAACCATAGCTTTTTATCAGTGGAAAACTACGATAGTTAAATTGACACACATGTGTTGTTTCTGCTTCTATCTCTAAAGACACTCTTCTAGACAAGCAGGATACTCCTCATCAATCAATATATAACGGAAACTGTATTTTTGACACATTTCAAGATAATACGCGTTATCTTCAAGCACAGATTGCATGGTACAACAGGTATTATCCATACGCTGTTCGATTGCATTTGCATGCTCTTTTATCTCCGAAAAATGTTGTTCAATATAACATTGACTCATTACCAGACAATAATAATGAATTTCATTCAGATACTCGTCTGAAAAATCCTCTTTCCAATAAAATGGAATATAGCTCCCCTCTATCACAAGATTTTGCTCATTCTCAACAGCAGTTTTTATCATCTCCCGTATGATAGGCCACAGAAAAAGTTCCAATTCACTATCATCTTCGGGCGTTAAATTGGTATATCCGCTTCGTATGAGTCCCGTTTTCAAAATATCAATAGACAAATACGGATATTGATACTTTTCTAACAGTTTTTGTGCCAATACAG
>UQNI01000087.1 GCA_900542375.1 uncultured Oscillospiraceae bacterium | reverse complement strand
ATGTAACGAGCCATTTTAGGGTTCCATCTTCTTGTCTGGTGACCAAAGTGTACACCGGCCTCCAATAATTGTTTCATAGATACTACTGCCATTTTAAAATCCTCCTTGGTTGTATCCTCCGTTACAGCGATATACGAATTTCACTTAAAAATCAAGCACCAGCTTCGTCATACTGTAACGTGTGTTATATTGAACCGTATTATTATAGCATGGCAAATATAAAATTGCAAGTATATTTTATACTTTTCTGCCATTGATTATCCGCCAAAAAACTGGCTCCATAAGCTCTGTTTTCTTCTTTGGGGCGATGCGTATATGGTATGATTGACCAAAATGGTTTCATCTCCAATCACATCAATATTTTCCCAAGGAATCATAATATCGTCAGTTCTGCCAAGCAGACCAAATAATCTGGACCTGCCATATATAATAATGGTTGTTAATTTTGCATTTTCCGTGTCAATTTCCACATCGCCTACAAATCCCAATCGTGTACCGTCCTGCAGATTTATTACTTCTTTATTTCTCATGTCTGCAATACTGCATTTCATAATAGATACACCCCCGTGTGTAATGATATGCAGATAGAATGAAAAATTGACCTAAAAAATTGTCATACCGAAAGTAGCGGTTGATGTTTTCTTAAAAATATGGTAGAATTGTGCGGTAATATGATAGAAATTGAAAAGAACACAAATATTTGGAGGCATATTGATCATGATGAACATATGGCATGACCTCTCTCCAGAGAGAGTAAAAGAAACAGATTTTGACGCGGTAATTGAAATTACAAAAGGCGGAAAAGCAAAATACGAGCTGGATAAAGAGACCGGATTTTTAAAGTTGGATCGCGTACTTTACACATCTACCCACTATCCTGCAAGCTATGGCTTTATTCCACGCACATATGCAGAAGACGGAGACCCATTGGATGTTTTGGTACTATGCTCTGAGCATATTGTACCGCTTGCTTTGGTACGCTGCTATCCAATCGGTGTCATCCGTATGGTAGACGGCGGTGAAAAAGACGAAAAAATCATTGCAATTCCTTTTAACGACCCAACTTACAACACTTATAAAGATATTGATGAACTTCCAAAACATATTTTTGACGAAATGTCACACTTCTTCTCAGTATACAAAGAATTAGAACACAAAGTAACTGCAATTGAAGAAGTAAGCGGAAGAGATGCTGCCGTTGAAATTATTTCTAACTGCATTAAAGCTTACAATGAAAAATTTGGTAAATAATCTATATTAAAATAAGCTGTCTGAATAGACAGCTTATTTTATTTTTACACCAACCAGCTGTGCAATATCCGCAGCTTGCAACGCATCTATTTGGATTCCTTTGATTTCGTTAAAATTTTCCGACACTGTAATTCCTGCAATGTTACAAGTGGAAACATCAATTCCCTTCAAGGAAGTTTTGAAAAAATCCACTTTTTCCAAATTGGTATTTACAACGGAAAAACGTTTGAACTTACTTTCCGGCATGAATGCATTTGACATGTTTGCATTCTGAATACTGGCATCATCCCATAATGTTTCAGTAAAATTGGTACAGAAATAGGAGCCGTTTTCAATGGTGATATTCATAAAAGAGCTTTGGCTAAAATCAGCGCCGTCTCCTTTGCAGTCAATCCATTGCACATGTTTGAAATAACCTTCGGAAAAATTACAATTTGCAAATTCACAATGATTCAGTTGGGTATGATAAAAAGATACTCTCTCAAAATTGCAGTTCATAAATTTGCAGTTTGTTAAAACT
This sequence comes from uncultured Oscillospiraceae bacterium, assembly GCA_900542375.1. Classification (GTDB taxonomy): domain Bacteria; phylum Bacillota; class Clostridia; order Oscillospirales; family Acutalibacteraceae; genus UMGS1071. Next base: position 3,930 of record UQNI01000087.1, on the reverse strand, counting down.
ACAGATTCAAACTCAATGTTTTCAATTGCAATATCTGCAAGTATCTCGTTTTCATATTGTTTATATTCTATTGCTTCATCATGTTCCAATGCAAATTGGATGTCTTGTTCTAATGTCATATCATGTATCACTCTATATCATTTCTGTTTTTCATAAAAGGCTGTGTTCATTTACACAGCCTTTATTTTTTTAACATATTACAAAATGTTTTTTCATGCTTTTTCAATAAAAATTGAACACATAATCCAGTAAAAAATCCGGTTACAATACTGCTGACTAACACAATTGGTGCATAATACAAAACACTGACAGTGCCCAACACCAGCATGGCCACGGCCAACTGTCCTACAATATGGGCAATTGCGGAAAAAATACCTGCCAGCCAAATAAAATCTTTTGATATGAGCTTTCTGCATAGCATCATAACAAGCAAACAACAAATACCACCGCTGATACTGTACATAAATGAAATGGTTTGCCCTGTAAAAATGCTGCCCAACACAATTCTCAAAATATGAATTTTGGCAGCTTCTTTATATCCCAGTAAATAAATTGCAAATAATGTGACCACATTGGCAAGGCCGAGCTTAATACCCGGTATCGGAGCAATTGGCGGAAGCTGTGCTTCAATGATGAAAATAGTCAGCGCATTGGTAATCAACATGGATGACAAAATCATTTTTTTTACATTCAAATTCTGCCACCACGCCTTCCTTTTCATAATTTACTATATTTATCGCGTCATGCCGTCCAATGTACTGTTCGCAGTGTCCTGAGTTTCAATCTGAATGACAATGCCGTTTGGCAAACAGGTAATGGGCAATACACCATCACTGATTCTGCCTTGTGAAATACAAACTTTATCAGGACAGCTTGCATCTGTAATGGAAATACATCCCGGTTCTACCAAAACCGTATTATAAGCCCCATTCTCCCCTTCAATTTTGAAAGTGTAACTTTCCTCTACTGCTTCCAAATCAATCGAACGAATTAAGGTTCCGTTTTGATAGATATTTGCTACTGCATTACTTACTTTCGTTTGTGTAATGAAAATCCAAGCTACAATTAAAGCGGCAATTGCTGCAACAACAACTGTTCCTGCAATGATATATTTCACATTCTTTTTCATAATACACCCTCAAATGTGTCGTCTGTAATTCCTGATGTTTTCACCACAGTTCCATCATCTGTAATAAAAATCGCTTCTACATCATCTAAAGATTCAATATAAGCATAGGCTTTTTCCAATCCCATTACATATGTAGCAGTAGATAATGCGTCTGCCAACATCGAATTTTCAGTAATAATGGTTGTACTAATCAAACCGTTATTTGCCGAATAGCCGGTTTTCGGATCTAAAATATGGTGGTATCTCACACCGTCTTCTATGAAATAGCGTTCATAGTTTCCCGAAGTAACAGCAGTTGCATTGGTGAGATACTCTGTGGATACAGCACGAGTGGTATCATTCGGGTCTGTGATTCCGATTCCCCAAGGCTGTCCGTCATATTTAGCTCCTATGGTAATAATATTACCGCCTAAGTTGATAATACCGCATGTAATGCCGTATTCTTCTACCAGCATATTTTTAATTTCATCTGCTGCAAAGCCTTTGGCCGTTGCTCCAAAATCCAGCTGGATATTTGGATTTAAAAAACGTATGGTACGCTTTTCCTCATCCAATTGCACCTGTTCATACCCTTTATCCACTAATAACGGAGTAATCTCTTCTTCATCTGGTAATTTGGCATTACCTGTGCCGAAAGCCCATAAATCATTGATTTTTCCTATGGTGCAATCTAAAGCACCGTCTGTCTCTTTACAGTATTGCAAACTGCGCTGTGCTACGGTAAATAAGGTATCGGAAACTTCCACTTCATGGTCATATGCAGATTGATTGACCTGATGCAGCTCGCTTTTCTCATTTTGAGAAGATAGAATTTTCTCCAAATCTTTCGCCTTTTGAAATGCAGCGTTTACCCCTTCCTGCGCTTGTTCTCCATACAATGTAATGGTAACCACGGTACTCATGACAAGTTCTGTTCTTGATGCTGATTGAGATTGGAGTGATTTGCTGCATCCTGTCAATAAAACGCTGCATATAACTGCAAGCATAAGAAAAGCGCCGATATACGGAATACGTTTTGACATAGCCATTACCTCAATTTAACCTCATATTTTAAAAGATTCTCCATTTTTCGATACTTACCTTCTGCTTCTATATACATAGCACCGCATTGAGAGCAAGAATAAATATCAAACTCTGTCTCTTTTTCTTCAAAAGGATTATAAGTTATAATGTATAGATTGGTTGGATATAAAAAAGAGCCTTTGGAACAACAGCCTTCTAAAGATAAAAACTCATTCTTACGGAATAAATGGAGATGATACGGGCTGTCTTCTATGGGATGATTCGGTTGTGTTTGATTCTGTCTCATGTTAGTTCCATCCTAAAAATATTTAATTTTTATTATACAATAAAAGTATACGTTGAACAAGCCTTTTCAAATATTTTAAAATCTGAATGAATCTTCCTTTTCGTGTCAATACTTAGAGTGTTGCTGCTAAGGAGGAATCAAATTTGCAATACAACAAAGTTGAAATTTGCGGCGTTAATACCTCAAAGCTGAAAGTGCTCAATGAAAAAGAAAAAATAGCGCTTTTAAAAAAAGCGCAGGCGGGCGATAAACAAGCCAGAGAGGAACTCATTAACGGAAATTTACGTCTGGTGCTCAGCGTAATTCAGCGATTTACCAACCGTGGTGAAAACTTGGATGATTTATTTCAAGTAGGATGTATTGGATTAATTAAAGCCATTGATAACTTTGACATTTCGCAGGATGTGCGTTTTTCTACCTATGGTGTTCCCATGATTATTGGTGAAATACGGAGATATCTGCGAGATAACAACTCAGTAAGAGTAAGTCGATCCATGCGGGATATTGCCTATAAAGCCATGCAGGAAAAAGAGCGTTTGACTGCACAAAACGGCAAAGAACCCACTGTGGAAGAAATTGCAAAATCCTTAGATTTGCGCCGGGAAGATGTTGTGCTGGCGCTGGAATCAATTGTAGAACCTGTTTCTTTATATGAGCCGGTGTTTTCAGACGGCGGAGATACCATTTATGTGATGGATCAGGTTGGAGACAAAAATGACGACAAAAATTGGCTGGACGAAATTGCACTGAAAGAGGCAATGAATGACCTAAGCGACAGAGAAAAACGAATTATGGGAATGCGTTTTTTTCAAGGAAAAACACAAATGGAAGTTGCAGCGGAAATTGGAATCAGCCAAGCACAAGTCTCTCGTTTGGAAAAATGTGCTCTGGACAAAATAAAAAAAGATTTATAAAAAACAGGAGGTAAATTGCCTCCTGTTTTTTATGTATGATTGCCTATACAAATCTATTTTGCTATGCTACACTAATCTTAACCAAAATGATATAACGACCTGTTTTATAGAAAGGATGACAGACAAATGATAACTGCAAGCCAAACGAAAACACCCTATTGCGTAACTATTACAAATGGAGATACTTCTGTTTATTCTGACGTTGCAAAAGAACGCGGCGGAAAAGAGAAGGCATTTCGTCCCCATGAATTTTTATGTGCAGCTTATGCCTCTTGTTTTCATATCACTTTATGCAAACTGTTGGATAAAGAAAAATTATCTTATGAACAAGTGATTGTATCTGTAGACTTAGACCGTTCCGTGGAAGGTCAAACTAAATTTTTATATCAGTGTGAGATTATAGGAGCCATAGAGAACGCCAAAAAAGAGGAACTGATGAAAAAAGCAAGCCGGTGTCCTATTGGATTGTCTTTAGAACAAACCATACTGTTTGAACCGTTCAATTAGAGAATTTGCATGGTACTTTTAAGGAAGTGATTTTATGAATATGATCATTCCAAATGATGTGCTTACTATTT
>UQNI01000086.1 GCA_900542375.1 uncultured Oscillospiraceae bacterium | reverse complement strand
ATACCTTCCGCAAATCTGTTTTCGGCATCGGTTTCTTTTGCCATTTTTAAAAATAAAATATATGTAAGCTCTGTAACATACTCGTGATAAGTGATACCGTCATCTCTCAGCACATTGCAGAGATTCCAGAGTTTTGATACGATTTCTTGTGTATTCATGCTGTTTTTCCTCCGTCATCATATAGATATGTGTTTAATTCCAAAACAATGTTTTCAAGCTGATTTTGGAACACCTTGTCAATTTTTTTGAAACCGCCTTGTTCTTTGAATCTAACATCTTCATCAAATATCTTGACATTCAGAACTGATTCATTCATTAAGTAAGTTTCCATTCGCTTAATCCAGTTCATTTCTTGCTTAGAAAACTTATGAGCTTTCACAAGCTTCTCAACCGCCTTTCGGATTCGTGCTTCATGGCTGATAAGTACCGAGCCGATAGCATATCGACGAATTAAGCTGATAATATCAGCAGCAATCTCCTCATTCGTCATTTGAGAAATTGCAGTATTAAGCTGTTGTGTTGTAAATCCTTCTCTGTCCAATGTTAAACGGAGAGATTTTAATTCTTCTCGCGTGAGGTCTTTCGGTCTTGTGCAAACAATGTTTATAGCGGCAATCTCATTCATATTTGTTTTTACAAATACAGAGAATGCGTCAAGATAATCTTCCGGTCTTTCATTATCGCCGTAACCGCGAGTATGACTAACCATCTCATCTTCCTTATCCGAGATTACAACAGGTCTGCCACCATTTGATTTCGTTTCCTGCAACATTCTGAAAAGTTCCTTGTTTGCAAGAATTCTGTTCTTTGCTACATCAATAGGCTCATTCTCCAATTTGTCAATATATTGAGTAGGTTCAAGACCGCCGGTCATATCAGTAAAATGTGACATCATCTCACTACTCATTTTTCTTTTTTTACGCTGGAGCTTTGCGATTATTTGGTTGATTTGATTTCTGACCTTTTCTTCGTTATCGATAACTTCCAATCCGTCAATAAGCTGCATAAATGTTGTGTTTGGATCAGTGACAACCGGTTTCATAGTATTAACAGGCTCAAGAGAATCATAGACGCCGACCGGATCATAAATTTCAAAGTGCGTCTTATGAATTTCAGGGCAAAGTCTTGTTGCACGACCGAGCATCTGCTCAAAAAGAATACGCGACTTTACTCGGCGCATAAATACCAAAGTAGTAATTTCCGGTACGTCAATTCCTGTTGTTAGCAAATCAACGGTGACAACTATACTTGGATAACGTTCATTTTTAAAGCGTTTGATAGCTTCCTGAACTTTTTTCTTGTTTCCGCCGCCAACGCTTCCTGTAATCTTCATAATTGCATCATTATCTACACCGGTCTCGGAATATATTTCCTTTAAAATTGATACAATCATATCTGCGTGTTGGTCATCTACCGCATAGATAAGCGTTTTTCCCTGTTCTTCAGGGGATTCCGGATCAATATCACGGGCAATTTCTGCAAGCACTGTTCTGTTAAAATTCTCAGTAATTACCTGTCGGTTAAAGGATTCAATATCAAAATCCAGTTCATCATCCAAAAGCTCACTGTTGGTGATTTCTCCTGTCACAGTGTCATAGATTGTAACTGTATCACCGGATTTATAGTGTATTCCCTCACTGCTGAGCTTTGTTTTTAGCTCGTGAGGTGCATCGTGGTCTACAAGATAACCTTCGATAACAGCTTCACGATATGTATACTTAAATACAGGCTCACCAAAAATCTTGGTAGTTTGCAATGCAGGAGTTGCGGTAAGTGCAATTTTTACAGCATCAAAGTATTCAATGACGGAGCGATATTTACTCTGATAATCTGTTTGATTGCGATAAAGCAGCTCATCTTCTCCCATCTCTTTATCCAAAATGTATCCGCGATGTGCTTCATCGACAATAATCAAGTCGTAATCAGAAACTGCCGGCATTGTATCTTCTATGTTGTACAAAATACGCTTTACCATACTTTGAACAGTTGCAATATGTATACGGGTTTCTTTATCAATTTCCTTATCTTCAAGCCCCTTGATATTATAAATCTCATCAAGCGTCATAAGGTCCTCAAGCTTAACTTCTTTAAATACATCTTGAGCCTGTTCGCCGAGAGATGTTCTGTCAACAAGGAACAAAATTCTGCGAAAGCGTTCTGTCTTTAAGAAACGATATATCATTCCGAGAACTGTTCTTGTCTTACCTGTTCCTGTCGCCATAGCAAGCAAAACGTTTTGTTTTCCGTCAATAACCGCATTTTCTGCTGCTTTTATGGCATTGAGCTGATACGGTCTTAGGTTCAGACCATCTTTGTCAGTCAGAAAATCGAATGACATTTGTTTTAAATTTTCATTCTTACTTTCCGTATCCTGTGCTAAAAGCTCTTTAATTCCGTCAGGGCTCATCCAGCCTTGCAATGCTCTAGGAGCATTATAGGATTGACGTAAATCCAAGAACCAAATACCTGATTTTGTCTTGTACTGTTCCAGATACGGTTTGCCATTCGTAGCAAAAGTAAACGGAACTTTATACTTACCCCAAGTGCCAATCTGATACTGACTGTCCTTTTCGCGAATATTTTGAGAATATTCCTTGCACTGATAATCGATAACCGAAGGAATATCCTTATGACTTGCCTTTGCTTCGATTGTGGCAATTAATTCTGTTCCAACAAACAATGCATAATCGGCATAACCTCTGTTGCCCACATGAGAATCGGTAGGCCATTCGGCAATTGCCATATTTCTGCCCTTTTCAGGACGCGTACCTTTAGAATATCTAAGCTTTTCCGTATCGGCTTCCCAACCAACCTTGCGAAGCTGTTCATCAATAAGATAACGTGTTTCCGCTTCGGACGGCTGACGTTTTCCTGCAGCTAAGGCTGATTGCTTTCTACGTTCTTCCTGAGAAACCTTAGGTGCAGATAGAGCTGTTTTTTCTGCTTCTTTTGTCAGTTCATCTTCAATTTTCTTTTCCTGTTCTTTATCGGCCACAACAGAATTTAACATCTCTGTTTCAGATGGCATAACAAACGGTTGATTCTGATAATTCCAATCTCCGTAAGTCTGCATAAACCATTCACATAGACTGTATGTCATTTGCAGAAGAGTCTTTGCTTCGTCTGTCGTGCCGTAGTTTTCATGAGTTGCCTTATTGCGAGCTTTTCTTATTGCATGAAGAATATCACAAAGGTCCCGAGTAAGCAAGCCTTCTCTCATAAGTGTATCAATTCGAGTAACAGCGGTATTGTCATACGGCAGGTCAATACCATCATATGTGAATATCAGATTAACAATGTTCTCTCCAATCATTCCCAACTTAATCAAGCATGAATTAGCATCAGAAAAACAATACTGTTCAGCCAGTTTTCCGAAATTCGCTAATACAGGAAAATCCCTGCTTAAAAAATCAAAATTCGATTTCATGCTTCACTCCTCCTTGTCATATAACACCTTATCGCAACAAGTTCTCATGCCAAAACTTCCGATAATACATAATTATGAGAATATTATATCACAAATTAGTAAATTTTGCAACATCTTAGGTTGTGGCATACACTCCGAGATATTGTACTCTCACGAATTATTTACGACAATCTTCCAAGCGTTAATACATTATAAAAAGGGATAAGCGCCGTAACGCTTATCCCCTTAATTCTTAATTACACCAAATAGGACGCATATTGTCAAAACTGTTCCAAATCATAATCTTCATATTAGGTTTTGATTTAATTGTATCGGTATATGCTTTACCGGCATTTGCAGATACGGTTTTAACACTGCAGTTTGTCAATACATTATTGTCGTCATATTCGGCAACAATCAATTTCAAATTTTTCAATTCAGCATTGGAAGAAATTGAAATTGAGTTATTTGCATAAGTCACATTCACCTTTGCAAATTCGGCTTTAATTGTTGAATCGGCAGTTATACCGTTGAACGTATAAGTTTCAACTGCACCAACGCTTTTACCGTTTACAAGCACGTCTTTTACGACATATCCGTAATTTGGAGTTATATTATAAGTAACTTTTTCATTACTCTTAACGGATTTCACACCTGACGGAGATATTGTTCCGTTTTCACCTGCTTCGGCTGTGATTGTGAAGCTACCTGTAACTTCTACCGTGCAAGACGCTGTTTTGCCGCTTGTTGTTGTAACGATTACTGTTGCTTTACCTGCACCGACTGCGGTAACGTTGCCGTTGTCTACTGTCACAACGCTTGCATTACTTGTTGACCATGTAAGTTTATCGGTAGCATTTGACGGATTCATTGTTGCTTTAAGCGTTGCTTTATCGCCTACTTCCATGCTAAGCTCTGTTTTGTCAAGCGATACCGAATTTGCACTGCGTAGAACATTAATTGTTATCGTCGCCTTATTGCTTCCGCTTTGAGCGGTAATTGTTGTAGTACCGTAACCAACAGATTTGACAACGCCGTTTTCAACTGTTGCAATTTTTTCATCTGCCGAAGTATATGTTATATCTTCAGTACCGTCTGACGGTGCAATACTAAGCGGTAAAACTTTTGTTTCCCATGTACCCGAGAAGTCAAGAGAATCTTTATAGAATTTCAATCCCGTTATAGGGTTGTTTATTGCTTCAAAGGTCATTTTTCGATTGTTTGCATAAGTTTGTGCATAACTGCCCGAAACACCACGCATAGTCATTTTTGCAGGATATGAGAATGAATTGTTCTCTATCGAGGTAATACTTGGGAATACAGTAACTTTTGTCATTTTAGTATTTTCCGCAAACGCATTTGACGCAACCTTTGTACAATAACGCGGTAATGTAATTCCAATTAATGACTGACATTGACGGAATGCGGAATCAGGTATTTCTTTTACACCAATTCCAAACTGTACATCAGAAAGTGTATCACAGCCGTAAAATGCTTGTGAACCTATTGATGTTACACTGTCAGGGATTGATACGTTATTTAATGCGTCACATTCATAAAATGCCCCTGAATAAATGTTTTTCAAACCATGCTGCATATTGACCTTTGCTAAACTTGTACAAGACTTGAATGCATTATTCCATATATTTTCGCACTTTTTAGGAATTGAGATATTCTTCAATGCTTTGCAATTTTCAAATGCAGATGATTCAATCGTCTGTACTCCGCTTGGTAATTCTAAAGAAGTCAATGACTCACAACCTTTGAAAGCACTACCATTAATTTTTGTTATATTGGGCGGTAATTTAAAGTTTGATAAGTTTGTACATCCACTAAAAGCGCTTTCTCCAATCTTTGTTACAAACTCCGGTATCTTTATTGTTTCTAACGATGTACAGCTTTCAAAAGTTCCATCTTCAAATTCAGTTACCGTATCAGGCATTTTTACATTTTTCAACTTCGTTGCTTCCAAAAATATTCTATTTGGTATTTTGGTTATTCCTTCCTCAAATTCTGCTATTTCTATATTTGAATCACTAAATGCTCTCCAACCATCTTCTATCGTTTTGGGTATATATATTTCTTTCAATGATTCACAACCTGAAAATACCCAACCTCCCAATGTTGTTATATTCGGCGGCAATTTAAAGGCTGACAAATTTTTGCAGCCACTAAATGCACTAGCTCCAATTTCTGTTATAGAATCCGATAGGTTTATTGTCTCTAATGCTGTACATCCTTTAAAGGCACTTCCTCCAATATTAGTTACAAACTCTGGTATCTTTATTGTTTTCAATAAAGTACATCCACTAAAAGCGCTTTCTCCAATCTTTGTTACAAACTCCGGTATCTTTA
>UQNI01000085.1 GCA_900542375.1 uncultured Oscillospiraceae bacterium | reverse complement strand
ATTTATATTATCATAAAATACATTTTATTTCAAATTATTTTGTTTTTTTCTCTTTTCCTTTATATATAAAATCAATTATGGTTTTTATGGAAATCTCATTTTATTTTTTATTTTCATTTAAAATAAAAAATTGTAACGCTTTTACTTTATTTTTTTTGCTTTTTATGGTATATTGAATAAGTTAAATCTTACATAAATAAAGTTAAAACAATTATTGTATGTTTTTTTTATTTTTTTCAATAAAATAGCGGCTTTCCGGTTGACAGACTACCAGAAGGTACGATATAATGCTAAATTGCAAGGTTTATACCCGAAAGGAGGGTTTTGGATGCTGAGAACATATCAGCCTAAAAAGCTCCACAGAAAAAAGGAGCACGGTTTTAGAAAAAGAATGTCTGATCGCAACGGCCGTAAGGTGTTGGCACGTCGTAGAGCCAAGGGCAGAAAGCGCTTGTCCTACTAAGAGGTAAGAAGGCCACTGCACTGTGGCCTTTCTTTTTATTTTTTACAATTGGAATGATTTGTTATGGACAAGTTTGTGCCGTTAAATGAGAATAAGGATTTTAGACGGATTTATGCAAAGGGAAAATCTTATGTATCTTCGTCTGTAATTACTTATGTTTCCAAAAATCGTTGTAAGCAGATTAGAGTTGGTATTACTACCAGCAAAAAAATAGGAAATGCCGTTCAGCGTAACAGAGCTCGCAGATTAATAAGGGAGTCTGTTCGCCATTTGACAGAAGATATCAAAGACGGTTATGATTTTGTTTTTGTTGCAAGAGCAAAAACCCCTTTTGTAAAATGTCCTGAAGTACAGCGGTCTATGAGGAAGCAGCTAAAGGAGGCGGGGGTTTTGAAATGAAACGTCTGCTGGTTAAGCTTGTGAAATTTTATCAATTAAGTATTTCACCGTTAAAGGCACCTTGTTGTAAATATTATCCTACTTGTTCTAATTATGCAATTGAAGCAATAGAAAGGTTTGGAGCTTTCAAAGGTTTTTTTATGGCAATTTACCGTATATTACGGTGTAATCCTTTTAGCAAGGGCGGTTATGATCCTGTTCCTGAAAAAAAGGAAAAGCATAAACACATAGAGGAGTAATGCAATGGACGCTATATTTAATTTCTTTGGCAGCATTCTCGGTTATATTCTATGGTTCTTTTACTATATTGTAGGAAATTACGGTGTAGCAATTATCTTATTTACAATTTTATTTAAGGTGATTCTATTTCCGCTTTCTGTCAAACAGCAAAAGTCCATGGCAGTTACCTCAAGAATTGCTGAAAAACAAAAGGAATTGTCAAAAAAGTATGCAAATGATAAAAGAAAATATCAGGAAGAAGTACAAAAGCTATATGCCAAAGAAGGCGCAAAGCCCGGCGGCGGTTGTTTGACTACTCTTTTGCCATTTCCACTTATGATTGGTCTTTATTACACAATTTTAAATCCTTTACAAAATGCGTTGCATTTATCCAGTGAAGTAATTGCAAATGCTACAAATCTATTGAATCAAATTCCCGGTGCAAGTATGAATATAGGCGGACGATTCAGTGAAATGAGCATTATCAGGCATTTTGATGAGTTGTCTCCATATTTAAAAGATATTCTTGGCGCAGATTATGATAAAGTACAACATTTCAGCCATAGCTTTAATTTCTTAGGTTTGGATTTGTTGGGAACACCTTCTTCATCTCCATGGTCTTCCATGTTGTTCCTAATTCCTCTCATTTGTTTATTGGCATCTATCGGTTCTCAAGTTTATATGATGTTGACAAACGAAGCAATGAAAGGCCAGCAAGGTTGTATGAAATTTGTTATGCTGGCATTACCATTATTTACTGCTTGGCTTGCATGGACCATGCCGGGTGCAATCGGTTTCTATTGGATTTGCAACACTGTAACTATGTTTGCACAAACTTTAGTGATTAATTATTTCTTCAGTTCAGGCCATATGGCAGCTAAGGCAGAAGCACGGCATATAGCAAAAATGGAACTGGTAGAAGCAAGTATTTTAGAAATTCCGGTTGAGCAACGAAAAAAATTATTTGATAAAAGTGAATCAGAGCAAAAACAGAAATCAAATAAAAAGAAAAAATAGTACATAATTGCGCGTTTTTGGAGGTGATACTGTGTTCAGAGAATCAATTGCAACAGGTGAAACAGTTGAACAAGCAATTCAAAATGCATGTTCAGAATTAGGAATTGAATCCTGTGGTGATAATTTTGAAATTATTGAAATGCCTACGAAAAAAACATTGGGTATTTTTGGGGGCAATCCTGCTAAGGTTAGGGTTTTTGTAAAAGAGAGTCCTGCTCAAGCCGCAGCTGACTACTTACTGAATGTATTGGAACAAATGGGAAATGAAAATGTAACCGTTACGATTCAGGAAGAAGAAGGCGGTGCCATGCTATGTGTTTCCGGTGGTGATATGGGTTATATGATTGGTCATAGAGGCGAAACACTGGATGCACTCCAATATTTATCAGGATTAATTGCGAATCAATTGGAAGACAGTTATTACAGAATTACCATTGATATTGGTAATTACAGAGAAAAAAGACGCGAAACACTTACTGTTTTGGGTACCAAAATGGCAAATAAAGCTGTGAAAACAGGCAGAAATTATGCACTGGAACCCATGAATCCTTACGAAAGAAGAATTATTCATGCGGCAGTACAGGGAGTAGAAGGTGCAAAGTCTTGGTCTGAAGGAGAAGATTTGAATCGTCATATTATCATCGGACCTGAAGGCGGAGAGCGTATTTTTCCTAAAAAACGTTATCACAATAAAGGAAAAAATCCATACGCAAAAAAACAAAAATATGATAACACTACACCTAGACGTAATTAGATAAAGTATAATCATTTTATATCATGACGGCCTAAAAGGTACGTTCTAAAAAGTTGGGTACCGCAATGGGTTTCCCAACTTTTTTATTTATGAAAAAAGGATGCTTATTATGGAACAAATGCCATTCAAACAAAAGAAAATTGGAACTACCATTGCGGCAATCTCTACGGCACAGGGTGCAGGCGGTGTAGGTATGATTCGTATTTCAGGCGAACATGCCAGAGAAATTGCAGACCGAATATTTACATCTCCTCACGGAAAAAAAATTGTGCAAGCAAAGGGATATACAGCTTTATATGGTAATGTGCATAAACCGTATGATGAAGGAGAACAGCCTGAAATTTTAGATGAAGCAATTGCTTTGATTTTTTCCGGTCCTGCCAGTTTTACAGGTGAGGATGTGGTAGAATTATCTTGTCATGGTGGTCTTACCATTATGAAAAATGTATTGCGCGCTGTTTTTGAAGCAGGTGCCGTACCTGCACAGCCGGGAGAATTTACAAAACGTGCTTTTTTAAATGGAAAACTTGGCTTAACAGAGGCAGAATCTGTAATGCAATTGATATCTGCACAAGGAGAACAGGCAGTAAAAGTAGCGTTGGCTGGTCATCAGGGTGTCTTGGAACAGAAAATTATTCATATTCGTGAAATGTTAATTACTGCTGCTGCTCATTTGTCTGCTTGGGCTGATTATCCGGAAGATGATATTCCACAACTTCAGCCTAAAGTGTTGAAAGATAATTTATATCGGGCAAATGAGCAAATTGAGCAGCTTCTTTCTCAATTTGATGCAGGAAAAGCAATTAGGGAAGGAGTCAATACTGTAATTGCCGGCAGACCCAATGTGGGAAAATCTACATTGATGAATTTGCTGTCCGGCTGTGAGCGTTCTATCGTTACTCAGTTTGCAGGAACCACCAGAGATATTGTAGAAGAAACAGTTTTGCTTGGAGACGTGCCGTTATGTTTGGCAGATACAGCGGGAATTCACCAGACGAATGACCCTGTAGAGAGCATTGGTGTGGATAAGGCAAAAGATAGGGTGAAAACAGCGGAACTGGTATTTGCTGTTTTTGATTCTTCCCGTGAATTAAGTCAGGAAGATAAGATGTTAATGGAAGAATTACAAGGAGTACCTGCAGTTGCAATTGTAAATAAAAGTGATTTACAAACAGTGGCAGATTTGAATTATATCAAAGAAAAATTTAGTCATGTCGTTTTTATCTCAGCGATTTCAGGTGACGGATTAAAACAATTGGAAGAGTCTGTTGCTGATGTGCTTCAAACTGCAAAATTAAATCCGTCCGACGGTATTTTATCCACAGAGCGTCAACGTGATGCTGCACAGCAAGCCAAAGATTCTTTAGAAGAAGCAATCTATGCGTTAGAAAGTGGTATGACTTTGGATGCTGTTACAGTTTCCATTGAAGGGGCAATCTCTGCATTACTGGAATTAACAGGGGAGCGTGCGACGGAAGCTGTAGTGGATTCTGTATTTGCTCAGTTCTGTGTGGGTAAATAATGATTTGTTTTCTACACAGAATAGAGATTTATAGAGAGAAAACAAGAATTTAAAATATACAATTTTACTTTAATTTAATTGTTTTAAAATAAAAAAGGGCAGAAAACTTGAAAGTAAGATGTAATAAAATATTGGTAAACATATGAAATAAGTTGATTCTGTTGGAACTTTTATAATACAAGGATGAAAAAATGAACAGAGATGAAATATTAAAAACCAATAAATGTTACTGGGATACTTATGCAGATTTGTGGTTTGGAACTACAGCGCTTCCTACATATGGAGTACACTTTGTAACGGAGGATGAATTACAACTGTTTGGTGATGTTTCAGGGAAGAAAATGCTTGAACTTTGTTGTGGAAGTGGACATTCTCTAAAGTATCATGCAGATAGAAATGCCAGTGAATTATGGGGAGTTGATCTTTCTCATAAACAAATAGAAAATGCCAGACGATATTTGAGTGAAAATGGTTATACTGCTAATTTTATCTGTTCGCCGATGGAAGCTGACATGGATATCCCAAAAAATTATTTTGATTACATTTATTCGATTTATGGTATAGGATGGACGACTGATTTGGACGGTACATTCCAAAAAATCTCATCATATCTGAAAAAAGATGGTATTTTTATTTTTAGTTGGCATCATCCGCTCAATTATTGCATCGCATGGTCCTGTGATGAACGGAAAGATGTGATTGAAAATAATACCTTGGTGATGAATAAAAGTTATTTTGATGAGTCCTACTTCAGAATGCCGGTGAACGGTAGTGAGATTCTTCTATGTAACCGAAAAATATCTACCTACGTCAACGCTTTAGCAAAAGCGGGATTTGTAATTGAGAAAATGGTTGAACAGACCGACAAGGTAACAATGCAGATGGAGGGAGATATCAGCAACAAAGCTAAAAAAGCAAAAATGTTTCCTATTTCCGTGTTGTTTAAAGCAAGAAAGTTATAGAATAAAAAAAATGGATTACATTTAATAAATATTCAATTATTTGATAACTTTTCGTAGCATATTTCTATAGATGATAATACAGTAAATTTGTAATATAGATGAAATATCCTGAGTACAAATAGATTTTTGCAGGTGTATTTCTTTTTCAAATGCCACAAGCTCGCATTAGTTTTGATATTGGATGAATTCATTCTCTTGTTTTGTTTGTAAGAATAAAAATAAGGGAAAATATACAAAATTTGAGCATTTAGCAGGTGAAGTTTTTTGAAGATATAGGGACTTCAGAGGGTAACTAAAAAATCAAAGAGTTTATTGGGTAATTTCATTGTAAAAATAAAAAGATGTAGTTTTACTACATCTTTTTATTTTTACAAATTTTTTCTATTTTAATATGTCTAAATTTTATTGTTATTTTTTTGACAAAATAATGTTATTTGTATATT
>UQNI01000084.1 GCA_900542375.1 uncultured Oscillospiraceae bacterium | reverse complement strand
AAAGTTTTGGCTGTTGGCTAGAACGTTTTAACGGTTATCAGTTAGAAATAGCTGTACAATTTCTTTTATGTTATAACAACCTAGCAACAGCAACAAAACTAAAGTTTTGGTTGTTGACAAGAACGTTTTAGCTTTTATCCGTAAAAAATTGCAAAGCAATTTTTTTAATGTTATAATAATAGGTAAAGAAAATTTATCTAGATTATCACATGTAGTTTTGAATAAGATGTTTATTGACAACTATAATTAGCAATGCTAATATTTGTTATTAGATAGCAATAATTTGGATGAAAGGTTCAGGAGGAAAATTTCGATGATATTTGATTCTTTGGCAGATGTACTTGCCGAAAAGTATGGTTTTGAGCGCTCAGAAATTACAATGGAAAGTGGTCTTCGTGAGCTTGGACTGGATTCGCTGGATGTAATTGATATATTGGTAGAATTGGAAGAGCAAATAGGAAAAGAAATAGAATTGGAACAAAAAGTAGAAACTGTTGGTGAGCTTGTCCAATATATTGAGAAAAAATGTCAGGAAGATGAATAAATATGGCATTTTTTGTTCTAAGTACCAAACTATTTGAAAGTAAAGGAGTGTGATCGTATGAAACGTGTTGTTGTAACAGGTCTTGGAGCGATTACCCCTCTGGGAAATAACGTATCCGAATTTTGGGACAATCTTGTAAAAGGTACTTGCGGCATCAAAGAGATCACAAAATTTGATACAACAAATTATAAAGTAAAACTTGCAGCTGAAGTGCATCAGTTTGACCCATTACAATACATGGATAAAATGGAATTGCGTCACACAGACCTTTATGCACAATATGCTATGGCGGCAGCTTGCCAAGCTATGGAAGACAGCGGCATTCAAAATACCATAGCCCCTGAACGCATTGGCGTATATATGGGCTCGGGTATTGGAGGTATGAGCACCTTCATGTCAGAACACACAGCTCTTTTGGAAAAGGGACCGCGTAAGGTTTCACCGTATTTTATTCCTATGATGATTGCCAATATCGCATCCGGAATGATTGCAATTCGTTTTAACTGTAAAAATTCTGCTATGCCTGCCGTGACTGCATGTGCATCCGGAACCAACGCCATTGGCGAAGCATTAAGAATGATTCGCCACGGATACGCTGATGCCATGATTGCAGGCGGCGCAGAAGCTACCATCAATGAAATTACAGCAGCCGGCTTTACCAATATGCGCGCTTTGTCTGTAGTGGATAATCCAAAAACCGCATGCTTGCCATTTGATGAACGCCGTAGTGGATTCATCATGGGCGAAGGTGCGGGCGCGCTTGTTTTAGAAGAGCTGGAACATGCCGTAAACCGTGGTGCACATATTTATGCTGAGCTATGTGGATACGGCTCTACTTGTGATGCTTATCACATTACAGCACCTCAACCGGAAGCGGAAGGCGGTGCACGTGCCATTGCAGATGCTTGGAATGAATTGAATTTGGATACAGACCATGTTTACATTAATGCTCACGGTACAGGTACACCTCTGAATGATAAGGCAGAAACAGTTGCTATCAAAAAAGCGTTGGGAGAAGAACGTGCACGTAAAGTACTGGTTAGTTCTACAAAATCTATGACAGGTCACATGTTTGGAGCCGCAGGCGCCGCAGAAGCAATTGCTTCTGTTCTCGCACTGCAGCATCAAACTGTTCCACCAACCATAGGTTTAACACAACCCGATCCGGAATGTGATTTAGATTATGTTCCACTGGAGGCACGTAAAGCAAACATTCAGGCCGCTTTGTCAACATCCTTAGGCTTCGGAGGACATAATGCTTGTATTGCATTCCGTAAGATCGGCGGTGACAATCAATGAGTAATAAAATTGTAATAACCGGCATGGGTGCAGTGACTCCTATCGGAATTGGTGTGGACAACTATTGGAACAGCTTAATTTCAGGGGTTTGCGGTATTGAAGACATCTCATGTATTGACACTTCCGCATTACCTATCAAACAGGCTGCAGAAGTACATAACTTTAATCCAAAGGATTATCTTCCGGGAAAGCTGGCACACGATTTAGATACCTTCATGCAATATGCATATGTTGCAGCACAAGAGGCTATCAAACAAAGCGGTATTGAATCTTTTCATCCTTATAGAACAGGCATTGTTATGGGAACTGCTTTGGAAGGACTTACACTTGCAGTTTCTACACAAGAAGAACTATCTACAAAAGGAAAACATGTCAGTCCCAAATTTTTAACGAAATATATGGGCAATATTGCAGCGTCACATCTATCTATCCAATATGGAATAAAAGGTCCCAGTTTGACTGTTACAACTGCATGTTCTTCAGGCGGAGATGCCATCACTGTTGCTTCTATGTTATTAAAAGCAGGTATGGCTGATGCAATTGTGGTTATGGCAGGAGAATCCGCCATTAATCCTGTTTTAATTCAAAGTCTTGCAATGAGCGGAGCGCTGTCCCGTACAGGCATGAGCAGACCATTTGACCAAAAACGTGATGGTTTTATTATAGGTGAAGGCGGCGGAGCATTAATTTTAGAAACAGAAGAACATGCTCTAAAACGTGGTGCAACCATTTATGCTGAATTGTTGGGCTGTGCCAATAATACAGATGCATTTAACCCTGTAGCACCTGACCCTGACGGTATTGGTGCAGCAGAATGTATGCGTCTTGCATTACAGCAAGCCAATTTAAAACCTGAAGATATTGGTTACATTAATGCACACGGAACTGCTACCGTCAAAGGCGATATTGCCGAATGTTTTGCAATTCGCACTGTATTCGACTCTTACGATGTACCCGTTAGTTCCACAAAAGGTGCGACAGGTCATTTAATGGGTGCCGGCGGCATTACAGAATGTATTGCCTGCATTAAAGCTTTGGAAACAGGAATTCTACCGCCTACCATAAACTGCGATGAAATTGACCCTGAATGTAACGTTCAAATTATTGCTGAGAAACCAATACAAAAAAATATAACAACCGCTATGTCCAACGCTCTTGGATTTGGCGGTCAAAACTCCAGCATAATTGTTGGAAAATATCAGAGGTGAATTATGGGATACACATATGATGCAGAAAACTTTAAAGAAATCTTTGAGAAAAATTTTACTTGGCTAAACGGATTTATGCGAAATGTTCGTCGTTTTCCGGATAAAACCGCAATGATTGACCCATTGGCCGAACAAAGCTGGACTTATACCGAATTAAACGAAACCTGCAATCGCTTGGCAAATGCATTACAAAATGACGGGATTGGAAAAAATGATGTTGTTTTGTTTCAACTGTTAAATTCTCCTCAATTTGCATTTTGTTACATTGCACCACAAAAATTGGGGGCCATCGACTCCCCTGCTAACTTTAATCTTGCCCCTGGCGAAACAGCACGTCTGCTTGACCATAATCGTCCAAAAGCTTATATTTATGACTGTGAAATTAAAGAAACTGCCCACAAAGCATTAGAACTATGTGAATATAAACCTCCTATTATTTTGGCTGTAGATTATCGTGGTGAGCGCCCTGCATTGCCTGAAGGACATATTTTCTTTGACGATTATATTAAAGATTCCAGTACAGCTGACCCGGTTATGAAAGAAGAGCCAAATCTATATGATGAAGTAACCCGTTTATATACTTCAGGTACAACCGGATTGCCCAAAAGTGTACCTCTTAACAATGTAAATGAAGTTTTATCCGCTCACGATGTTATCATGCATTTTCCGCTATGCCCATTGGACATTACTATGAATATGTCACCATGGTTCCATCGCGGAGGATTACATTCAGGCGGTTTAACACCAACTTTCTATGTTGGCGGTACTTGTGTTGTATTGAGAGTGTTTAGTACCAAATTATGCATGGAATACACTGAAAAATACGGTGTTACTTTTCTAATCGGCTCCCCTTCTGCCTTGAATAGCTTGGTAACCCGTCAGGAAAAACATCCTGCGGATTTGTCTCATTTAAAAGGAATTGTTACCATGGGAAGTCCTTTGGAGAAGGAAGCATGTATTCGTTACCAAAAAGAGTTAACACCGAATATTTTTAACGGCTACGGTACTACAGAAACCTTCTGGAACTGTTTTCTAAGACCATATGATTTGCCTGAAATGGCTGGTTCTGCAGGACGTTCTTGCACCGATGATGAAGTTAGAATTGTTCGTGTATACGACGATAAACGTGCTGAACCAGATGATTTGGTTCCAATGGACGGAAAAACCCCGGGCGAAATCATTATTTTCCCATGTTTTAAATCTACACTGACCTATCCCGGTAACGAGGAACTTACAAAAGATAAATTCTATAAAGGCTGGATTTATACTCATGACCTAGGTACATGGGATAAGAATCAATTTATTACTGTTTCCGGCAGAAAAGACGATATGATTATCAGCAGCGGTGAAAATATCTATCCGGCACAAGTAGAAGAGGCAATCAACTGTCATCCAAGCGTTGCAGACTGTATTGTAACAGCTGTACCTGATAAGGCACGCGGTGAAGCAGTTGTAGCTTATGTGATTCCAAAAGATGATTCTCTTACAATAAAAGATTTGAACAAATACTGTGCAAATCACCCTGACCTTTCTGCATACAAATGTCCTAGATTTTACTGCTTTGTAGATAAAATTCCATATAATGCAACAGGTAAAAAACTACACTATGTGGTAAAAGCACAAGCACCTGAAGATTTGGAAAAAGGCATTCTGCAAAAACCATAATTTGAATAAAAAAGAAATTCCCCTTTAGCTTTGTAAAGCTAAAGGGGAATTTCTTTTTTAAGTTTGGGTTATAAATACATTTAAATAAGTGTTACATATAGTCCAGATATCCAACCAATTCTATCCGCTCCAAAGGATACTTGATACCAACCGTTTTGTTCTTGCAATATAGTAAATTGATACCCATTATGAACTTGAAATAGTACATTATTACCCGAAGTAGTTGTTGGACTTGTGCGAACATTTACATTACTTGAATTACACTTACCTTTTTGTCCATCAGGAAGTACAAATTTACCACTATATTCACTGCCAGTGTACATAATATTCATATCCACATTTGTACTAATACCACTTACGCTACCTGAAGATGTATATTGCCACATTCTAACCGGATATGGCCAATCATATGTAATACTTCTTCCATAATTGGCTATCCAAATATCATAACCTGATTCTTTTAACATTTTATAGTTATATTTGTTGGTTATAAAATCAGGATTTACGTAAATCATGGGGGTGTAGCCTGCTGCCTCAATTTTTTTGCACCAAGCAATTGCCATTTGAGACAAAACGTCAGGCGTAATGTCATTATCAGGTATATCGTCCTTGTTAAGCTTATCTATGATCTTTGATTCTTCAAAATCAAAAATGACATAAGAATCTACGGCTCTTCCGTTTAGCCATGTAAGGCAAGTTTCTGCTTCGCGTTCAGCATCAGCTACACTGTCCGCATAGCTGTACTGATAAATTCCAATTGGAATATTCTGCGCTTTTGCACCTGCATAGTTTTGCTCAAAAAACTTATCTTTTTGATAAGTTTCTCTACCGTAACCTGCACGAATAATCGCAAAGTCTACCTGTCCGCTGGCTTTTACCTGCTGCCAATTGATATTTCCCTGATGCTCGGATACATCTATCCCCTGTAGCGTTTTTAACTCTACAGGTACCAACTGCCATTGCTGATTGATTCCGCCGTTATACTCATAATCCACCACATACTGACCGTTATTCATACTGCCATATAATACGTCCATTGCGTGGTTGTTGGACATATTTCTGATATAGTAATTTCCGGCTTGCGACT
>UQNI01000083.1 GCA_900542375.1 uncultured Oscillospiraceae bacterium | reverse complement strand
GAGCGTATTCGTGGCAGAGTCCCATGTATAGCCTTCTCTGTCAGTGTAATCGTCTGCAGTTACATCAATGTCTTGGTCATATTCTGCCGCAAAAACGCTGACAGGCAGCATCAATGCCGATATTACCACTGCCAGCAGACATGCTATCCCTTTTTTAGATTTTGTTCGAAACATCCGTTTACCTCCTCAAATTCATCCTTTTGTTTATTCGAATATGTAAAAGTATACATTTTGAAACCTCTAAAAAAAGGCCTAAATACAATGCAGATTATTCTTGAAACACACAATTTAATATGGTATACTTTTCCAAATTTGAAATTTTTTATTTTTAATTACTTTTAGTCTACATCATAAAAATACTATCTTTTTCAATATTTTACCTCTTCAACAGAATCATTCGCATGAATCATAACAAGTTATTATTTTCCCATAGACTTTCCTCCTATTATTTTGCTCTGTTAAAAACAGACTGAACTGTTATCAGAAATTCTATCCTAATATTTCAATGAATTCTTTTAAAGATTCTTCCGTACTCTATCAGCAAATTTCTACAACATTTTATAAACTTTCGGCAAAAATAAATGCTCTGTCTTGTATTTAGGAACTATCCGGAACACTTGTATGTACTTCTAATCACAACGAAAATGAAAAGCTCATGTGATATAGGGTGTTTCCTACAACATGAGCTTTTTCTGTTATGTTACCACCTTATGAAAACGATGTTATTTCTATGCTATCTATAAAATCGTACCAGTAACATCAACATAAATGATTCTATAAATTCAAATCGAGACCTTAAATACACCCGCCTCTTTATTTTATCATTTTTATTCTTGAATACACAAATGTTGGTGTCAATGATACCAACATAACTTACAAAAATTTAATTTGGTATCGGTCAACTGTAATAGATTCTACAGTTCCTTTATTTCTTGCAGTAACTACAAAGGACACACCTTGTTCCGTACTGCCTGAAAACTGACCGTTTCCTTGGTTTTCCAATAGCTGGGGTTGTTCCTTTGCATAACGCAATACCGACACCAGCTGTGAAAACCAACTGTATTCCGGCAATAAAGCTTCAGCTCCGTCAATCGACAAGTCATTGAGAGATATCTGAACCGTACCGTTGGTATCCTGATAACACAATCCTTTCGCCGTTTCAGGGCTTGTAAGTATAAAAACAGTTTCTGTACCGCTGTTTTTCAACGTTCCGCAAGCGACTTCTTTTTCTGAAGCCGACACAGATATTTGACATTCCATATCAAAGACAATTTGCTCTGCTTTTAACGACCCGCCATTACCTGACGATTGACATCCAACAGCAAACAGTGCAACAAGCAGCACCAATCCACTGCATAAAAAAGCTTGCATTGCCTTTTTCAAATGCAACCACCCTATTTCTCAAATTTTAAAAATAATCTTGGTAACTCTTCAATCATATCCGTGGGAAGCATGGATATTTGAGATAATTTATCAGCGCACTTGTCTCCTGCCATACCATGCAGATATACCGCTGTCCTTGCCGCTTCAAACGGTGCTTCTCCCTGCGCCAATATTCCCCCTATTATGCCTGCCAGTACATCACCGCTTCCGCCTTTTGCCATGCCGGCATTTCCTGTAGGATTCATACTTATTTTTCCGTAATGTGCCGCAACAACGGTTCTTGAGCCTTTCAGCACAAGTGTAATTCCATGTTTTTTGGAAAACGCTCGGGCAATCTGTAACCGGTTCCGCTGTACTTCTTTGGTGGTAATTTTTAATAATCGAGCCATTTCTCCCGGATGGGGCGTTAAAATCAACGGAACTGTGGTATTCTGGAGCAATTCTATATCTTCAGACACAATATTTAAGGCATCGGCATCCAACACAATGGGATGCCTAAAATGTTTTAAAACATAGGTCAAAATGAGTTTGGCAGTTTCACTCGTTCCCATTCCGCATCCAATGACACAAGCAGTAGCCTTTTCCATTGCTTCATCCAACTGCTGTAGCATGTGCTCCTGATACAATACCGTATAAATCGGTTCTGTCAGCTGCCCTGCTACAATCGGATAAATTTCTTTCGGAACCACCATATGTACCAAACCCGTTCCACTGCGCAGCGCCGCTTTTCCACACATAATTGCTGCGCCTGCCATTCCCTCACTTCCGCAAATGCAAAGCAAGTGACCATAATCGCCTTTGTTTGTATTTTGTTTTCTGGGTTTGAACATGGACTCAATCTGCCATTCTTCTGCCACTTCAATATCTGCTTCTTGCTGAGCCACCAGATTATGAGGAATACCAACATCAGCAACTACAATTTCACCGCAGTATTCTTTTGCGGGAGATAATAAATGTGCTGTTTTCATTGTTGTAAACGTAATGGTAACATCCGCCTGAAAACAAACGGTGTCCACAGTTCCCGTATCACATTCAATACCGCTTGGAATATCTACTGCAATTTTATCCGCTCCTGACAAATTGGCTGTTTCCAACACTTCTGTCATACGTGCATCGGGAGTCCCTTTAAATCCAATTCCGTAAATACAGTCTACCAATACATCGGCTGTACGTATCAGTTCAAAGATAAGCTCTTGGTCATCCGCAATACTGAACGCCTGAACATTGGTTTGCCTGATACGGGACAATGTTTCTTTTGCAATATCCGTTTTCGGCAAACCGTCCACCAGTGCAATAATCACTTCCCCGCCTGCTGCATCCAGTCTCCTTGCAGCAACAAAACCGTCTCCGCCATTATTTCCTTTTCCGCACAGAATCACAGTTCTCTTTTCTCTGATATTGTAATGACTGCTGATATATTCTGCGACTGCGGTTCCCGCATGCTCCATCAATGTGATATATGGTATTCCTTCATCAACTGCCCATTGTTCCAATTCTCTTGTTTGTTGATTGTTTAACGCTTTCATACAATCCTCCCAGCCTTGTAGCAATATATATGCTTATCGTCCGTAAATATGAGCAAGCTGTCTCATACGCTCTGCTATGTTATCCGTAAATTGCTCCGATTCTAACCGCCACTGCCAATTATCTCCTATGGTAGAAGGAAAATTCATTCTTGCAGTGTTGGGTAATGACAGTATATCCTGCATCTGTAATATGGCGATATCTGCAACACTACCGTATAGCATCCGCATAAATGCGTTCGGTAATTCTTCTAAATCGGTCGAATTACAATAAAAGCATGCCCTTTTGCGTTCTTCCTCCCGTGCCGAAAAATATCCCAAAACGGTTTCATTGTCATGGGTACCACTGTAAGCAACCGTATCTTTTTCATAATTGTGAGGTAAATGCTCATTTTTAGGATTTCCGTCAAAACCGAATTGCAGTACCTTCATTCCCGGATACCCCATTTGTTTCCGCAAAGAAGTGACCTCATCTGTTAACACACCTAAATCTTCTGCAATTATACGATGCGGCTCTATCACCTCATGAATGGCATGTAACAGCTTTGCTCCCGGTCCTTTCCGCCATTGACCCTTTATCGCATTTTCTTCTCCTGTAGGAATCTCATAGTATCTCACAATTCCTATGAAATGGTCAATTCGGGTAAAATCATACAACTCGGAGCAACAAGCCATACGATATTTCCACCATTGAAATCCTGTATGCTCCATATAGTCCCAATCATACAACGGATTTCCCCATAACTGACCTGTATCGGAAAATGCATCGGGAGGTACCCCTGCAACCGCCTTGGGCTGCTTTTCGTCATCTAACAAAAACAATTCAGGATGTGTCCACACATCGGAACTGTCCAAAGCAAGATAAATGGGAATATCTCCAATAATGTAAATTCCTTTTTTATTTGCGTACGTTTTTACATCATTCCACTGTTGATAGAAGTGATACTGGCAAAATTTCCAAAACTGAATTTTCTCTTTTAACAAAATACGATAATTCATCAATGCAGATGAATCACGCTCTTTGATATCTGCATTCCACTTGAGCCATTCACATTGTCCGAAATGGTCTTTACAAGCCATAAAAAGTGCATAATCATCCAACCAATGCTCCTGTTTTTTACAAAACTCCATATAATCGGAACGATATAAATGATTGCTGTTTTCATATGCTGTTTGCAGCAATTGAAAACGATGTTCTGCAATTTTGTCATAAGAAATACAGGACCGATTTTCGCCCCAGTCAAATTTTAAAATATCATTTTGGGTAAGTAATCCTTGTTCTGCCAAGCGGTCTAAATCAATGAAATAAGGATTTCCCGCAAACGCGGAATAAGACTGGTAAGGACTGTTTCCAAACCCTGTAGGTCCTATCGGAAGCACTTGCCAATACGTTTGCCCTGCTGCATGTAACTGATCAATAAAACGATATGCTGCATTCCCCAGCGTTCCTATTCCATACGGTGATGGTAGTGCACTGACAGGCAGCAACACGCCTGCTCCTCTGATACGGCAAGCCTCCATATCATCACGCCTCATTTCTTTTTTATATAAATTTATTATATCATTTTTGCATAATAGTTTCAATAAATGCTGTTATTTACAAAAAAAATTGTAAATAACTTATAAAGATGATTCAAACCCTTTGAATCATCATTTCAGTTTATGCGGAAATCTTGCAAACAAGACATAAACATGGTATAGTTATTATAAATAACGCGATGAAAAAGAAAAGTAACCATTTACCGCTGACCAGAGAGAATTTGTAACAGCTGAAATCAAATTTACAGTATGGAAATGGCGAAGTTCCCTTTGGAGCGGCACAGCCGAACAAAACAGTAAGCTGTGACGGCAGACCCCGTTACAGGTCATACGAGTGTTTGGTTTACAAAAATAAGGGTGGTACCGCGGAGCATACGTCTTCGTCCCTGTTTAGGGATGAAGGCTTTTTTTATGTCAAAATCATCCCGTTTATGATAACTTTTTGAAAGGATGTCAAATTGTATGAAGCAACAGCTTGAAACCATTCGCCAATTGGCACTAAAGGCAATTGAAGAAGCAGAAGACCAGCAAGGACTGGAAAATCTGCGCGTAAAATATCTTGGAAAAAAGGGAGAACTTACCGCTATTTTAAAACAAATGGGAAAGTTATCCCCCGAAGAACGTCCTATTATGGGTCAATTAGCCAATGATGTACGTGCAGCAATTGAAGAAACATTTACAAAAAAAGCAGCGCATTTAAAAGAAGCATTGCTGGAGCAAAGATTAAAGCGAGAAACCATTGACGTCACATTACCAGGCAAACACAAAGAACTGGGTTCCAAACACCCGCTTTCCATTGTACTGGATGAAATCAAAGAAATCTTTGTGGGCATGGGCTTTGATATTGTAGAAGGCCCTGAAGTAGAATCTGATTATTACAACTTTGAAGCATTGAATATTCCAAAAAATCATCCTGCCCGTGATACACAAGACACATTCTATATCAATGAAAATGTAGTATTGCGTACACAA
Source organism: uncultured Oscillospiraceae bacterium (assembly GCA_900542375.1). Classification (GTDB taxonomy): domain Bacteria; phylum Bacillota; class Clostridia; order Oscillospirales; family Acutalibacteraceae; genus UMGS1071. The sequence continues at coordinate 637 of UQNI01000083.1, read as the reverse complement.
ACTTCCCCTGTACAAATTCGTACTATGGAAAATCGTGAACCTCCTATCCGTATCATTTCACCCGGTCGTGTATATCGTTCCGATGCAGTGGACGCTACTCACTCTCCTTTATTCCATCAAATAGAAGGATTGGTTGTTGACAAGGGAATTACATTTGCCGACTTAAAAGGTACACTGGAGACCTTTATTAAGCGTTTATACGGAGAAGATTCTGTTGTCCGTTTCCGTCCTCACCACTTCCCTTTTACAGAGCCTTCTGCCGAAGTGGACGTGCAATGCTTTAGTTGCCATGGTGAAGGATGCCGTTTATGCAAAAATGAAGGATGGATTGAAATTTTGGGCTGCGGCATGGTACATCCAAAAGTATTAAGCAATTGCGGAATTGACCCTGAAGTCTACAGCGGTTTTGCACTGGGAATGGGTCTGGAACGTGTTGTTATGCGCCGTTATAACATTGATGATTTGCGTCTGTTCTACGAAAATGACGTAAGATTTTTAAAACAATTCTAAAATAACACAATGAAAGGACTGCAATCACAATGAATTTATCCATGAAATGGTTAAAAGAATTTGTCGATATTGATATAAAACCAAGAGATTTTTCCGAAGCAATGACCATCAGCGGCTCTAAAGTAGA
>UQNI01000082.1 GCA_900542375.1 uncultured Oscillospiraceae bacterium | reverse complement strand
TTACGAGCACCGAAGCCTTGATTTGAACTGGGTCAATATCTGGGTGGCACCTCCAGTCGAGAGTCGTGGGTTAAAACCTGCGGCTTTTTTTATTACGAGCACCGAAGCCTTGATTTGAACTGGGTCAATATCTGGGTGGCACCTCCAGTCGAGAGTCGTGGGTTAAAACCTGCGGCTTTTTTTATTACGAGCACCGAAGCCTTGATTTGAACTGGGTCAATATCTGGGTGGCACCTCCAAACGAGAGTCATAGTTAAAACCTACGGCTTTTTTTATTACGAGTACCCAATAAAATAGTTTATAAAGTAAGATGCTCCCTTTATCTATGAATCAATGGGAGCATCTTATTTTGTCCACTCATATGATATGCATGAGGTGAGTGGTTTTGAAGAAAAGATGTGATGCAGTTTTTGAAGGCGGAGGCGTACGTGGTATTGGCTTGGTAGGGGCAGTATATCAAATGGAGCGCAGCGGCTATACATTCGGAAATGTAGCCGGCTCATCTGCGGGTGCAATTATAGCTTCTCTTTTGGCGGCAGGATATACAGGTGAAGAAATATACGAGGAAATGAAGCGTGTCAATTACTTTAAATTCAAGGAAAAACATCTACTGGATTATTTCGGTATTGTAGGAAAACTACTCAGCATTTTATTTCATTTCGGCATATACAGTGCAGATTATTTTGAGCAGTGGCTTACAGAACTGTTATCAAGAAAAGGAGTATACACGTTTGGTGATTTAAAATGCGGCTCGCATACCGGACATTGTAAATATAAACTGCAAGTAACGGCGTCAGATATTACGGATGAGGAATTACTTGTATTTCCAAGAGATTTCCACAAATTTGGAATCATGGCGGATATGTACCCCATAGCAAAAGCAGTGCGTATGAGCATGAGTATTCCTGTTTTTTATGAACCTTTTATATTAAGAGATCAAAGCGGGAAAAAACATTATATTGTAGACGGAGGCATGTTAAGCAATTATCCAATGTGGTTGTTGGACGAAGGAACCACAGAACCGCAGTATCCCACAATTGGATTTAAGTTTTGCGAACAAAAAGAATGTTCAACACTTTGTAAATGTAACCGTATGAATATTGTAGAATATATGGGCCAGCTTGTTTCAACAATGATGGACGTTTATGATAAAGGATATATTGCGCATTCACAAGGGGATTTACAACGTTCTATTCAGATTCCGGTACACATTACAGTCAACGGCACAGACCAAAAAATACGAACAACAGATTTTGCGATTACTTCGGAAGAAAGCCAAGCACTTTTTCAAAATGGAGCAAATGCGGCAACGGAATTTTTGCAGCGATGGGATTTTCATGAATGGAAACAGAAGTATCGACTTTCAGAGAAAAATAAAACCGACAGATAAACTCTGTCGGTTTTATTTTTTAATGATGGTGATGATGTCCGTGTTCGCCTACTTTAAAGCAGTGTGTAATTGTGAAGTTTCTGCCTTCGTAAATGCCGTCCTTTTTATCGTTTGTCACGTGACGTACTATTAAGCAATAAGTTCCGACCTTATCAGGTTTCACTGTAAAGACACCATTTGCATCAGAAGTTATTTCTGTTTCTACCAATCCATTTTCAGACTGATAAATCAAAGTACCTTTGTGTGTATCGGCTGGTTTATCTTGCAGCATTAATTGTAATTTTAATTCGTGACCAACCACATAGTTTGGGTTGGAAACAGGAAGCAGATACATCTCCAAACCTTTGATTGGTGTTACTTCGGTATCGTGATGGTGACCAACAGAAACGCAGGTAGTGGCATATTGGCAATAGTCGCGTACTTCGATGGCGTCAGGATATTGTTCGCGTGTACCTAATTTATAATCTTCGTTTGGATATTGTGCCCAGCATTCGTCATAGCTGGTTACCAGCATGTGGAATCCTTCCTGATTGGTATCAGCGGTAATATCGTACCACAAATCTCCGCTTGGTTCGGCAGAGGCCTCAGCGCAAGTTCCGTCCGGAGCATAGATATGATGTTTTAAGTAATCTTTATTAGGAAGACCGTCTACTGCAAGGTTGTGTCCCCATTGCATTTTTACCATAATAGGATCTCCCAAATGATAATGGGATGGGTATTCTTCCAGCCAACCTTCATGACCGTATACCAATAGATGTGTTGTGTCTTTTATGTTGTTTTGTGCCATAATTGTTCACTTTCCTTTTCACAGTTTCATTGTGCAATATGCTTATTTACAATTTATCACATTTTGTAATGTGTTGCAATTCTTTCTTTTTCTCTTTTTGATAAATTTTTCTCATTATGGATGTTTCCATCATGAAAGTTGCACAAGTAATGGGATAGCAACATGTCAATCTTTTTTTATTTTTTATTTGTGTTCTTTACACGAGAGAGTAATTACTTCCATTTTAAATACGCATACGGTGTCAATCATTTTCTCACTAAATTCCCAGTGATTTTTATGTGTGTTTTGATACATTAAGCATTGCAGAGCATGTTTTTTCTCTGCATCGTTGTGTATCATAGAGACAATACCATTTCCGATTATGCTTTGGAATCCGGCGGAATATTCACATGCAGTCTTTCCCTCCTGTAATCGATAGCCTGTATCCAATTCAAATCCAACACGTGGATTCGTTTTCATCAGTTGAATCTTTTTCCCTTGTTTTGCACTGTGGAAATAAAAAATTCGTGTTCCAGCTTTTTTCTCGTAGCCAAAGCTTAATGGAACAATATATACGCTGTCTTGGTCGTAAAAACCCAAACGACAGCAGTTGCAAGAGGTGATAATTGTATCTATTTGATAGTCGTCCGTAACCTCTCGGTCTTTTCGTCTCATGATTGATTCCTCCAAAATTTGCTTAATTATAAATTTATTTTACTATAAATCTTTCCTTTTTGTTATTTTTTTATTAAGAAAATGAAAATCGTAAAATTGTTGTAACGATTTTGTCATATTACTAGGTATTCTGTAGTTTATTTGATATGATAGGATAGGTGAATAAATCATGGAACGAAAACATTTGATACATACCATAGCACCTGTTTTCAATCAAGATTCCAAAGTGCTTCTGTTGGGAACATTTCCGTCTCCTAAATCCCGTGAGGTTGGTTTTTATTACAGTCACCCACGTAATCGGTTTTGGACAATCATTGCAGATTTATGTTCCTGCGATATTCCCATTACAAAAGATGAGAAAATACAATTCTTGCTGACACATAAAATTGCACTTTGGGATGTTCTGCAGTCATGTTCTATTCAGGGGGCAGATGATACCAGCATTCAGGAGCCGGTTGCAAATCCGATTCATCTTCTTTTACAGAAGACCTCTATGAAAGCGATATTTACTACAGGAAGTAAAGCTGCTGTGTTGTATGAAAAGTATTGTCTTTCCAAAACGGGTATTCCGGCAATTACACTTCCGTCTACCAGTCCTGCCAATTGTCGCATGACATATGATGATTTAAAACAGGCATATGCAGTGATATTGCCGTATTTACGGTGAGGATGATTAAAGACATAAAAAAGACCTATACTATATCAGTACAGGCCAAAACTCTAAATATTAATTGAGTACTACCACACCTAAGTTTAAGTATGCTGCATAGATGCACCATATTAGATAGGGTATCATAAGATATGCGCTTATTTTGTTTACTTTAGAAAACATGATTATCATCAGCGTAACCGCACAAATTAATAAAAGTATCCAGACAAATGCGAATGTATATAACTGGGACTTAAAAAAGATAATAGGCCAAAAGAAATTCAATGCCAGCTGCAGAGCATAAATCCAAAAAGATACGCTGATGTAATCTGATTTGGATGAAAAAATACCGTATGATGAGATACCCATTAACACATACAGTATGGTCCAAACGATTGGAAATACAAATGCGGGAGGCGCCCCTGGCGGTAGTTGAAGCATAGAGTAGATTCCAACGTCCGGTAATATAATCATTCCTGAGATAAACCCAATTAAGACGGGAACTAAAATACTTAGTAAAAAGGGTTTACATTTTATCACAAACATTCGCATCCTCCTTTACTCATTTTTGTGCAGATAGAAAGATTCTGTACTTTTATTTGTATGCGATAAGTGTGAGGTTAGAAGTAAAAGTTCAGATAAATTTTATATTATATTCATAATCCATTTGAGTGAAAAATAGATTATGTTGCTATTTGGTGGAATTTTAAATATTTTTGTAATTAAGAGCGAGGGCTCTGTTTGTTTTAGGGAGGTTTCTCATGAGTAGAAACAATGTAAGGGATAAGAAAAATTTGATTATTACAATTATCGTAATTGTTCTCATTGCTGCGGTAGCTGCGGGTCTGTTTTTATTTTTTACATTATATGATTTTGGAGGTACCAATCGTTCAGGGTCAGACCAAACATCGCCGATAAATACCTTATCGCAGAATACGTCAAATGACTCCGCGGTAAATACTTCATCCAATACGGTTGAATTTACTCAATTGGATGACCCGTTACTTGTATTGGTAAATGCAGACCATAAAATGCCGGACGGCACTGATGATGGTGTGGTGGAACAGTATGATATTACGTTAGACAAACGTGCATTAGATGCTTATGGACAAATGTATCAGGCTGCATCGCAAGATGGAATCACGTTATGGATTTCATCAGGCTATCGTTCTCCAACATTACAGGCGCAATTGTATCAACAAGAAATTGACAATAACTTGGCCAAAGGCATGACAGAGAATGAAGCTGTAGAAGCTGCTGACAGGGCTGTACAAAAACCGGGTTACAGTGAACACAATACCGGTTTGGCTATGGATTTTAATACAGTAAACGATTCATTTAAAAATACAAATACCTATGCTTGGCTTATGGAGCATGCGGAGGATTACGGTTTTGTACTGCGTTATCCCGAAGACAAAGAAGATATTACAGGTATTATGTATGAACCTTGGCATTTCCGTTATGTGGGTGTAGAGCATGCCAAAAAGATGAACGAGTTGCATATGTGTTTGGAAGAATATATAGAGTATGTTCGTTCACAGCAATCATAACAAGGTGTCCTGCCAAATACGCGGCAGGATTTTTTATATACTGACATTTTGCGGGACTGATAGTTGATAAAGTTGTATTTTTTGGTATAATAAAAAGAATAAATGATACGTAGCTAATACGTATTTTGATATGGATTCATTCCGAGACGGCGAGAGGGGTTAAAAAATAGAAATGAAAGAAGTAAGAACAAGATTCGCGCCAAGTCCTACAGGATTTATGCATGTGGGAAATTTGAGAACAGCGTTGTATGAATATTTAATTGCAAAATCCTTGAACGGAAAATTTGTACTGCGTATTGAAGATACAGACCAAGAACGTTTGGTTGAAGGTGCAGTAGATGTTATTTATGATACTTTAAAACAAGTAGGTATTGTACATGATGAAGGTCCTGATGTAGGCGGACCATACGGACCATATGTACAAAGTCAAAGGAAAGATATGTATTTACCTTATGCACAGGAACTTGTGAAAAATGGAAAAGCATATTATTGTTTTTGCAGCAAAGAACGTTTGGACAGTCTCAATGAAGGTGAAAATCAGTTTGGCGGATATGACCGCCATTGCCGCAATTTATCACAGGAGGAAGTGGACAAGCTTTTAAAAGAAGGCGTACCGTATGTAATTCGTCAAAAAATGCCTGTTACAGGTTCCACGACATTTGTAGATGCGGTTTACGGAGAAATCACCATTGAAAATTCCGAATTGGAAGATCAAATTTTAATTAAGTCTGACGGCTATCCAACTTATAATTTTGCCAATGTGATTGACGACCACTTAATGCACATTACTCATGTGGTGCGCGGATGTGAGTACTTAACTTCTACCCCAAAATATAATTTATTATATGAAGCTTTTGGCTGGGAATTACCAACTTATGTGCATTTACCAATGATTATGGGTAAAAATGAGGATGGAAGTGTTTCAAAACTATCCAAACGTCATGGTTCCACCGGTTTTTCCGACTTGGTAAACGACGGCTATTTACCGGAAGCAATTATCAATTATATTGCGCTGCTTGGTTGGTGTCCGAAAGATAATCAGGAAGTTTTTACATTACAAGGGTT
>UQNI01000081.1 GCA_900542375.1 uncultured Oscillospiraceae bacterium | reverse complement strand
TCCTTTATTACACTGCTTTTCCTCTATCCATACCAAACCTCCACTTCTTCTAAATTATCAGAACTTCCATGTACTTCCTAAAAAGCTTAAACGTGCCATAGCAACGCTTTAGAAAAACAAAAAGACTCAGGCAGAGTTTCTGGTCTCTGTTCTGAGTCTTACTTTATGAATTGTTCCTGATTAAGATATGTCTCAGTACCCTTCCGGAGATTTTTAAGAGTGTCCTTTATGAATGGATAACAAATCGAAATATATAATCTAAACAAACGTTGTTATCCTTCGGATGATTCAATTGCTGTTTTCTTTTTATTCATTGGCCAAAAAGGTAATATACCAATTATAGCCCCTATCGCGGCCGGAATCATCCAACCCAGATTTAAATCATAAAGCGGAAGCATACCAATCCAATCAGCTACAATACCCAGAGGAATATTGGCGCTGTCTAAGCCATTGATAAATGAAATGCAGAATGCAAATGCCATTGAAAGTACATATATCATTCTTCTGTGCTGAATCCATCTTTTGAAAAAAGATAGGATAATGAGGACAACCAATACAGGATAAACCGCCATCAGCACTGGCAATGAAACCGCAACCAATTGAGTAAGACCAACATTACTGATTACAAAACTAAAGATACACACAATCAAAGCAATTTTTTGATAAGATACAGATGGAATTAACTCGTGGAAATAGTCGGAAAATGATGTGGTCAGCCCAATCGACGTAGTCAGACATGCCAATAATACGGCAATACCTAAAATGATACCGCCCGGAGTACCCAGTAAATCACTGGTCACAGCATGCAGCAGTTCCCCTCCGTTAGGGAACGAAGTTAGTGTAGAGGCACCAATATAAGTCAACATAAAATAAATTGCCGATAAAATGATAACCGCACCAATGCCGCAAATTACGGTATACTTTGTAATATTTTTTCTTTTCTTAATTCCAAAACCTGTTACCGCATTGATAATAATAATAGCAAATACCAAACCTGCAGGGCCATCCAGTGCATTATAACCTTCTACTAATCCCTGGAAAAAGGCACCGCCTGAGGAATAAGCATCCGATGCTGTTGTGGCTCCATATTGAATCGTATGATTTGATTTATCCATAAACAGACAGGAAAAGAAAATAGCTACAATGCTGAGAATCAAGATAGGTGTAAGATATTTTCCTATAATATCTACAATTTTGTTCGGTCTTGCACTCAGAAAATATGTAACAGCGAAAAACACAGCTGTTACCGCTAAAGAAACCAACCATGAATATTCACTTGGCACATAAGGTTTTGCCGCTAATTCATACGATACACTTCCTGTCCTTGGAAGTGCAAATAATGGGCCAATGAGCAAATAAACAACAATAGAAAGAAAAATGGAGAATTTTTTACTTATCAAATTTCCTAAATCCGTAATTTCATTACCCACCAGAACAACCGCAATAATGCCAAGTAAAGCAATACCTGCATCGGTTAATATGAAACCAATCAAAGCCTGCCAATAATTTTCTCCTGCCAGCTGTCCCATAGCGGGCGGAAAAACCATATTGCCTGCCCCGAAAAAAATAGCAAATAATGTTAAAGTAAGGGACATTATTTGCTTAAATTTTAATTTTTCCATTGTACCCTCCTCTAAAATCAATCTTTCATAAAATAACATGTCGTTTTATGATACCGTTTTTTGTGATTATTTTCAAGGATGAAATGGATTTTTGTATAAAATAATACAAATTTTCTGGAAAAAGTTGATATATCTATAAAAATAAAAAATAACTGTACTTTATTCTATTAGGATTCTTTTAAATGTTCCATACAAAATTGATAGAACTGCAAATATTCCTCTTCAAAAATACTGTCTTTCAAATATACAAAATTAAATTCTCTCTCTGTCGAAAATTTCTCAATGGAAATCTCTTTTAGAATTCCCTTTTCAATTTCTTCCTTTACAACCGGTTCATAGGCACATGTAAATCCAATTCCTTGACGCACCAAATCTTTAATTACCTGAAAACTTCCCAACTCTAAAATTTGTTCATAGTCATTGATAGATAGGTAATGTTCATTCAATATGTGTTCAAAAATATCTCTGGTACCGGAACCTTTTTCTCTTGTAACCAAAGGATAACGGCACAATTCATCTAATTTGTACGTACGTTGCAATAAAGGATGTCCCGGAGCACAAACCGCTAAAAATCTTTCATAAGACAACAGAGCATGTCCATATATGTGTTTATCAAAATAACCTTCAATGATGGCAAATTCAATTTCCCCATTGTTTAAACGTTGCAACAATCGTTTTGTATTTTCCACCGGCATGGTAATTTGCACATTCGGATGCTGCGTAAAATATTTGGCCATAATCTGAGGCATAATATATTGACCAATGGTAAGTGTTGCTCCAAATTTAATATGACGTTTTTCTTCTGTAGGTTCTTTCAAAATTTGTTTGACACGTTCGCTGTCCGCTTCCATGGTCATAATAAAGTGATACAATTGCTCCCCTTTTGGCGTTAGCATAACGCTTTTTCCGTGATATTCTACCAGTGGTACACCGTACTGTCTTTCTAGATACTGAACATGCTGTGTGACTGTTGGTTGTGTCATATGCAAGTTTTCTGCTGTTTTAGTATAACTTTTTAACTCACATAGTTTCATAAAAGTAAGCAAACGAAAATCTAACATAATATCCTCTTTCATAAATTAAATTTATCATTATATAATTTTTTATAATTTGATTTTATAACGAAACAATGATAAAATCAAGTCACAAATAAAAGGGAGGTGCAAAATGACCCATGAAAACAAAAATAATAGAACTGTTAAAACGCGCAAAACAAAACATACTTGAAATTTTACCCGGGCTGATTGTATGCGTTATCATTGCCGGAATCAGCCAAGTAATTGCACATTTTGTACCTACTGTAGGGGCTGCTTTATTCGCCATCGCTTTAGGTATTATTGTTGGAAATACACTCTGCACAAAAGATTTTTTTAACAGAGGAACAAAATTTTCAGAAAGTCGTTTGTTAGAGTATTCCATTGTACTGACAGGTTTAACACTAAATTTAACTGATATTATGAGTGTCGGCTGGCAAGGCGTATTATTCATTATTCTGCAAATGACTTTGACCATTATTGTCACATATTTTATTGGAAAATTACTCCGCTTTGGAAAAAAATTCTCCTTACTAATGTGTGCAGGTAACTCTGTGTGCGGTTCCTCCGCAATCGGCACAGTTTCAGGTGTAATTCATCCAAGCGCAAAAGACAAAGGTATTTCAATTACCACCGTGAATTTAACGGGTACCGTACTAATGATTACACTTCCCTTTCTCACAGGTGCTCTTTACGGAAATGAAACGATGCAAACTTCCGCGATGATTGGCGGTACTTTACAATCTGTCGGCCAAGTAATTGGCTCGGCTACCTTTGTTAACTCTGATGTAGTAGCTATGTCTACCATATTTAAAATTATCAGAATTATATTTATTGTATTTGTTGCATTGGCTTTCTCCAAATTAAATACCAATGAAGGAGAAAAACTGCTTTCCAGAAGCACCACAGCTAATGACGACAAAAAAGTAAAAGCAAAAATTCCGTGGTATATTATCGGCTTTTTTCTATTCAGCATCATTGCAACATTCAATATTATTCCTGAAATTGTTTCTCACACAGCTCATACCATCAGCAGCCAATTTGAAATTATTGCACTGGCAGGTATCGGAATGCGTGTAAAATTCCGCGATTTAGTAAAAGACGGACCAAAGGCATTGTTATACGGCGGTACTGTAGGCATTTGTCAAGTTGGAATTGCAATTGGGCTCATATTTATTTTCTTCGGATTACTTTAAAAAAAGCTCCTGAAAACTCAGGAGCTTTTTTTATGTTGCAAACATGACAAGAACGATTAAAATTCCTAAAAACGAAACATTAACTACGGTAAACAACCCCAAATAACGGAGGCCCTTCTTAGGTTCATGTTTTACATATTCACGGAAAGTAATCAAACTAGCCAAAGAAGAAATTAAAGTACCAATTCCACCAATATTGACTGCATATAATAAATCTTTATAATCGGTCACAAAATTAGACAGCAATAATGCACTGGGGACATTGCTGATAAACTGACATGTCAATATTCCATATAAAAAGGTATTTTGCTGAACCAGATAACCAAAAAAATCCCTTACTCCAGGAATACGCGCCATATTGCCGGCAAATACAAAAAAGGCACAAAACGTGAACAGCAGCAAATAATCTACTTCTAATAAAGCCTTTCTATCAGCAAAACAGAGAACACCTATGACTGCCAGAAGTCCTATATAATAGGGAATGCCATGAAATACGATTAAAATAGAAATTATCAGCAAACCCATCATCAGTGCCGTCTTTTTTCCGTCTAATTTTTCCGAATTTACCTGTGACAATTTCATAGGTGTAGATTTCACAAAAATCAAACAAGTAATGGTAATTAAAATAATGGAATATAAAAATGGCAAAAACATGGTAGAAATAAATTCCAAATCCGGTATCTGAAATTTACCATACAAATACAAATTCTGCGGATTTCCAAAAGGAGTCAGCATGCCTCCCAAATTCGCAGCAATAGTTTGCATAATAAAAGTAAACGCCATCCATTTTAAGTTATCTGAATTTTTGAGAAGATAATAGCCCAACGGTAAAAATGTAATCAAAGCCAAATCATTTGCAATAATCATAGATGCCACAAAAGTTAAATAGATTAATGCCAAAACAGCCATTTTTACCGTACGAAAACGCTGAATAATTTTTTTAGATATAATTTCAAAAAAATGAATATGATGCAGCCCGTTAACCACTGCTAAAACACAAAAGATACACGCTAAAATTTTAAAGTCAAAATATTGTATATACTGAGAATCTATAGGAACAAAAAACATCGTAACGATTGCCGCTGTAACAGCAATACAAAATACGATGTTCTTTTTCAAGAAATCGCCTACAATCATGGCAGCTTTACGCATACAATCACACTTTATCCATTAAATTTTTAGATAAGTTTATTATACGCTGTTACCGGATTTCGGGCAATAAAAAATATTTGTTTTTTATATGGTTTATTTAAGACAATGGAAATTCCACCACAAGAAACATTTTGAACTGCTCTTTTGCAAATACACTGTGTGGGTGCTGAGCAGGCATGATAATCGAATCTCCTGCATTTAGAATATAAGAAGTATCGTCAATGGTAATTTGGCCTTGTCCGTCCAATACGATGACCAAAGCATCTCCATCGGAAGCATGGGTGCCGATTTCTTCTCCCTTATCAAATGCAAATAAAGTCAAACTTAACGCTTTACTCTGAGCAATGGTTTTGCTGACCACCTGACCTTTTTGATATTGTACTTGCTGAGCAAACGGAAGAACAGCAGCAAACTCTAAATTTTTCATAAAAATCCTCCTACAACTTTATGATTCCTATTGTAGCATATTTCTGATATTAGTATGTTGCAAATACAACAAATCATGAAAAATATAATTCAAATATTTTCCGTTAGGATTCTGGAATTTGCATGCATATTTTCGGACAACCTTGAATCTATATTATAGAACATATAAAAATAAACTTCACTTTGATAAGGGAGGATATCGTATGAAGTATAATGACACCATTCGGCTGATTGGAATTGTATGCATTATCTATGGATTACAAGGTATTGTGTTCCCATTGTTAAAAGCAATTTTCAGCCATGAAATCCTATTTGAATTTTTTCATTGTTCATCCTGGGTAGCACTCATTATATACCTATGTTTTATCGTAGCAGGTGTATGTATGATACTATTTACAAAACCGTTTTCCAAACGGAAAAAAGCACAAAAGTAAAGGAAAAAATCATATCAAATATCTTACAACATAAGAGAAGTTTTGAAATAATGTCTGTAGGCAGAACGTTAAAATCTTGTCTTAGCAATCAAAATTTTGAACATGGAAAGATGCTCCTTTCTATATTTGTTTTGCTTTTTGCTGCAAGGTTGTTATAACCTCAAAAAAATTGTTCAACAATTTTTAACGCATAAACGTTACAACGTTCTTAACAACAAACAAAATTTCTAATTTTGAATTTGTTG
>UQNI01000080.1 GCA_900542375.1 uncultured Oscillospiraceae bacterium | reverse complement strand
GGATGCATTTGAATCCGAAGGCTTTGATCGTAAACATATGCGGATGCCGGATTGCCAGAACGAATTGATCGAAAGAGTGGAAGCGGTACAGCCTAACACCATAGTCGTATTGCACAACGGTGCACCGGTGGAGATGCCCTGGGCAGATCGTGTGAAAGGTATTCTGGAAGCTTACCTTGGCGGACAGGCAGGTGGTGCTGCTGTTGCAAATATCCTCTATGGTATTGTGAATCCAAGCGGTAAACTGGCTGAAACAATTCCGGTGAAACTGGCTGACAATCCATCCTACCTGAACTTCGGCGGCGGCGATAAAGTGGAATATCGCGAAGGTGTATTTGTAGGATATCGTTATTATGATACCAAGCAGATGGAAGTTGCCTATCCATTTGGATACGGACTTTCCTATACTACATTTACATACAGCAATCTGCAGATTTCCAACACAAATCCAACAGAAAAAGATACCATCACTGTTTCTGTTGATGTAACAAATACAGGTAAAGTTGCCGGAAAAGAAGTCGTACAGCTCTATATAAAAGACATGACAGCCTCTGCCATCCGTCCGGAGAAAGAACTGAAAGGATTTGAAAAAGTACAGCTTGCTCCGGATGAAACCAAAACTGTAACCATGGAACTTGATAAGCGCAGTTTTGCATGGTATAACACTGAGCTACATGACTGGTATGCAGCAAGCGGAAAATATGAGATTCTGGTCGGTGCATCTTCCAGAGATATCCGCCTTACTGAGACAATCGAACTCTCCAGCAGCCAGGTAATCCCGATGCATATTCATATGAATACCACACTCGGAGAACTTTTCCGCAATCCGGCTACAAAAGAAACTGCAAAAGAACTGACTTCCAGATATTTGTCTGCAATGAACGGCGGTTCAGAGACAGCTTCAGAATCTGCTGCTGAAGCTATCACTGAGGAAATGGTAGCAGCAATGACAGATTCCATGCCACTTCGCTCTCTTTGCAGCTTTGGCGGATTCTCACGTGCTGAAATTCAGGAGATCATTGATAAACTGCAGAAATTATGCTGATTGCTGATCATCTGAATCAATGAAAAGTTTTCTTCAAAAAAAAGCTCCGTTGAGATAATTTTCTCAGCAGAGCTTTTTTCAATCTTCTTATTAAAATTTATCTGAGATTCATTCCACCTACTCCATTTTCTATCAGCAAATCTTGTACATTTGTTATAAAATTTTCAGTCCATAAACGGTTCAAGAACGTATCTCAGCCTTTTAATATATAGATAATTTACCTTCTTTTTAAATGCCGGGCAATTCCAATACATGTTGCTATGGCAATAGCAAAAGGAATTGCTGTCATGAATGCTGTCCAGGCTGGGGCACTATAGCCAGCATACTTGATGCCCCACGTCATATCACAATAGTTGTATGCAACGACAGCACACATCGCACCAGACAGAAGAAAGGCCAACACATAAAATACTTTAGATAAGGTCCTCATAAAAATTCTCCTTTCAACGGAACATAACCAAATAGCTGCCAAAATTATATATATTTCAGTATACATTGCATACCCTGCAATAGCAACTGCATATTTTTCATTCTTATAGACTTTATCTGTTGCTATAGGTTCAGAGCAAACAGTAATCTTTACCTTTCTGATTCTTTATGCAGGAATTTTTTATATGTGAAATCCATTCCAAATGCTCCCAATGGTGCTGTAATGATAATTGCCATAACAGCTACTGAAAGAACTATCTTTCCACATGGAAGCCCCGCTGCAAACGGAACTGAACCGATTGCAGCCTGTACTGTTGCCTTCGGAAGATATGCGATTACACAAAAAGCTCTTTCTTTTAAAGTAAGGCTGGTTTTTACTGTGCAAAGCCACACACCGAATGATCGGAAAATCAATGCTGCAAAAATCATGGCAACTGCAGCCAGTCCTGCATCCAACGTGTAACGAATATCAACAGCAGCACCTACCAGAACGAAAAGTATTACTTCTGCCGCAAGCCAGAGCTTTCCAAATTTCTCTGACAGTCTTGTTGATACAAAAGATGTGCATTTCATTCTCAGAACACACGCCATACTTACAACTGCCAGCAAACCGGACATAGCAATTTTTCCTTCCAGCCCTCCTTCAATTGCGATTAACAGAAAAGAAAAACCAAGTACGATAATTATCTTCATACTGTTTCTCACATAATGTTTCTTTGCATATGCAGTCTCAAAAAACAGATACAACAGATATCCCACAATTGCCCCCAAAATAATTCCGAGAATAATTGAAATGGGAATGTTTGCAAATGCTTTAATATCCGCACTGCCACCTTGTGCCATACTTAAAAATGTGGTAAATAATACGATTACAAAAATATCATCGCAGGATGCCCCAGCCATAATCATCTGCGGAATTGCTTTCTCCGTTCCGTATTTGTTCTCCATTAACTGAACCATTCTCGGCACTACTACTGCCGGAGACACCGCTGCAAGTACAGATCCCATTACTGCTGCTTCTACTCTGGTGATTCCAAGTATCAAAGGTGCAAATACTAAATATCCAATAAGTTCAAATGTTGCAGGCACAAAGGCCATCATAATCGCAGGCCTTCCTACCTTTTTTAAATCCTCCAGATTCAATGACAATCCAGCTTTCAGCAAAATAATGATTAGTGCCATTTTTCGCAAATCAGAAGATATGGATAAAATGCTCGGATCCAACAAATCCAACACATATGGCCCCAACACAATTCCAGTTGCAAGCATGCCAATAATTCGTGGCAGTTTCAGCTTCTGGCAGATGGCACCCATTGCAAGACCTACCAGAAAAATAAATGACAGTGATGTTAACATACAATTACTTCCTTCTTTTTTTATTTTCCGCACAAAAAAAGCTGGTGATTTCTGCGACTAATTAATACACATATTAATTAATCGTAGAAGTCATCAGCTGAAATCAGCGGTTCTGGTTTCCCTTGGGAGAACTTCATTCCCAAATTCCTGTTTATCATACTACATGAAATATTGGCTGTCAAGGAAGTTTACCAAATCACAGAGATTTTTATGCTTGTACTATGAAAGTTTTATCCCTCGTTATCTACTACAATGGAAAGCCCCGTTTTGCCAAAAGAGAGTAAATAAAAACCTTGTAATTCCTCTCCATCTTTTAGTTTTCAGTATTATATTGACAATAATGTGCTTACTGATTATAATGTGTATGTAATTACATCACACTAAAAAAAAGGGGCGAAGGGCTTTGTGAAAATACTAATCTCAAATACTTCTGACACTCCCTTATACCAACAGATAAAAGACCAGATTAAGGACGCCATATTAAAAGAAGAATTGGTTGAAGGGGACGCACTTCCCTCTATTCGGGCTTTTGCTAATGATTTGAAAGTGAGCGTCTTAACAATTCGACGGGTATATGAGGAGTTAGAACAGGAGGGATTTATTGTAAGTCAAGTAGGAATTGGGACATTTGTATCTACAAGCAATCTTGAATTACTCCGCGACTCCAAGCGACGGATTGTAGAACAAAAAATGGCAGATATGATACAAACAGCAAAATCACTGAAAATCAGTAAGGAAGAACTTAATTCCATGATGGATATTCTTTACGAGGAGGATTGAAATGAACGATATTTTGACAGTCAGCGGTTTAAATAAGTCGTATGGCGATTTTTCTTTGAAAGATGTGACATTCTCTTTGCCAGAGGGGTGTATCACAGGTTTTATTGGTGTCAATGGCGCAGGTAAAACAACAACGCTGCGGACGCTTTTAGGTCTGACGAACAAGCTATCCGGCAAAATTCAGTTTTTCGGTCTTGACATAGATAAGAATGAAAGAGAAATCAAAGACCGTATTGGTATAGTTTTAGACGGTGGGGGATTTTACGAAGAACTTTCGCTAGGTGAAATGAAAGGAATTATTTCATCTGCGTACACTTCATGGTCTGAACAGGATTTTAAGCGGTACATGGATATGTTTTCGCTTGACCCGAAGCAAAAAATCAATAGCCTTTCCAAAGGTATGAGAATGAAGTATGCTCTTGCTTTAGCTCTTTCTCATAACGCAGAACTTTTGATCATGGATGAGCCGACAAGCGGACTTGATCCTTTAGTTAGGGGACAGCTTTTGAAAATCTTAACTGAGTACATGGAAAATGGCGGCAAAGGTGTTTTCTTTTCGACACATATCACCTCTGACCTTGATAAGATTGCCGATATGCTCATTATGATTGATAACGGGCGTATCGTCTTTCGAGAGGAAAAGGATACCTTGCTTGACACATATCGGATTGTCAAAGGTGATAGCGGAGCTTTAACAACTGATGCTCGCAAGCTCTTTTTATCTATATCGGAAACTGATTTTGGATTTACAGGAATTACAAAGCAGATATCCGAAGTACGGTCTTATATTCCCAACATTATGGTTGAGCGTCCGACGATTGAGGATATTATGCTTGGAAATATCGGAGGTGAAAAATGATGTTGTTCGCCCTACTAAAAAAGGATTTTCTGATTGTAAAAAAATATGTGCTGATTATGCTTGTAGTTATTGCACTTATCCCACCTGTCATGCGTTGGCGGACACCGGAGTTTACGGGAGTTTTTGGATTTATTCTTTCTGTCATTTTTAGCATTTTCATACTGTTGCAATATGTATCCCTAAAAGAGTATCAATTTCCAAAAGCTGTGACATTACTATGTGCCACACCATTTTCACGGAAAGCAATAGTTTCATCAAAATACATTTTTTGCATGGCTATATATGCAATCTGTTGTATCGTTTTTGAACTTGAAACCTTGTTTATGCCCGAATTAGGAACATCAGATATAAAGCTGTTTGCATTTATGTTTCTTATAGTATCTGTTTTTATTGGTATTTATTTGCCAATACAGTATAAGTTTGGATATGAAAAAACAAAGTTTGCCTTTGGTGTGATTATTATGGCTTCGCCATTTATTCTGCCACTGCTTATGAGAGCGGGAAGTCTAAACTTAAACTTCCTCTCTATGTTTTCACCATACCTTGTTTATGGCGGTATTGTCCTTATTGGTTTTGCGATTTTAGCAATATCAGCATCTTTGTCTATAAAGATTTACGATAAAGCAGACTTGGCGTGATAAAGAAAGAAGGTGGGACTATGGATAGAGATACTATTTTTCTTTATGTCATTGCTGTGATAGCATTGTGTTTTGGATTTATAAACTGTATTCAATTTTTTTTAAAAGGAAACAAAACGGCACAAACCGTCGGTACGATTATTTCTTTCAGAACAATAAATCCAGAAAACTCAAAATTTCGTAATTCAAAATGGGCGACCGTTTCGTATAAAGTGAATGGAAGAACGTATCAGTCCCAAAACTGCATACAAGTACCAATGGCGTCACAGATTGGAACAACCGTTACCGTGCGTTATGACATGCAAAATCCGGAAAAATTGTATAGTTTTTCTATTTTACGAATTATTGTATCACTTATCGTTGCTGCCATCTGCATTGCAGCGGCTATATTCAATCTTGTATAAGATAAGGAGGATTGAGATTATGCCACATTTTCCAGGTTGGTTTGTAGCTATATGTGTTTTACTTCCTGTTTCCAATGTTATATACAAAATATGGAAGAACAATAAGAAAAAATAATTATCAAAGAGCCTGACACACAGTCACAGAGCCGATGAACTATGAGAAATTGTAGTCCATTGGCTCTTTTGGGATATACTTATAAATAGGAAAAAGCCGGACGATCAACGCGGTGCTATCCTGCCTTTTCTGCTCCTTGACAAAGAAAGCGACGTGAATTTGAAGAATATATTCGATGAGAGTTAATTATATAGAACTTCTATCAACAACCACTACAAAAAATTCCTGTTGAGATTGAAAAAGCAAAGTCCTTATGCTATAATATATAGTTACGTTGGACTCTTTTTTGAGATAAGAAAGGAGTCCGATAAATGGGCAAAAATCTAAAAGGTAAAGAGCGCAGCGTACAGCCTAAAGTGCTGCAACAGCTATTAGGACACGCAAGCATTAAAACAACAATGAACGGATATGTTCATGTTACAGACGAATCACTGGTAAATGCAATACGCCAATTTCAACAGGCTACGCCGCCAGTTACAAAAAAAGGCGTAAA
>UQNI01000079.1 GCA_900542375.1 uncultured Oscillospiraceae bacterium | reverse complement strand
TATGGGGAATTGCAGTAAGGACAAACTCGGTACGATACGGGAGTTTGCCCTTTTTGGATATATTAGGCTGCCCTCTGACAGGAGAGAGTTAAAAGAGGACAAGACATATTTCTTTTTAACAAACAAGGTTTGTCAAACTATCCTTATATAAGGTAGCAAGAAGAGGATATCATAAAAAAAGAATCAGTGCAGAGTATTAGTCTCTGTACTGATTCTTTTTGCTTGAAAATGTGCAAATGGCGTGTTCTTTTATGCACTCTTTGTAACAAAAGTATTAATCGCCAAAGCAAATACCTACATCACGTGCAGATTGAATGATATTACTATCTTTTGGAACATATTTTAATTTGCCTGCTACTTCACTAAGCGGTACGGCAACAATATTTCCGTTTTGCAACGCTACCATATTTCCAAAATTACCTTCTTCAATTAAACGAACGGCAGCAGTACCAAAACGAGTTGCAAGTAAACGGTCGTAAGGACAAGGACCGCCTCCGCGCTGAAAATGTCCGGGGACTGTTACACGAACTTCGCGTCCTGTCAATTCTACAATTTCATGTGCTACGCGATAGGAGACAGAAGGGAAAGACATATTTGCACGACTGGCTTTGAATTCCTTTTTGGACATTTCTGCTTCTTTTTTGGAAAGAGCGCCTTCCGCAACTGCTAAAATACAAAAACGTTTTCCTTGACCGGTTCTTAAGTATAGACTGTCTACTACTTTATTGATATCGTAGGGAATTTCCGGCAGCAAAATCACATCAGCACCGCCTGCAATACCGGCATATAAGGTAAGCCAGCCAACTTTATGTCCCATAATCTCTACAATAAATACGCGACCATGAGAAGTAGCAGTCGTGTGGATACAGTCAATTACATTTGTTGCAATTTCAACTGCGCTGTTAAAGCCAAAGGTCATTTCTGTGCCCCACAAATCATTGTCAATGGTTTTTGGGAGCGTAATGATATTTAGCCCCTCTTCACTGAGCAGATTTGCTGTTTTATGCGTACCGTTGCCTCCAAGAATCACAAGACAATCTAACTTCATTTTTTTATAAGTTTCTTTCATCTTGGTTACTTTGTCTATATTGTTTTCATCCAGTACGCGCATTTGTTTAAACGGTTGACGGGAAGTTCCCAAAATGGTACCACCCAGTGTTAGGATTCCTGAGAAATCCATTTGCTTCATCGGAATATAATTTCCTTCAATCAAACCTTTATAACCGTCTTGAATGCCAAAGATTTTTACTTTATCGCCTAATAATTCACAGAATGTTTTGCCAACACCGCGAATCGCTGCGTTCAAGCCTTGGCAATCGCCTCCACTTGTCAAAATACCAATTCTTTTCATGGTCGATACCTTCTTTATTTCATTTTTTCTAAATCAGCCCTTCTGATTGGCGTATATGGTTTGCTTTCATCCAAAGCTTCCAGTTTGGCCACTGCTTCTTTGGCATACACGCTAAACTCATATTGAGAGTTAAACGGAGCTTTGCTGCGTTTATCAATTTCAATATAAGTCGTATCATTTTGCAGTAATCTTGTATTAATTGTATCGTTGAGCATGGTTTGTACAATATCAAATGCACGTTTTTGCAGGTCAGGGTCTTCAATTGGAAATACCAATTCTACGCGGTGATCCAGATTACGCTGCATCCAGTCTGCACTGCCCATATAAATTTTAGGATTACCTGCATTTTCAAATTGAAAAATACGGCTGTGTTCCAGCAATTGACCAACTATACTGTGTACACTGATATTTTCACTGATTCCCGGAATTCCGGGAATCAAACAGCAAATCCCGCGTACAATCAGCTGTACGTTTACTCCGTTTTGAGATGCTTTATACATCAATTCAATCATTTCAGGGTCAACCAAAGAGTTTACTTTTACTATTATACCACTTGGAAGACCTTTTTTCGAGTTTTCTATTTCTCTTTCAATCATTTGAACAAAAAAACTGCGTAATCCATGTGGTGCAACTGCAAATTTATTGTATTCCGGAGGACGGGAGTATCCTGTTAATACGTTAAAAAGGGAAGAAGCGTCCATACCATACGGCTCTTTGCAGGTAAATAAACTAATATCCGTATAAATTTTTGCGGTTGAATCGTTATAGTTTCCTGTACCCATGTGTACATAACGGCGGATTCCATCTTCTTCTCTGCGTACGACCAAAAGAATTTTACAGTGTGTTTTTAATCCTACCAAACCATATATAACATGGCAGCCTGCTTCTTCTAATTTTTTTGCCCAAAGGATATTATTTTCTTCATCAAATCGTGCTTTTAGCTCTACCAAAACGGTTACTTGTTTTCCGTTCTCAGCCGCTTTAATTAATGCTGCAACAATAGGAGAATTACCGCTGACACGATATAATGTTTGCTTAATAGCCAGCACATTTTCATCTTCCGCAGCTTGGCGAACAAAATCTACAACACATTTAAAACTTTCATAAGGGTGATGCAGCATACGGTCCTTTTCTTTGATAGCATCAAACACATTTTTATGCTCAAAGAAATCAGCAGGGGGATAAACAGGTGTAATTGGCTCGAAACAAAGCTGTTCACAACCATTTAAACCGGCAAATTTGGTAAAGAACGTAAGGTCAATAGGACCCTGAATGGAATAAATGTCTGTATCTTTCACTTTCAATGTTTCTATTAAAAAATGGCGGGTTTGCTTATCACATTTATGTGCAATTTCCAAACGAACAGGACGTCCGCGTTTTCTTTTCTTAATAGATTTTTCAATTTCAAGCAATAAATCTTCCGCTTCTTCGTCAATATCCAAATCGGAGTTACGGGTGAGACGGAAAGGAGTACATGCTTCAATGCTGTGCAGCTCAAACAATTCTTCAATTTTGTAGATAATGATATTTTCAAGCAGCACGAACGCTCTTCCTTCATCGCTGGGCAGTTCTAAAAAACGCGACAGAATGGATGGTACTTGTACCAAAGCAAAGCAGGATTCTTCATCTTCACCTTTTAAACGTACCGCAATATTTAGACTTTTATTGGCCAGCAAAGGGAAAGGACGGCTTTCATCTACTGCCAGCGGTGTTAAAACGGGGAACAGTACTTTGTCAAAATAGTCAGAAATATACTTTTGTTGTTTTTTATTCATTTCATTTGGAGTTAAAAAGACAATACCTTGTTTTTTAAGGGCCGGTATGACAGAACGTTGGCAGCAAGAATATTGTTTTTCCACAAATTTATGAATTTTTTCTTGCAATTGGGCAAATAAAGCTGTAGGAGTTAATCCGGAAGCATCAGCACTTTGATAGCCTGAAATAATTTGTGCTTTTACACCTGCAACGCGTACCATAAAAAATTCGTCTAGGTTAGAAGCGCTGATACCAAGAAAACGGACGCGCTCCATGATAGGATTTTCTTTTTCCAAAGCCTCTTCCAGAACACGGCTGTTAAAATCCATCCAGCTGAGTTCACGGTTGATATAAGGCATTTTTGTTTCATTGCTCATGAGTATCTTGCACGACCTTTCCTTTGTTATATCAAACTTGATTTTACGGTTAAAACCGGCTGAACACCAAATACTTCTTGAAAGAAAGCGGAACATTTTTCAAATGCCCAGTGCTCTAATCTGGTATTGCTGTCGCTTTTAGCGGTAATGATGAATTTATCTTCGTCCAGTCTCACCTTAACGGATTGTAATTTTTGCTTTTGAGATTTATCCAAAGAATTTGCCAGACGAAAAATAGCGGCCAACTTTAATGCAATGATTTTTTCGCTTCCTTTTAAAGAGGCGAATTCTGCATCTCTGTAATTTGGTGTTTCACTTTCTGCAAATCGGGAAATATACGCTGTTATTAATGTGGTTTTATCTGTTAATCCGTAAATATCTGTATATTTCACAATATCAACATTGCTATTAAGGTGATGCTTTGAATTGATAAAATAGCCGCAGTCATGTAAAATTGCTGCAATTTCCAGCAGTAGTTTATAACTTGGATTCAAACCGTGCAGAGTTTTAATTTTATCAAAAATCATGCATGCTGTTTCCATAAGAAAGTTGGCATGTTCATAGTTGCAGCGATAGCGGTCAGCAACTGTTTTTGCACAAGCCAATGCATGTTCACGTGTTTCCACAACTTCATTTAGAGCACGTTTTTGTACCAACATTTGTTCAATTAGGGTATCCCATAAATCTACTTTTGGGGCAAAAACATAGTCGGCTTCCGTAAATTTCAAAAGCTTTGCATAAATAGCCAGAGAAGAATAGAACATTTCGGCTACCTCTTCGGTTAAGTCGAATTTTAACGCTATTTTTTCCAGCGGCATTAAACGGATGGTTTGATATAAATTGGTTAAAGTTTTAGATTTAATGACATAATTTCCATCAATGGGTTCGGCATTGCACAGTTTTGCAATCCGCTGCATTTCGTTTCCCGTTAATACTAAGCCGTTGACTTGTTGGTAGGGAACCGGCATTTGAATGCGATTAAAGATAGAATCCAAATATTCATCTACCACAATTGCAAAGTCATCTGTATATTCTTGTACACCACTTAGCACATCATGCAGTTTTAGAGAACCGGTAGAAATATTTTGGGTGAAGAAAATATGTTTCCCATTATATAATGAAATACCGATGGAACCGGTACCAATATAGGACAGCAGCATATTTTCAGGCTGTTTTGCTTGCTCTTTCAGATTTGATTGAGTTGAGAATAGTTCCATATGTTTTAATGCTTTTGTGATTGCAGAGTAAATAAGAGATTTTTCCTGATTATCATCATAAATTTCAACAATCATATC
The DNA here is from genome assembly GCA_900542375.1 of uncultured Oscillospiraceae bacterium. Classification (GTDB taxonomy): domain Bacteria; phylum Bacillota; class Clostridia; order Oscillospirales; family Acutalibacteraceae; genus UMGS1071. The sequence continues at coordinate 1,347 of UQNI01000079.1, read as the reverse complement.
GTTTTGAATCAAAAGCTGATCTTGAATGAATTCCTTATTTTGTGCTTCCCGCAATGCAGTAGTGCCGACTACTTTATATTGGTCTACACCATATTCCTTCATTACATTGGAGTAGCCGGTTAAAATGTGGGAAAGTTCGCGTAAACATTCAAAACTGATTTTGCCGTAGTTAAACACTTCATGTCCCAGTTTAAGAGGATATTCTAATGTGTTCAGCGGTATAATTTCTTTATTTCTTACCTGTGAAATTTGCATTTTCACATCGCTGGAGCCAATGTCTATTACTGCAGCTACTTTACCGCCTTTGTGTTTGGGCATGATGGTTGCACCGCCTTTTTAACAATTTCTTACTGTTTATTATAACAAAGCTATTTTTCTCTATCAACATATTTCATAGAAATTTAAAGAAACAATTCGTTTTTTAACATACTTCTAACAATAGTAGTGAAGGTCATATTGCTGCATATCATGACATTTGTCCATAAGAGCGGATAGCAAAATAGAAATTTGCATCTATCATTGTGATTGGTTATTTAAAATAAATAGATTGTTCTAGCTGAATTTTACTGTTGTTGAACAGAGAATATCGGTTGTATCTGCATCAATGAAGATGGGATACAGCAATGTGATATATTTTTTGGAATCATGCATTTTCATTTATAAATCAGTAATTTAAAATGGATAGATAGTATCACGTTTACAAATGTTTCTGTTTACATTATGATGAATACAAAAATACCGGGACAATGAAAGAAATAAGAGGTGTCTGATAGAGCAGTAAACGTAAATCCATATAAAATAGATATCGGATATAAATGTATGACGTAAAAGAACAAAATTTTTGCCAATGAGATTACAGTTATGTATTGAACAGTAGATACTAAATGAAAGAACTATAAAAATAAGGAAAGACATTGGCGTATATGGAGAATCGGAGTGAATAAGATAATATGTATGATTGTCTCTCTTAACAGTTTCTGAGAAGAACAAAAGAGAATATTGAAGGAAGGGAAAAGAAGTGGAGTGACTCGAGAGGAGCTTTTTGCAAAGTAAAAAATGGTGGAAACCATTTCTGGTACTTTGGTCAGGTTCTTAAGGATGAACGAAAATTTCGCTTTGGCGGGAGAAATACCAATGAAGGCTGCTTTGGGACAGTTTGACATGCTGTTGGGAGTCCATTACAATCGAATTTCGCAAAATAAAAAAGAGCAAGATTTATCTTGCTCTTTTTTATTGATAGTATTTATAATTTAGAAGCTAATAATAATTCCAAAGCTGCTAACTTAGTTGCAATACAAAACACATTCATAGCTTCCTGAAGTTCCTGAACAGATGGGAAAGAAGGAG
>UQNI01000078.1 GCA_900542375.1 uncultured Oscillospiraceae bacterium | reverse complement strand
TGGATTAAATATATACTTGCGGCACTACTGGCAGTCAGTTGTTTTGTTTCTATGACCGCTTGTTCGTTTGGAAGTGATATCAGTAAAAAGATGATGATACAGGGAATTGGAATTGACAAAGAAGAGGAAGGGTATTTAGTTTCTGTTCATTATTTGCGTTCGGATGAAGAAGTTAAAATGGATTTTATACAATCTCAAGGTACTACCGTATACGAAGCATTACAAAATTTAACGCTGCAAACAGGACTGATACCCACATATTCTCACAATGCCATGGTAGTATTCAGCAAACAATGTGCACAGGAAGGTCTTACCGATGTTTTTGACTTTTTTATTCGCTATCATGAAACAAGACCGACAGTAGATTTATTTGTAGCTCAAGATAGAGCAGAGACATTGTTTCAACTGCAAAGTGAAGGTCAATATGTGTTGGCTACACAGGCAAAATCTTTTGCAGAGGCAGACAGTGCCACCAATAAATTTGCAGGTTCTACTGTGTTGGATGTTGCCAATCGCATGGCGTCAGAATATAACGCGTTTGCATTGCCCGAATTAACCCTTATAGATGAACATGTGCAATTGGGCCGTACAGTGTATTTTCAAGATAATCAATTAATCGGATATTTCAACAGAGAGCAAAGCAGAGGATATTTAGCTGCTGTGTATACCATCCGAAACGGGGTAATGGTTTTGGATATTCCGGACATTGGTACAATCAGTTTAAAGCTGGAGAATACGAGCAGCAAAATAACGGCAGATATTGTGGATGATGTACCACATTTCCAAATAGAGGTATCCTGTAAAGCATATATATCAGAAATCAATCAAGATTTAAGAAAAAAATTGTCACTGGATGTTTATGAAAAATTTGAAACAGCTTTGAATGAAAAGCTAAAATTGCAAATAGAGAGTGCTGTTGAACAAGCAGTCATCAGAGATAGTACTGATATTTTTAATTTTGATGTAGCATTACAGCAGCAACAAACAGAGTATTGGAAAGTACATCGAGATTCTTGGGCACAAGAACTTGCAAAAATAAAATACACGGTCAACGTAACATCATCCGTTGACCGTGTACAGCAAGAAGCTAGTCCTGCATTTTAGCTTTCTCTTTCTTCTTATTATGTTTTGGTGCTTCTTCCTCTGCAAGTTCGCTTAGAATACGTTCTGCCGCAGTACGCCTTGCGTTGGCTTCTATGGAAAGCTCTAAGGCAAGTTTTGTCAGTGCGTCTTTTCCTTGCTCAGCTGTTTGGTTAACACGGCTGCAAATGTCTTCCAAAACCTTTGCTTGCGAGATGCGAAATTGATCATAAAGTTCTGTTTTTGAAGTATGTTCGGTTAAAGATTTTAATAATTGAGAAATATCTTGAATGGACAAAACTTGCTTTAACATGCATATCATAGTCAGCATGGCAAGATGTTCTTTCGAGTATTTTTTTTGTTCGGGACGTTCCAATACATTGTCTTTCACGTAGTTGTTAATCATGCTGGAAGTAAGCAAGCGAGTATTTTCATTTCTTTCAAATAACTTTAGCTGCTTATCCATATAAGTGATTACTTGATCCATATATAAATAAATTTCCGGCATTTTATCCCATGCAATCGCTTCAAATTTTCCAGTTTCTTCTGCCCATTTTTGAATTTGGTCAATGGCTTGTTCCAAAATTTTATACGCTCCTTTCACAATGGAGATAGAACACTGTATCATAATATCATCTATATTCTTTATTTTTTATTATAGCATAGAAAAAGTTGCAAAGCAATTTTTAACCTATAAACGCTAAAACGTTCTCATAGCAGCCAAAATTTTAATTTTGCTGCTGGTATAAAAAGAAATAATTGTATATATGCTGTTAAAGCGAAAGAGATACCGTAAGAATATATTTTTTGTGACTTTTTCTCTTATAAATTTGCTATTATTTTAAAAATGATGTACAATATACAGATATACAACGTTTTGTATTTACAATTTATATTTCTTGGCGGTGAATCCATGAGTAATCAAATTAAGCAAGAATGCGTGTCTTTAAGAAAACAACTAATGGAGAAAGAATTTTCCAAAATGAATGCAATGCAGCGTGAAGCTGTTTTTCAAGTAAACGGACCTTTGCTCATTTTAGCAGGTGCCGGAAGTGGAAAAACAACTGTGCTTGTCAACAGAATTGCCAATCTGATTCGGTACGGGAATGCTTATCAAAGCCAAGAGGTTTCTGATGCGATTGATGAACAAGATATCAATGAAATGAAAGCATGTTTGGAAAATAATCAACTGCTTTCAGATGATACCAGAAGAAAACTTTCCGTGCAGGCTTGTAAACCATGGCAGATTCTTGCCATTACATTTACCAATAAAGCAGCTGCTGAATTGAAAACTCGTCTTGTAACGATGTTAGGTGAGGATGGAAATGATATTTGGGCATCTACATTCCACTCCATGTGCGCACGCATTCTGCGCAGAGACGGAGAGCGTTTGGGATATACAAATCGCTTTACCATTTATGATACAGACGATTCCCGCCGTTTAATGAAAGATTGTTGTAAGGCATTAAATATTGAAGAGAAAATTTTGCCGGCAAAAGCAATTTTATCTGAAATTTCAAGAGCAAAAGATCAAATGATAGATGCCAATGAATATTTGCGCAGAGCAGGAACCGATACACGTAAAGGTACCATTGGCAAAGCATATCAAATGTACCAAGAGCGCCTGAAAGCTGCCGATGCTATGGATTTTGACGATATGATTTGCAAAACAGTAGAATTGCTTCAAAAAAATTCGGATGTTTTAGAATATTACCACAATAAGTTCCGTTATTTTATGGTGGATGAATATCAAGATACTAACCAGGCACAGTACCTGCTGATTGATTTACTGGCCAGACACAGCGGAAATCTTTGTGTAGTTGGTGATGATGACCAGAGCATTTATAAATTCCGTGGCGCTACCATTGAAAATATTATGAGTTTTGAAGAATCTTATCCAAATGCAAAAGTCATTCGGTTAGAACAAAACTATCGTTCCACAAAAAATATTTTGAATGCAGCCAATGCAGTGATATCGAATAACATGGAACGTAAAGGAAAAACTTTGTGGACCGATAATGAAGAGGGAAAGAAAATTACCATACATACTTCCTGTACAGAACAGGAAGAAGCGGAATATATGGCAAAACGTATTTTGGAAGAAGTGGCGCAAGGAAGAACCTTTTCAGATTTTGCAGTATTGTACCGTATGAACACACAATCGAATATCATTGAAAAATTATTTGTAAAATCGGGCATACCATATCGCATGATTGGTGGCCATCGCTTCTATGAGCGCAAAGAAATTAAAGATATGATGGCATATTTGCAGGTAGTTAACAATCCTGCCGATGAAATTCGTCTCAGAAGAATCATCAATCAGCCTAAGCGTTCTATTGGAGATAAAACTTTGGCAGTAGCAACGGAAATTGCACAAGGCATTGGCGAAACATTATTTGAGGTTATCAGCCATGCCGATGAGTTTGAAGCCTTAAAACGCACTTCGCCTAAGTTGTTGAATTTTGCTCAAATTATTCAGGAATTAATGAAAGCTGCGGAAGATGAAACCGTTTCGTTAGCAGATTTATATGAGCTTATTTTAGAAAAAACAAGTTATATTGAATACTTGAAAACTGAATATGAAGATGCGCAAGACAGAATTGATAATATCCGTGAGCTTGCTTCCAATATCATTCAATATGAAGAAGAGAATTTTGAGGATGCAAGTTTATCCGGATTTTTAGAAGAAGTGTCTTTAATGACAGATATTGATAATTATGATGATAAAGCAGATTCTGTTGTTATGATGACAATGCATTCTGCAAAGGGCTTGGAATTTCCTGTAGTATTTCTTCCCGGTTTTGAAGAAGGTATTTTCCCGGGATTACAATCCATTTATAACCCTGATGAAATAGAAGAAGAACGCAGACTGGCTTATGTTGCAATTACACGTGCGGAAGAAGAAGTGGCACTGCTCAATGCAGAAAGCCGTATGCTGTTTGGTTCTACAACCAGAAATAAAGCTTCTCGCTTTTTATCGGAAATTCCGGAAGAATTGGTAGAACGCTCTCGTTCCCGTTCATGGCAAAAACCGACACCGGGCACAAGCTTACCAACTTCTGCATATGAAGCTAGGGAAGTTACCACCAATTCTGCCAGAAATTTTGGTCCTGTCAATTTGCCAAAAGCAAAATCATCCGGTGAAAAATTGGCAGTGGGCGATAAGGTAAAACATCTTACATTTGGCCAAGGTGAAATTATATCTGCTACGCCTATGGGAAACGATACTTTACTTGAAATTATGTTTGAAACTGTCGGCAGTAAAAAGATTATGCAGAATTTTGCACGTTTGAAGAAGTTGTCTTAGTGATTCTATATAAAAATCGCAGTATGCCTTGATGTATATTGCGATTTTTTTTATCATTTTTGATTGTTTTTTACACAATATTATGAATTTTGCAAAATTTGTATTGATTATTAGAATTTTCAATATTGAATTTATATGTAAAATCATGTACAATAACATTATTGATTTGGCACTGTAAAGTTTTTTTCACCTAAAACTTTACAGTGCTAAAGTGAAATTGAATTTTGGGGGAGAAAAATCATGAAATTTTCAGGCGTAAAGAAAATTTCTGCAGCCGCGATTGCAGCTATGATGCTGGTAGCCGGTATGACAGCATGCGGCAGCAGTGATTCCACCGGTACCGCTGACAGCGGTGCCACAACAGGCACAGATGTTAAGAAAATTGGTATTATTCAATTGGTAGAACATGACTCATTGGATTTGGCAAGAGAAGGCTTTATTGACGGTTTGGCAGAAGCCGGCTATGTAGATGGTCAAAATATTAAAATTGATTACAAAAATGCACAAGGCGATATTCCAAACTGTACAACCATCGCCGGCCAATTTGCAAATGATAATAAAGATTTGGTATTGGCAGTTGCCACCCAAGCAGCACAAGCTATGGCAAGCAAAACAAAGGACACACCTATCTTGGTTACCGCTGTAACTGACCCTGCAGATTCCGGTTTGGTTGAAAGCAATGAAGCTCCTGGCGGTAATGTTACAGGTACATCAGATTTAACACCTGTAAAGGAACAAATGGAATTGTTAACTCAGCTTTGTCCGGATGCCAAAAAAGTTGCTTTACTATATTGCACCAGTGAAGCAAACTCAAAATATCAAATTGATTTGGCAAAAGAAGAAGCTGCCAAATATGGTATTGAAGCAATAGAAAAAACTGTTTCCGATGCAAATGATGTGCAATCTGTTGTACAATCTTTGGTAGGTCAAGTAGATGCGATTTATGTACCTACTGATAATGTAATTGCTTCTAACATGACTTTAGTAGCACAAATTGCAACAGCAAATAAGATTCCTTTGTTCGTTGGAGAGAATAACAGCGTTGAAAATGGCGGTTTGGCAACATACAGCGTAGATTATTATGAGCTTGGTAAATTAACCGCAAAACAAGCTGTTAGAATTTTGGAAGATGGAGAAAGTCCGGCTAACATGCCAATTGAATATTTGAGTGAAAATAAACTATATATCAATATGGATTTGGCAAAACAACTGGGCATTGAAATTCCTGCAGATTTAGCGGAAAAAGCAATTGACGTAAAAGTCTAATCGACTTTTACGTATTCGGGAGGTAACTATGGGAACATTGTTGGCACTGGAAGGTGCTGTAGCCCAAGGATTATTATATGCAATTATGACCCTTGGCGTTTATATTACATATAAACTGCTGGACTTTGCTGACCTTACAGTAGACGGCAGCTTTGCACTTGGCGGCTGTGTTAGTGCAATTTTAATTACAGTAGGGTTGGATCCGTTTACAAGCTTATTAATTGCAACCCTTGCAGGTATGGCGTCCGGTGTAATAACAGGATTCTTTAATACAGTATTTAAAATACCGCCTATTTTGTCCGGTATTTTGACAATGCTGGCTTTATATTCCATTAACCTTCGTGTTATGTTGGGAAAAGCCAATGTGCCTCTCGGTCAGGATGAAACTATCTTTACCATTATTCAAAAGTGGATTCCGATTCAAACCGATCTTCTTGTTATTTTAATCGGCTTGGTAATTGTAATACTTGTCATTGCATTTATGTAT
>UQNI01000077.1 GCA_900542375.1 uncultured Oscillospiraceae bacterium | reverse complement strand
CCAAATAAAACTTTTAAATGCTCTATTTCTCTTTGAGCAATGGTATCCCATTCTTCATTCCGTTCAATAAAAGATATGGTTCCTTTTTTTAACCCTAACATACAGCCTCCTCCTTATTGATTTTCTTACGAAAAATTATAACATCATCGCTTCGGTTATGCAAGGCAAAGTCTTTTGATGTTTAAAAATAGAAACGTATGCTCAATATCAATACATTCGTATAAAATTTTGTTCCAAACATTTTCATTCCTTCTATAAATGAGCCATAATTTTTTCATAATTCATGCTTATACTAAACACAAACGATTACGAGAGAAGGATATTTATGCAGCAGCTATTTTATAACGGTGACATTTTAACCTTGGAGGATTCCCAACCGGAAGCAATACTGGTTGAGGACGGAATCATTGTGTACTGCGGCAGTTTGCAAGCAGCAAAAGAAAAAACGACACCCAACTGCGATGAAATCAATCTGCATGGGCATTGCTTAATGCCGTCTTTTATCGACCCGCATTCTCATATCACCCAGTTTTCCAATACACTTGGATTGTTGGATTTGAACCATATTACCAGCATTGGAGAAATCGGTCAGCAAATAGAACAATATATTGATGAAAACAAGATAGAGCCGGGAGAAATGATTTTTGGCTTTGGTTATGACCATAATTTTCTCAAAGAGCATCGTCATCCAACGGCAAAAGAATTGGATGCGGTTTGTCAGGGACACCCGTTGCTGATTGCTCATAAATCGGGACATATGGGTGTCATGAATACAAAAGCAATGGAACAAATGCATTTGGATAAAAACACCCCTGATCCGGCGGGCGGAAAATACGGGAGAGATGAAAACGGAAACCTAACCGGATATGCGGAAGAAAGCGCATTTATCAAAGCAGGCAACCAAATTACACACCCTGACATTCATAAAATTGCAAAACAGTTTGAAAAAGCACAAAAAATTTATGCGTCCTACGGAATTACAACCGCACAAGACGGCTTTGTAAAGGACGGAGAATGGAACCTGCTGCACAGCATGGCAGAAGAAAACGCCCTGATATTAGATATTGTAGGATATGTTGATTTGGAACATCATGCAGATTTGATAAAACAAAATCTTCAATATCGCAGCTACCACAATCGGCTGAGGCTTGGCGGATATAAGTTGTTTTTAGACGGTTCTCCCCAAGGAAGAACCGCGTGGATGAGCAAGCCATACGCAAACAGCAAAGATTACTGCGGTTATGCTCGATACTCTGACGAGCAGGTACAAAGTATGGTTGACCGCGCATTAGAAGAGAAAACACAATTTATTACTCATTGCAACGGAGATGCTGCTGCACAACAACTGCTGGATTGTTTGAAGGGAAAACAACAAAACGTCCGTCCTGTGATGATTCATGCACAATTGCTGCGTCCGGACCAATTGCCTGATGTGAAGTCTGTTTCGATGATTCCCAGCTTTTTTGTAGCTCACACCTACTATTGGGGTGATATACACATTGAAAACTTTGGAATGGAACGTGCCAAACATATTTCCTGCGCACATTCTGCTATGGAAATGAACATTCCATTTACGTTTCATCAAGATACCCCTGTGATTGTGCCCAATATGTTGGAAACCATTTGGTGCGCAGTCAATCGTATGACAAAAAACGGAGTATGTCTGGGAAAAGAAGAATGTATTCCTGTGAAAGAAGCCATCTATGCTGTAACAAAGTATGCTGCTTATCAGTATTTTGAAGAAGACAGAAAAGGAACCATCAAAGAAGGCAAGCTGGCAGATTTGGTGGTATTGAGCGAAAACCCCTGCAAAGCAGACCCTATGGCAATCAAAGATATTCAAGTGCTGTATACCTTTAAAGAAGGCCGCTGCATTTTTGATGCACATTATGACAAATAAACTACAAAAAACAAAAAGCGATGCTCAAATTTGAGCATCGCTTTTTGTGAACCTCAGAATCAGCGGAATAAGAACGACTTCTTATTCTTCTCTCATCTTAGCAAAGCACTCGCTGCAGTATACAGGACGGTCTTCACGTGGTTTAAATGGAACTTTTGCTTCGCATCCGCAAGCAGCGCATTGTGCTGTGTACATTTCGCGCTCCGGTTTTGCAGCGTTTTTACGTGCATCACGGCATGGTTTACATCTTTGTGGCTCGTTTACAAAGCCTTTGGATGCATAGAATTCTTGTTCGCCAGCAGTGAATACAAATTCAGCGCCGCAATCTTTACAGATGAGAGTTTTGTCTTCGTACATGTGATTTACCTCGCTTTGGATTAATAGATATTTTGCCCTTAGACGGATTTGCACCGCCGCCTTTGATGGATCAACGCTCTAACTTAAGCTACCGGGGCATATTGAGACTGCATGATTGTAGTTTTCTACGCACACGCTGAATTGCGTTATCTACAGACTTAGCAGGAATTGCTAATTTGGCAGCAATCTCACTGTAACTTTGGCCGCTTAAGTAAAGAAAGAGAACCTGTTGCTCCAGTTTTGACAAACTCTGCCGAATTCTTTGGTGAACCATTTCTAAATTTTCCCTGTCTATCAATAAAGTCTCAGGATTAGACAATGCTTGACTGGTACCATGTATATTGAGCTGAGAAGCTTCTTCATCATTGAGTGATACCAATTGACCCAGAGGAATGTTCTTTTTGCGTGCACAGGCACGATACGTCGCTACCATACGGTTTTGAATACAAATACCCGCATATGTTTTAAAGCTGGCATCTTTATTCGGATTGTAGCTCCTGGCTGCACTGAATAAACCAAGCAAGCCTTCCTGACATAGGTCATCCGCTTCCAATACAGAACTGCGAAACGGATGTGCCTTTGCCCGAATGAAAGACAGGTACCTGGCAGTCAGTTCCACAAAGGCGTCTGAATTCCCTTTTTGAATGAAAGATACCAGCTGATTGTCTGTATAGTTTTCCATTTGTTCAGGCAATCCAAAACACCTCTTGCACCCACTTTTATCTGCCTATATCATACTCTATTCTTTTATTTAAGTCAATAAAAATTTATGAAATATGTTAAAAAATTTCTGTTTTTTGCAAGCAATCCTTGTGTGCTACGAGAAATTATTTTCCTTATTTTTACATTAATGTTTATATCTTGAATTATAATAGATTTCTCTGAACAGGTCAATAGAAAAATAAAAATTACCCTATTTATTTTTGAAAAGGACGATATGGTATTTGATTATTGATATCTTCTTTATATAAGTCAAAATCTTTAGACAGTAATGCTCCATAAGTAATAATTTGTTTACCATATTTGTCTTTTAAATTTGCAATCTTCTCCTCCAGCTTTTCTTCCTTTATCAATTCTTCCGTATTTGTGAAAAACGATACTTGCTCTTTTTGCGCCTGGGGTACCAATAAAAATCCGCTGATACCCAATGCACGTATGGGCTGCTTCCATTTATAATGCTGTTTCAGCATACGACATGCCACGGCATAAATATCTTTCACTTGACGTGTTGGAATTTCAATGGTCTGCTGATATTGCCTTGTCTGAAACAAGCAGTCTTTTATCATCAAGTGGATGCCGCAAGCCAACACTCCATGACGAAGCATACGACCTGCCACTTTTTCTGATAAGTACAATAATACTTTTTGAGCTTGTTCCTCCTGTTCCAAATCTTTTGGACAAGTAATACTGTTTCCTATACTTTTAGGCTGTTCCTGCTCCTGCACATAAGATACGGGAGATTCGTTTCTGCCATTGGCATTTTGCCAAAGTTCACTTCCGTTTTTGCCAAACATGGCATAAAGATAATTTTCATTGCTTTGCGCCAATTCCCCTATGGTAAATACACCTGATTCATGCAGTTTCTTTAAGGTGGCTCTTCCTACTCCCAGCATACTTTCCACAGGCAATTTCCATATTTTCTCCTGAACATCTTCTTTTGTAATTACGGTTGTGGCATTCGGCTTTTTTAAGTCGCTGGCCAGTTTGGCAAATATCTTATTAAAGCTGACTCCTACAGAAACCGTCAGACCCAGTTGACTGTAAAACTGCTGGCGGATGGTTTCGGCAATTTCATAGGGAGTTCCGAATAAAGTTTGACTTCCCGTCACATCCAGCCAGCATTCGTCAATACCAAACGGTTCAATTTGGTTGGTAAACGATAAATAAATCTCTTTGGCTAAGTTGGAAAAATATAAATATCTATCATAATGAGGCGGTGTAATGACCAAATGCGGACATTTTTTCTTAGCCTGAAAGATAGGTTCTCCTGTGCTCACCCCATACTTTTTGGCCAATTCATTTTTTGCAAGCACAATGCCATGCCTTTCCTCTTGTCTGCCGCAAACAGCTACTGCTTTTCCTTTTAAGTGGGGAAAATCTCTGCATTCTACCGAAGCGTAAAAATTGTTCAGGTCACAATGTAAAATAGCCCGTTCCATATAATCCCTTCCAGTTTTTAAAAATCGAACATTTGTTCTATTTTCATTTTAAGCATTTCATTCCCAGATGTCAATATGGGATTTTCAGGTAAAAAAAGCGGCTGACCTTTTCGATCAACCGCTCATAGGTATTATTTCACACATTTAGCATTCTGCTATACCAAGACTCTGCTCCGCAAGATCCTTATACTTCCCAGAGTCCCCGCTGTCTTCCCTTTTTTGCGAACCGCTCCTCTAAATCGAAAATCGTATACGGCGGCTTATATGGCTCTTCGATATAACTCTGAAGAGCTCTAAGCTTGTCCCAATACTGCGGCAGGTTATGATAGATTGCATTCAACTCCCGCAAATTTTTGTTCCGGCAGCACCAGCAGCTTACCCTGTCAAGAATGGAATACAGCTCTATGCCTCCCTCCAGCCAGTTATATCCCTTCGCATAACAATACTGAAGGCACTGATATTCAGTCCAGCCCCATTCGACCAATGGATAGCACTTTTCCTTTACTCGGCCAGATTCATCTGCTGCGATCCCTATGTATTCCACCGCAGTTGCTCCGAGTGATTTTACATATTTTTCGCAGGCATTGATCTTAAGGCGTGTCATCCAGCGGCATGGCCCACCGCACCAATAGCTTCCATAGTGCGATGATCCGTCCCGGCACTTGATCCGTCGAAGGAGCATTTCTTCCAGGAAATGCCTTTCCGGCTGTAGAATAACAAGTTCGCACCCATACTGCTCCAATTCCAGTCGGACTTTCTCTATATTTTTCCGAATGCATGAAAACTCCATACCGGTATCAAAATAGACGCAGTGCGTTAACGGCCAGCCCTTTTCCATAAGCCCTAAAACCATTGCCATGGAGTCCTTTCCTCCTGAGATGGAGGCAACATATCGTTTTTCTTTTTCCATAATCACCATATTCCAGAACTGGATATGGCAGCACCTGTAGCCTCCCATGCTACTAATCATTCCTGATCCTCACGCTGTTTTCAGGTGCTTTATGCGAAGTACAACACTCTCATCGCAACCTGGTCTACCAGGATCTGATTATTTTCCTTTCTCTGAGTTCTCTTTCCCGGCCTTCAAAACGAGTTCCCCCGTACCAGCAAAAGAAATTTTCTTAAATCCCACAGAATCGCAAAAGAATAATTCTTTGCCATCGATCTGAATAATATCTCCTACCGACATGGAACGCATTGTTTTTCTATTGGGACGATCTGGGCGATTTAATCTCTCATACAGACCCTCCATAATTTCTGATACATTCAATGCCGTTCCCTCCTGCTCTTTCACTTCCGTCTCATAAGCAATTTCATAATCCGCGCGAGTAGGATTAAGCTTCAATTTCTGAAGCTGCTCCAGTGAAAGAAACATCATTCTTACCCCGCGTTCATTATTCTCTTTCAGCATCAATATCTCGATCTTCATAATCTTCCTTTTCTCTTTGATAAGCTCTACTCCAGTCAACCGGCTCTCCAAAATAGGCCGGTGTCATATCAACACCGCCATACCCTTCAGGAAAGCGCTCTGTAATATCCGGTATATACTGCTTCATTTTCATTTCCCTTTCATAAAATAAAGAAGGCTCTGAAAAATCAGAACCTCCTCTAGCATGCACATATTTAGTTAAATGGCAAACTCTCATCTTCTACGCCATCCGGTATTGACATAAAGCCATCACCGATCGGCTTTCCCATTTCTGGTGCCTGTTTTCCTCCAGCGGACGCATTTTTACTATCAGCAAATTCCTGATCATCTGCGATGATATTTGTGGTATAAACACGCTGACCTTCTTTGTTGGTGTAACTGCCAGTCTGGATGCGTCCGGACACCAGTACACGCATCCCCTGACGAAAATACTTCTCTGCAAACTCACCTGC
>UQNI01000076.1 GCA_900542375.1 uncultured Oscillospiraceae bacterium | reverse complement strand
CGTTGGTGCTATTTCCGCAATCTTTCCCAAATACATTATTGCAACGCGAGTTGACACATTTCTCATCAAGCTCAAATCATGTGTAATAAAAAGACTGGACATGCCTTTTTCTTGCTTTAACTTTTTTAATAAGGATATAATTTGCGCTTGTACAGAAACATCCAGCGCACTGGTAGCCTCATCACAAATTAACAATTTAGGCTGTCCAATAATTGCACGGGCAATTGCCGCTCGCTGACATTCGCCTCCACTTAACTGATGAATTGGCTTTTTATAATAACTTTCCTTTAATCCCACAAAAGAAATCGCCTCTTGCGCACGACGTTCCAGTTCTCTTTTATCGCATTTTTCTACATATCGCAAGCCTTGTTGTACACTGGAAAGAAGATGATAGCGTGGGTCAAAAGAATCCATAGGATTTTGAAAAATCATTTGAATATTTTTTCGTATACGCCTTGAAGAAGATTTGGTAAGCTCCTCTCCCAAAAATCGGAAAGTGCCTTTATCCGGCTTCAATAATCCTGCAATTAAAGAAGCCGTTGTACTTTTTCCACAACCGCTTTCTCCTACAAGTCCTAAACACTCACCTTCACGGATTGAGAAATGAATATGATCTACCGCTGCAAATTTCACCTTATCTTTATAGAATTCCTTGTAAAGATTTTCTACCTCCAACAGTTCCATACAATATTCACTCCTCCCTGCAATAAGGACATAAAGCCCAATGCTCATCAGAAAGTACAACCTTTTCCGGTACCACACATGCACAATTTTCTTTTGCTTTGGTACAGCGGGGAGCAAAATCACAACCGATTTCTTCTTTCGTAAATTCTTTTGGAGAACCCGGAATCCCGGTTGGGTCTTCACCATTCATCTCAGGTATCGCAGAAATAAGCGCCTGTGTATAAGGATGCTTTGGATGCTCCAAAATGTCTTCTACACTTCCCCACTCCACGATTCTACCGGCATACAGTACTCCTACTTTATCACACAGCTGTGCTACTACTCCCATATTATGAGTGACTACTAACATAGCAGTATGATATGATTCTCTCAATTGACGCATTTGTTTTATGACCTGTGCCTGTACGGTAACATCCAATGCACTGGTAGGTTCATCGGCCAATATTAGTTTGGGATTCATCAAAATTGCTAAAGCCAGAGCCACTCTCTGATTCATACCGCCGGAAAGCTCAAACGGATAGCTATTTAAAATACGTTTTGGTTCTTTAAACTTTAATTTTTTTAAGATATCTTCCGCCTTTGCATAACATTCCTTTTTGGACATTTTCCCTGAATGGCTCGTAATGGTTTCGTAAAACTGATGCCCAATTTTATGAAGAGGATTACTGGATAAAGCTGCATTCTGAAATATCATTACAATATCTTTCCCACGAAGTAAGCGGAGTTCTTTTTCAGATAACTTTGTCAAATCGGTTTCTTCAAAGAAAACAGCGCCTTTATCAATTTGACAGTTTTCCTCCATTAACATCATCAGCGTACGCAGTAAAGTACTTTTTCCGCAACCGCTTTCTCCTACCAAACCAACAATCTCACCCGGGCTGATAGAAAAACTAATATCTTTTACAGTAGGTATATGAGAATAGGAAACGCTTAAAGAGTCAACATTCAATAACTTCATATTATAAGAACCTTTTATGCTTTTGACATAGTAGTTTCAGCTGTAATTAAATAATATTCAGAAGGATTGGTTTCACAACCACTTACAGATGATTTTAAGACATTGGTAAATTTCGCATGACCAAATACAATAAATCCTGCATCATCTAAAATTTTCTGCTGAATCTCTTTTGCCAAAGAAACACGTTTTTCTTGGTCAAATTCTTGATCCAATTGGTCAATTAAAGCGTCAACTTCGGCATTGGAATAGTTGCCATAGTTACTGCTTCCGTCGGTTTTAAAGGCAAGGTCACAGAAATACTGGGGGTCACCTTCAGGACACATTGTAAAGCTGATTAACATTAAGTCGAAATTACCATTTTCCTGACGGTCTACAATTGCGTCATAAGCTTCTATATCAATTTGAATGTCAATACCTATTTGTTTTGCTGCATCTGCCAAAGCTTGGCTAAATACCGGTAATTCTGCTTTTGTGCTGTAAGTACAAATACGTAAAGAAAGTGGTTTTCCGTCTTTTTCTACAATACCGTCTCCGTCTGTATCTTGATAACCCGCTTCATCCAATAATTTTTTAGCGCCTTCCAAGTCGTATGAATAACCTTTTAAATCTTTGCCTCCAAAGTCAAAAGAATCCGGGAATAAACCATTTGCCGGTTCAGAAGCGCCTTTATTTAAACCTTTGGCATAACTCTCTTTATCAATGCACATGCTCAAAGCTTTACGAACATTGATATCCTGTAAGAATTCATTTTTAAAGTTGATAAACATAACTTGACCGCGGGAACCGGTTGCACCGTCAACTACATAGTTAGAATTATTGTCAAATAAAGATAAACTCGTAGATGGAATAGTTAAAGACACATCACTTTCACCTGATTGTTGCGCCATTGCTAATGCGCTGGGATCTGCAATGATATTAAAGGTTGCGGTTTCCAGCTTAGGAGTTCCTCCCCAATACCCATCATATCGTTTTACATTGCATTGTTTTTTTACATCGTAGTTCACAGCCATATATGGACCTGTACCTACCGGATTGGTTTCCGGATTTGTACCTGAGTTTACATCTGTAATACTTGCAATAGGATCACACAAATTTGATTCAAATGCAGGAACCGGTTTTGTTGTTTTTACAGTTAGAACCGTCTCACTGTCTGCTGTCATAGAATCAATAAATAATAGTTCGTTCAATCTTGTATTAATTTTCATAGTACGGTTCCAAGAGTCAATTACGGATTGTGCTGTCATTTTCTTACCGTTTTGGAATGTCACATCATCTCTTAAAGTGATTTTCCATGTGGTATCATCTACGGCTTCACACGATTTGGCAAGCCAAGGTTTTGCTTTCATTTCTTTGTCCAAATTGAATAATGTTTCTGTAATACCATAACGGGAAGTATACCAGCCATTCCATCCAACGGCACAATCCAAATTGGTTGGGGATTGCGTATCTGCAAACACCATACTGGAAACGCCCGCTGTTTGTGATGTGGACGCAGTTCCGGTATTCTCCTCCGAAGTACCTCCTGAACCACAGCCTGCTAAAATGCCGGCTGCCAAAACCGCAGCCAAACACAATGAAACTACTTTTTTCATAATGAAATCTCCTTAATGAAATTATTTTAAATCTAAAGCATCTCGCAGCTTTTCTCCAAACAAATTAAAGATTACCACTGCGACAAAAATTGCAATACCCGGTATAAAAACCAACCAAGGATTTGTTTGCAAATATGCTTTTCCTAAATTCATCATATCTCCCCATTCAGCCATTGGAGTTTTTACGCCCAGTCCTAAGTAAGAAAGCGCTGATACTTCCATTAACATAGCGCCTATATTCAACATAGATGTAATAATTAATGATGGAAAAATGTTGGGAAATACATGTTTTATCAATATGATAAAATGATTTTCACCGCAAACTCTTGCGGCTTTTATATAAGTCCTTTCTTTTACGGACAGCACCAAACTGCGTGACAATCTGGCATATTCTGTCCAGCACATGGCACACAACGCAAATATGGTGTTACCAATTCCAATTCCTAAAACACCTGCTATTGCAATGGCAAAAATCAAACGCGGAAATGCCTGAAAAACAGTAGTGATTTTAGAAATAACAATATCAAATACGCCACCGAAATAGCCTGCAATTACTCCCAATACAGTTCCTATGATAAATACAATAGCAGTAATGCCTAAACTGGAAAAAATAGAAGTGGTAGCACCATATAGCAGCCGTGATAAAATACAACGTCCTAAATTATCAGTACCAAACGGGTATTGTTCCGACGGCCCTTGCAGTTGATTCATCAAGTCTGTCTTATAGGGGTCATTGGGTGCAATGACAGGCGCTAAAACCGCTACCAGAAATAATGTAATAATGCATGCTATCATAATGTACAGAAGTATTTGGGGACGCTTTTTTCTCTCTTTTTTTCTGCGCGATTTTATGAGATAACTCATTTGTTTTCCCCCTTTCCAAGCCGCACACGCGGATCGAGAAGGGAATAAGACAGGTCTACCAAAAAGTTTACAGCTACATATAAAACACCAAGCCACAAAATAATCGCTTGTATTACAGGGTAATCTTTCCTTCCAACAGCCTCTACTGCAAGTTGTCCAATACCTTGCCATGAAAAAATAGTTTCAACAATGGCTGCACCACTAAGGAAAACACCAAAATAAATGCCGATTAATGTAATAATTGGAAGCCATGCATTGCGTAAAACATGCGAGAATAATATTTTGGACTTTGTTACACCTCGCGCAATAGCACCACGTACATATTCCTGATTCATTTGCTCCAGTACAATAGACCTAACCTGACGAATAAATTTTGCCGAACACTGTATTGTTAACACTGTGACCGGTAAAATTAAGCCTTGAAATCCACCTTTACTCACCACCGGAAGCCAATTTAATTGAATTGCAAAAAAGTAAAGCAACAGTAACGATGATAAAAACGATGGCACCGCAATTCCGATAAAAGAAAATACTCTGCAAATATTGTCCAGCAGTCTATCTTTATAAAGTGCGCATAGCACACCCAGAGGAATTGAAATTAATAATGTAACAAATAAAGCTGCAACAGATAAAATCAAGGTAGGACCAATTTTAGAACCAATCTCTTCGAGTACAGGCCGATTCGTAGTATAAGATTCTCCAAAATTACCTCTCAAAATATTACCAAGCCAATTAAAATACTGTACAAAGAAAGGTTTGTCCAATCCCCACTTTTCTCTCTGTGCTTGGATGGCTTCCTCTGAAACCGTACCTGCATTTCCATCGCCGCCGCGTATGTACGTTTCAGCCGGATCACCGGGCGCCAAATACAATAGAGAAAAAGATAAAAAGGTAATACCGATTAATACAATGACAACATTTACAATGCGTAAAATACCTTTTTTAATCATTGATTGTCTTTACGTTCCCTTCTCTTATTTTTCAGCGATTACCAGAAATTCCGGTTTACTTCTATATTTTAATTGCTCTTCTTCCGTATAGATAACTGAATTCAGATTTTTCAAGGCTTTTACATTACGAAAACCCAACTGAGGTAATTCATCTAAATCCCATGTTGGTCTTAACCTTTTGGACATTGGAAGTTCTCTTGCGATTTCTTCCATTACTTTTCCTTTATCATGAATAGGAAGCCCATTTTGACTTTTTATCTTTTCGTTTTCAAGATGTAATTTCATCCATTCTTCATCAAAAAGATGATAATACCAGTTTGCGTCAAAATACAAAATTTGTCCTCCAGGCTTTGCTACACGTTTCCATTCCAAAAGTGTCTCTTCCGGTTGTTGAAGTGTCCATGTTACATCTCGTGAAATCACCAAATCAAATGTATCGTCTGAAAAAGGTAAATCATTTCCATCCAGTAACCTTAAGTCTGCATGTACCTGATAATAATCTAAATTTTCTTTTGCACGTTCCAGCATATCAGCACTGACATCCACTGCCGTAACGTGATGTCCCTTTTGAGCAAGCAGCACCGCAAAAAAACCGGGACCTGTTCCTACATCCAGAATGTTTAATTGTTTTTCCTGGGTAGTATTAGATAAAATTAGATTCTCCCATACAGTCTTTTTCTCATTTTCTAACTGACTGCGGTTATCTTTGCTATAGGTATGTGAACGCTCTTTCCAGTAACCGACCATATCCTCTGTATAATCTGTCTGTAATTGTTGATTCCGCATAGTTTTTCTCCCCCAAATCACAATAATAAAACACATATCAACGTTATTTGTATTATAACATCGTTAAGATTACCTCCAAAAACACATGATTATAAAATGTCCGAGCATATTGCGCAAATTTTATCAATAACGATAACATAAAACGAAAAAGACTGTTCCTTGTTGTTACATAAGGAACAGTCTTTAAAAAATATATTATTTTTCGGCTACCACTAAAAACTCAGGTTTGCTTGCATATTGTATTTGCTCTTTTTCGGTATATACAATGGAATTGACGTTGGAAATGGTCACAATGTTGTGGTATCCCAACGTAGGTAATGTTTCTCTATCCCAATCAGGTCTGAATGTTTGTGATAATGGCAATACCTTTGCTAAATTTTCCATAATTTTTGATTTATTATAAATAAATCCGCCTTTTTCCCGGACCATCTTTTGGTTTTCCAAATGTTTCTTTTTTTCATTTTCATTAAATAAATAGTAGTACCAATTGGCATCAAAGTACAGAACTTTTCCGCCTTTTTTCGTGACACGATACCATTCTTTTAAAACTCCTTCTGCATCTTGCAGCATCCAAGTAACATCGCGGGAAACAACCA
>UQNI01000075.1 GCA_900542375.1 uncultured Oscillospiraceae bacterium | reverse complement strand
ACCTGTGACCCTCTGCTTGTAAGGCAGATGCTCTCCCAGCTGAGCTATGCTCCCATTTCGTCAACCGGTTTCCCGGCGACGTGTTATATAATATCATTTATTAGAAAATATGTCAACACTTTTTCCAAAACTTTTTATTTATTTTTCTACAAACAATTACATTTCTTCGTTGTTCTCTTTTTGGGCAGAGGCTGCCAGTTCTTCTAATTCAGATTTTCCAATTTCATACATGCGTCCGCAATATTGACACTTCGCTTCCATTTTGCCTTCTTCATTTGCAATTTGTAAAATTTCATCGGCAGGAAGGCTTGTTAATGCACGTTTTACACGTTCTTTGCTGCACGGACAGGCATAGTTTACTTCATATTCGTCCAATATCTCCACATCAAAACCAGTCAAAGCTTTGCGGCAAATATCTTCAATAGATAGCCCTTGTGCAAGCATAGTGGTCACAGAAGGCAATTCCATGACATTCTTCTCCAACTTCTCTAAGGCGGCGTCATCTGCTCCCGGAAGCGCCTGAATCAGCAATCCTCCGGCTAACAAAACTTTATGGTCATCCTTGTCCAACAGTACCCCCAAAGCGCATACAGTTGGAATTTGTTCACTGGTTGCAAAATAATTTGTAATGTCTTCTGCAATTTCTCCTGATACCAGCTCAATTTGACCCATATAAGGCTCTCCTTCGCCATAATCGCGAATGACGAGTAATAATCCGTCCTTGCCTACTGCTCCTCCAACATCAAGCTTGCCGTTATCCTTTAAAGGCAAATTTACTTCAGGATTGGTAACATTACCGCGGCAATTCCCTTTGCTGTCGGAAATCGCTACCAAAGTTCCCAATGGGCCTCCACCATTTACTTTTAATGTGACTGTGGCATTTTTCTGTTTGAGCATAGTGCCCATAATAGAAGATGCAGTCAACAAACGTCCTAATGCAGCTGTTGCTACAGGGCTGGTTTTATGAATACGCTGCGCAATGTGAACAATATCGCTTGAATCAATTGCTGCGGCCATAATGCTTCCGTCAGTTGTAATACATCTCATAATTTTATTCATGTCAAGCACCTCTTCTGTCAGTTTCTTTTCTCATCTTTTTGGCCACTACCACCCAGCGCTCATTTTCAGGGGAAGCCGGTGAAAAGGTCATATCATCGTATATGGTCACCAGTTCCATACCTGCTCTTTCAAGCAAAATTTGAATTTCTGCAGAATCATAAGGGCGTTCACAAAAACATTCGTTTGAACGTCTGTACATATCGCCTTCTTGACGTGCAAAAAAATCCAGATTGATTTCTACAATTCCGGTTTCTTCATCTAATGTGTTCTGCCATACGCAGTACACATTTTCAGTATCATAAAGAAATGTATTATTCTCTAATACATGCCTATGCTTGTATGGAGTGTTCACATCAAACACAAAATAGCCGTTAGGATCCAAAAAAAGTGCTACACGCTGAAATGCCTGCAAGATATCTTTTTCTTCTGTTAAATGATTTATGCTGTCCAGTGTGCATACAACGGTGTCAATGGTTCCAAACAAATCTAACTCTTCCATGCGTTGACATAAAAATAAAATTGGCGTATTGGCCTCTGCTGCTTTTTCCTGTGCAATGGTCAGCATAGACGGAGAGGCATCAATGCCATACACATCGACGCCTCGTTTTGCCAGTTCTATTGTCAGGCTGCCTGTTCCGCAAGCCAAATCCAAAGTGAGTCCCATGGTATGACCATGACGCTCCAAAAGTTTGCAGAAATATTCAGCACGTTTTTTATAATCTACATTGTCTGTTAATTGGTCATAAAACTCTGCAAAGGCTGTATAATTACTCATGATGTCGCCTCTTCTTCCTCTTGCAATCTTCCAAATACCAATTCATATCCGTCACAGCCATAGTTAAGAGAGCGATTCACTCTACTGATTGTTGCTGTGGAAGCGCCTGTTTTTGCTACTATATCACTGTAAACACAGTTATTGCTCAGCATATGCGCTACTTCCAAACGCTGAGACATGGCCTTAATTTCAGGTACTGTGCATAGGTCTTCAAAAAAATCGTAGCATTCCTCTACTGTTTTCAGCTTGAGGATGGAACGGAATAAAAAATCGACACTATCGCTTTTTACTTTTGAATTCATACCAATCCGTCCTTTCACTTTCATTAATTACAATTTTAGCACATAAAAGTGAAAAAGTAAATATATAAGCAATTTGTTATATATCGTTTCGAACCAAATCGGCGTATGTTTCGCGTTTTACAACAACTCTCGGTTCTCCGTTTCGTACCATAACAACAGCAGGCTTACCAATGCGGTTGTAATTGGAGGCCATGGAATAATTATAAGCGCCTGTAGATAATACGGCTAAGGTATCGCCTACTTCCACATCCTGTATCATGGTATTTTCCTGAATTAAGTCTCCGCTTTCGCAACATCTTCCTGCAATGGTTACTTTTTGTACAGCCGGCTCATTTGCCTTATTTGCCACGACAACACTGTATTCTGATTGATATAAAGCATATCTGGGATTATCGGTCATACCGCCGTCTACAGACACATAGGTACGTAT
The DNA here is from genome assembly GCA_900542375.1 of uncultured Oscillospiraceae bacterium. GTDB lineage: Bacteria > Bacillota > Clostridia > Oscillospirales > Acutalibacteraceae > UMGS1071. The sequence goes on along the minus strand of UQNI01000075.1, from coordinate 3,908 downwards.
ATTGGGAATCTCTTTGATTCCACCTACACGATACAATGTAATACCTGCTTCACCTACGATAGAGCGTCCCGGTTCCATAAAAATGTACGGAACAGGAAAATCAAGTGTTTCACATGTTTGATAAACCACATGTGAGATTTCTTTCATATAATCACCGTACGGAACAGGTTTATCACTGTCTACATACTTGATACCAAATCCACCGCCAAGATTTAATTCTTCTATGACAATCCCTGTTTCTGTACGGATTTGATTCATAAATTCCAGCATAACTTTTGCTGCGCTTTTAAATGGTTCAATGTCAAATATTTGAGAACCAATGTGATTATGCATTCCCTTTAATCTGACATGACGGAATTTTGTTGCAAATTTTACTGCTTCCATTGCCTCTCCCGTTTCCAGTGCAAAACCAAATTTAGAATCAATTTGTCCCGTCATGACCGCTTCATGAGTATGCGCTTCAATTCCTGGTTTAATGCGCAGTGAAATATCTGCAACTTTATTTTGTTGAGCCGCTAATCTATCAAGAGTTTCCAACTCAAAAAAATTGTCTACCACAAAATGTCCTACGTTGTTTTCTAAGGCAAAACAAATTTCCTCTTCCGTTTTATTGTTTCCATGAAAATGAATGCGCTGTGCAGGAAATCCTGCTTCAAGCGCCGTATAAAGCTCTCCTCCGGAAACAACATCCAGTCCAATGCCTTCATCTTTGATGATACGGCACATTTCTTTACAGCTGAACGCTTTGCTGGCATACAGCACCATACCTCTGCCCTGATAATACTCATTCAACGAGTTTTGGTACATACGGCAAGTTTTACGTATCGCATCTTCATCCATTACAAATAACGGTGTAGAAAATTCCTGCGCCAGTGATACCGTATCGCATCCGCCAATGGTCAAATGTCCTTTTTTATTGACATTCAAACAATCCGAAACAAACATCGGTTTTTCCCCTTTCTTTCCTTACTCTTGCTGCGCCTGAGCCTGAAGCTGTGCTGTGTGTGCTTGTGCAATTGACTGAATGATTTGTTTCATAACGTCAACGCCCTCTCCATTTACAGAAGAAAACGGAATATAATGAACCAAACTTTCACCGTTTTCATCACGGAACAACTCGTCAAAATATGCCAATTGTTTTGCACGCTGTGTTTTATTCAGTTTATCGCTTTTGGTTACAACCACCGCAAACGGAAAACGAGATTCCATCAAAAACTCAATCATATGTAAATCATTCTCCGTTGGCTTATGGCGAATATCTATAATTTGTACCACAAATTGAATATTCCGGTCAGATGCCAAATATCCTTCTACCAATTCAGCCCAACGTAATTTTTCCGCATGGGATACTTTTGCATAACCGTAGCCCGGCAAGTCTACCAAACGGCATTCTTTTAAACTGTAAAAATTAATGGTTCCCGTCTTTCCCGGCGTAGCGCTGACGCGTGCCAAAGATTTACGATTTAAAATTTTATTAATCAAAGAAGATTTACCCACGTTTGATTTTCCGGAAAACACAATCTCCGGAACATCCGACGGAGGCAATTGATTTAATTTGCCCGCAGCAAATTCAAAAAAAGCATCTTCAAACTTCATGCATAACCTCCTGTTAATGATTAAATGCTGGGAAGCATCAATTGATTGGCATCATGCTCCAAGTATTGGCAATCCGCATCATCAAACAGACTCTCCCTTGGCGTTGGCTTACGTGTAAGCGCAAGTTCCAATACCTCATCAATCTTTCTGACAGGGAAAAACTCTATGGAGTCTTTTACTACTTGGTCAACATCTGCCAAATCAGCTACATTATCGGCAGGAATAATCACACGTTTCATACCTGCACGGTATGCTGCCATTGTTTTTTCTTTTAGACCGCCGATTGGAAGCACTCTGCCCTGCAATGTAATTTCACCTGTCATGGCAACGTCATGGCAAACAGGAATACTGGTCAAGGCAGAAGTGATAACCGTAGCCATAGCAATGCCTGCAGAAGGACCGTCTTTCGGAATCGCCCCTTCGGGCGCATGAATATGAATGTCTTTGCGTTTGTAAAATTCACGCATAATTCCTAATTTGTCTGCACGGCTGCGCACACAACTGACTGCGGTTTTGGCAGATTCCTTCATCACATTTCCCAAGTTACCCGTCAGTTCTATTTTTCCTGTTCCGTCGAGAGCAACTACTTCAATAGGGAGTATCTCTCCGCCAACGCTTGTCCAAGCAAGACCGTTCACCAATCCAATTTCGTCAGTCTTAGAAACGTCTTCTTTTTTGTATTTTTTAGGGCCGAGATACTCTTCCAGCTGTCTATCATTGACCGTGATTTTTTTATCCGGATGCTCTACGACGCTTTTGGCACACTTTCTGCAAATATCTGCAATTCTGCGTTCCAGACCACGTACCCCGGCCTCTTTCGTATAATTGTCGATAATGGCATGAACCGCCGCCGGTGTTATTTTCAGCTGTTTTGCTGCAATGCCGTGTTTTTCCAACTGCTTTGGAATCAAATGTTTTGTTGCAATATGGAATTTCTCTTCATGTGTATAACTGGATAGTGAAATTACATCCATACGGTCAAATAAAGGCGCAGGTATCGTGCTGGCGTCGTTGGCCGTTGTAATAAAGATAACATTGCTCAAATCAAACGGCATATCTATGTAATGGTCTGTAAAGGTGCTGTTCTGTTCCATATCTAAAACTTCCAACAAAGCAGAAGCAGGGTCTCCTCTGAAATCTTTGCAAAGTTTATCAATTTCATCCAACAGAATCACAGGATTATTGATTCCCGCCTGTTTTACAGCAGAAATAATACGTCCCGGCATAGAGCCTACATATGTTTTGCGGTGTCCCACAATCTCAGATTCATCGCGTACACCACCCAAAGAAATACGCTCGAATTCCAAACCGATTGCATGTGCAATGGATTTTGCAATGGAACTCTTACCCACACCTGGAGGACCTACCAAACAAATGACTTGTCCGTTCATATGAGGGTTTAGTTTTCGTACCGCCAAAGATTCTAAGATACGTTCTTTTACTTTGGTTAAACCATAGTGCTCTTTATTTAACACTTTTTCTACTTTATTCAAGTTAATGGTAGCTTTGCCGGATTGATTCCAAGGCAATTCCAAACAGGTTTCCAAGTAATTGCGAACCACACTTCCCTCATGAGAACCTGACGGCATTTTTGCCAAACGGTCGCATTCCTTCAACAATTTCTGTTCCTGCTTTTCGGGAAGATGCAAAGCCAAAATACGTTGTTTGAAAGATTCATGTTCTTCTTCGGGAGACTCATCTTCTCCCAATTCGTTATAAATTGCTCGTATTTGCTCCCTCAAATAGTACTCACGTTGATTTTGGTCCATTTGCTCTTTGGCTTTGGAACTGATGATATTTTCTATCTCCAGAATCTTAATTTCATCCTGCAAAATATCAATCAAAAATTCCAAACGCTGATCTGCATCTATAATCTCTAATACATCTTGCTTTAATTCGGCATCTAAAGCAGTATTGCCGGCAATATAATCTGCCAACTCTCCGCTTTCTTTCAGCTTAATCACATTCATAATGATGTCAGGAGGAACGCTTTTATAATTTTGAATATATTGTTCAAACACAGTTTTCATACGGCGAACCAATGCCTGAGAACGGTGTGTTTGAGCAGATTCCACCTCATCAATCAAAGCCAAATCGCCCAATAAGAAAGGGGTGTCCTGCATAATATCCAGCAGTTCCGCACGGCGTATTCCTTCTACAAATAAACGAAGGCCATCTTCTGTGTTGCGGAATACTTGTTTGATTTTTGCAATTACGCCAACCTTGTGCAAATGTTCTTGCTTTGGGTCACTGGTTTCCAAATCCTTTTGGGCTACCAAAAAAACGGTTTGATTGATATCCATTGCTTGGTT
>UQNI01000074.1 GCA_900542375.1 uncultured Oscillospiraceae bacterium | reverse complement strand
ATTACCTTGTCCTATCCGTTTGCCGCTTATGGATGTATTTGAAACATGGCGTGATACGCATCATATGGATGTGAATTTTGATTTACAATCTGCGAGTATGGGACTGGATTGGTTGCAAGAACGCATTGAGGCATGCAAAGACGAAACAGAACTAGCCGATGTTTATCTTTCCGCAGGTTACAGTTTGTTTTTTGATTACAATGTATTGGGAAAATATCGAGATACCGGTATTTTTACCGATTCTGACCGTACAATACCCTTAAAAGAAATGTTTGATAACGAAAATATTTCTTTAAACGACCCGAACCATCAGTATACGGTTGTTGGTATTGTTCCTGCGGTTTTTATGGTAAATACCGAAGCCTTGGGAGAACGTCCAATGCCGGAAAGCTGGAGTGATTTAATGAAATCTGAGTATGAAAATACCATTGCTTTTCCTGTACAAGATTTGGACATGTTTCACGCTTTATTACTGGGGATTTACAGCAAATACGGCACGGATGGTCTTTACAGATTGGGGCAAAATTTGATGCAAAGTATGCATCCCGCTCAAATGGTTAAAATGGGGAAATCCAAAAAACAAAAGGAAATTCCAGCTATCACCGTTATTCCATATTTCTTTGCTTGTATGATGCAGGAAACCAAAGGAATGCAGTTGGTTTGGCCGAAAGACGGTGCCATTTTAAACCCCATTTTCTTATTGGCAAAATCGTCATCCAAAGAAAAAGTACAACCGCTGATTGAGTTTATTCTCTCCGAAGAATTTGGCAAAACGCTATCTTCTGACGGAAAATTCCCGTCAACCAACCCATTAGTGAATGACTGCCCTGAAAAAGAACGGACATTTATATGGCCGGGATGGGACATACTGTATCATGAGGATATTCCCACTTTATTAAAACAGGCAGAAAATGCATTCTTTCATTACGAAGGAGGAAATTCATGAATTTTATTGTTTTTTCAGGTCCACCGTCGTCCGGTAAGACTTCTGTCATTTTAAAAACTATTTCTGCATTGAAACAGCAGGGGATTTCTGTGGGAGTTGTAAAATTTGATTGTCTTCATACCGATGATGACAAACTATATGAAAAAGAAGGCGTGCTTGTTCGAAAAGGATTATCAGGTGCCTTATGTCCGGACCATTTTTTTGCTTCCAATATCGAAGAAGTCGTACAGTGGGGAAATCAAAATCAGTTGGACTTATTAATTACGGAATCGGCTGGACTTTGCAATCGCTGCTCTCCATATTTGGCAGAAATCAAAGGTGTTTGTATCATTGATAATCTTTCAGGCATCAACACACCTAAAAAAATTGGTCCAATGCTGAAATCAGCTGATTTTGTAGTGATTACCAAAGGGGATATTGTATCACAAGCGGAAAGAGAAGTATTTGCCGCACGTGTTACTGCAGTGAATCCAAAAGCAGTAGTCATGCATGTAAACGGATTAAACGGTCAAGGCGCTTTTGAATTAAGTACCTTGTTGTATGATAAAAATCAAAATATTCAAACTTTGGAAGGTATGAAACTTCGTTTCCCAATGCCTGCCGCACTTTGTTCTTATTGTTTGGGAGAAACACGCATCGGAAAACAATATCAACTTGGAAATGTGCGTAAAATGAATTGGGAGGAAGAGAAATGATGAAGTATACTACCATATCTGAACTCTTAGCGCAATATCCGTTTTTACATGATTTTTTTCAGCAAAATCGTTTGGATGTTTCCAAAGCGATGAATCAAACAATCGGTGAATATATAGAGCATATCAGTGAGGAAGAAGCAGAAGAGAAAGCCATTCACAAAGAAAATCTATTTGAAGAAATGAAGGAGTACATTGCACAAATTCAATCTTTTCTTGGAATAGAGGAGGAAGAAAGAGTACACTCGCTGACTATTTTACCGGGACAAACCAAATACGGAGAACCGGAACAATTTGGAGAATTAACCATTGCTGCTTCTCAAATTGTTTCCATTGTAGGGCCTACCGGTTCCGGAAAAAGTCGTCTGCTGGCAGATATTGAATGGGCAGCCCAAGGTGATACGCCTACAAAAAGACGCATCTTAATTAATGGGGCAAAGCCTGATACCAAGTGGCGTTTTTCCTCCAATAATCGTTTGGTTGCACAATTATCGCAAAATATGAATTTTATCATGGATTTAAGCGTCAAAGAATTTTTGGAAATGCATGCACAAAGTCGTATGATTGAAAATTCTGTTGAAGTAATTGAACGTATTATGCAATCAGCTAATGATTTGGCAGGAGAGCGTTTTTCTCCCGATACGCCCGTAACCGGTTTAAGCGGAGGTCAATCCAGAGCATTGATGATTGCAGATACTGCTATTTTAAGTGCTTCGCCTATTGTTTTGATTGATGAAATAGAAAATGCAGGTATCGATAGAGAAAAAGCGTTAAGGTTATTGGTATCGGAAGATAAAATTGTATTAATGGCAACACACGACCCTTTGCTTGCTTTAATGGCAGACCATCGTATTGTCATTAAAAATGGAGGTATCCACGAAGTTTTGGAAACAACTGAAGAAGAAAAGGAGTTATTAAAACGCCTTACAAAAATGGATGCTGCCATACAAGAAATTCGCCAAAGTCTCAGAAGAGGAAATATACTGACGTCCGCCCAATTGTTATAAATCGCATCATTAAAAAAGACAAATGCCTTTTGGAGCATTTGTCTTTTTTAGTTACACTTTTAAATCGTAAACTCCGGTTACTGTATATCCTCTGTCGTTTAAATAATCTTGAATTTGTTGTCCTGTCACACCTGTCGTGTCGTAATCTATGCCGACTCTATGCTCTTTTTGGTTCACTGAAACGGATAAAACACCGTACAACGTGTCCAATCCTTTTTTCATTTGTTTTAAATCATGCTTGTCCTGCACATTTTTTACTTCAAAGTACACGCTTTGCAACATGCTTATCACCTCATTAAAAGTATGAGCTTATTTCTGTTTCTGTATACGTACATCAATAAGATTATTTTTCAAAATTTGCACATACTATATTCAGGTGAAGATAGTGAATTATTGTATGTACTGTAAATATGCAAACGGTGTTATTGCATATAGAAGAATTGGAAAACGAAAATATGAAAAAGAACCTGTACTTTGGTGTGAAAAACACAAAAAATCTGTTTTATGTACGGAACAGCATCCATGTTTTATTCCGGAATATATTCCATCCCAAAAATGAATCTATGCTCACGGTATCCTATTACCAACATATAATGGGTGTATGGAGGGATTGGAACATGGATTTAAAGCACAACCAGATTACCATGCGGGAATTGCTCAGAAATAAACAAGCGTATTTGCTTCTTTATAAAGAATTTCCTATGTTTATGACACCTGCAATTCTCCAAAATATCAGACCGCTTACACTGCAGCAAATTATCCAAATGGTTCGTCCGTATATTTCCAGACCAAAATTAAATATGTTATTAGAGCAGTTGGAAAATATTTAAATGATTCATAACGACCCCTTGTCGCTTCATAAACTGAAATGATAGGGAGGGGGTCACACAATATGAATGAATTTCATCAAACTTTTATCAAGAGGCCGGTATCAAAGGAAAACACTCCTACTGAAACAAAAATGAAAACAGAATTTCAAGCTTCTGAACCATATCCGCCAATCGATTGCAGCATAAAAAACAGTATGTACGCCAGAATCATGTTGGATAATATGGCGGGGAATCGTTCTGAAATGTCAGCTATCAGTTTGTATACGTATAATCAATTGATTACTGACGAGTATAAAGAGATTGCTGAAATATTTCATAAAATCAGTATTGTAGAGATGCATCATCTTTATATTTTTGGTACTTTGGCCAGACAATTGGGGGCCGATCCCAGATTATGGACATCGCGTCATAACAGAGCAGTATATTGGTCACCCGGATTTAATCAGTATCCCAAAGCACTTCCGCAACTAATAGAACATAGTTTACAGGAAGAACAGTTTGCAGTAGAAAAGTATACAAAGCAAATTAATGTAATAAAAGATGAAGTAATTATTCATAATTTAAAACGTATTATTCTTGATGAAGAACTGCATGTAAACATATTAGAAAATTGTTTGAACACATATCAGTGATTTAAAAACAGTAGGAGATTCCTGCTGTTTTTATTTTGGAAAAAATTTCAATTTACAAAGGTTAGTTTGTATAAATATATAGAATCATCCCATAATATTGTTGGAGGTGATTTGGATGAGTCCAAAAGAATTAAATTATATTGAAGATGCATTGGGTCATGAACAATTTTTAAAAACACAATGTCAAGAGGCTGCTCAAAACTTACAAGATCCTCAGCTAAAACAATATGCGCAGCAATTGGCTGATAAACACCAGCAACTTTTTAATCAATTTATGCAATTGGTTTAAACTCAGGAGGTAAGAGTAATGGATGATAAATGCTTAATGGAAAATATGCTTTTGACGACCAAAGGTGTATGTGATTTGTATATGCATGGAACCATTGAATCTGCTACAGCAAATGTGCACTGTGCATTTGATAAAGCTTTGAAAGATTCTTTGACTATGCAGGATGATATTTATAAAAAAATGGCTGCAAAAGGTTGGTATCCTTCTGAACAGGCAGAGCCACAAAAAATTCAAAAAGTGAAACAAAAATACTCTGCAAATGCTACAAACTAATATCTCTCCCTATTAATAAACAAATACCCTGATTCGTAAAAATAAAGTTTTACAAATCAGGGTATTATTTTTACATCGTACATGCAACGAACATGCGTACCCTCGAATAAGATGTATAAATTTCAATGGAGAAGGTGTTTGTATTGATAGGCGGTTTTTTATTTGATTTCATATCTGACTTGATATTTTTTATTCTTCATGTAACCGGTTCGGGTTCATTTCCCAAACCGTTAAGTGCAAAAGAAGAAAAAGAATATTTGGAAAAATTGAACCAAGGAGATCAAAATGCTCGAAACACACTAATTGAACATAATCTGCGTTTGGTTGCACATATTATCAAGAAATATTATGCAAATTCCAGCGATCAAGACGATTTGATTTCTATAGGTACGATAGGACTGATAAAAGCTGTAGATTCATTTGATACGGGCAAAGGAATTAGACTATCCAGCTATGCGGCACGGTGTATAGAGAATGAAATACTGATGTTTTTCCGTACTACTAAGAAAACAGCGCAGGATGTTTCTATGAATGAACCAATTGACACTGACAGGGATGGCAATGCATTGACGTTAATGGACACCATGGCTTCAGAAGACAATATGGTAGAAAATATAGATAATAAGATAAAAATTGAAAAACTAAAATCATATATGGAAGAAGAATTATCTCCAAGAGAACAATCCATTATTTGTTTAAGATATGGTTTGGTACCCGGTAGCAAACCGTTAGCACAACGGGAAGTTGCTTCTGCTTTGGGAATTTCGCGTTCCTATGTCAGCAGAATAGAGAAAAAGGCCCTTTCAACCTTAAATAAACGTTTTTCAAAATGATTACATAGCAAAGAGATTCTTACAAGGAATCTCTTTTTATTTTTCTAACTCAACAAGGGTTTCCAATGTATTTGCAATGTTACACAAATGCATTGAGAGAACTTGCAAAGAAGTACAATAAATATACTGGGGAAGAAATCAAACTTACTCCACATATTTTAACATACTTATTGTACGAACATGGCGAACATGGGAACGCAACCAAACGCATTAGTACGCTATGGGGCATAAAAATATCATAATGACACCTGGACATTATGCACATGGAAGTTTTCAAACAGTACAAGCAGAAATATAACGATTATTCATAGTATAAATATACTACTGAATTTAAGCAGTGAAAAAGTAGAAGTTTAAGCCAAATCATAAAAAATTAGTTTTTGTTTACTGTTAAGGAAAAAGAGAAAAGAGACAAAAAAATGTCTCTTTTCTGTATGGTTTATTCTGATTTATGATTCTGTTCTGTACTTTCACTCTCATGCGGTTCTGCAGTAACAGAAGCTTCTTGTTTGGTTTCCGTCTGCACATTTTGATTTTGTTGTACAGGAGGCTGTTGCTGTACCGGAGGTTGATGAGAAGCCACCGGTTGCTGCTGCGGAGCATATGGAGTTACCGGACGTTGAGGTACATAACCACCTTGGAATACAAATTGATTGCCGCGTGCTAAAGTACGAGTATTTAGCATCATAATGCCGCCGATAATGCCAATCACACCACCAAAGATGATATTGAGTACAATGCTTGTAATATATAAGCCGGAAGAATCGATTTTACGCAAGACTGCTGCTGGATTTCTAAAGATTTCCTTTGCATAACCAAAATGAATGACAGCATATATAATATTAATGATAGCAGCAACTAATAAAAAAGAACCATATACGATACCTCCCACCCCAGGATCGGTGTCATAGTAATATCTATATAAACGACCGCTGATAGATGAACTGGCTGCTGCGCCAACACAAACAGTAATAATACCGATAATGGCACATAAAATTCCCCAAATTAACCAAAAAACTGCAGCACTTTTAATCTTTGAAGCAACTTGCTGTACCATAATAAATTGCGCTTGGTTTGGCTGTTGAGGATGAAATCCTCCTGGTTGTTGTGGTGGAACAGTACCGTAATTTTGATGATATGTATTTGTGTTTGAATTTGAAGCCGGCGGCTGCTCTTGAGGTATTTTCGCACCACAATTTTGACAGAAAGCCGCATTTCGTTCTGTAGCAGCACCGCATCTGGGGCAATATTTACTCATAACTATACCTTCTTTCTTATATATATATTTATTATACTATATTCATCTAATATCGTCAATATCACAAGTTTATTGACAAAAAACAGATAAATTTCTCAATATTCATACAAAAATCTATTTTTTTATTCATAATTTCGTAATGAATAATGATTCATGCGCAATTCTCTCACAAGTTC
>UQNI01000073.1 GCA_900542375.1 uncultured Oscillospiraceae bacterium | reverse complement strand
GAATTGATGATGATGGATAAAATAAATAGCTTCTGTTGCATTTTGGTTAAAAAAGTAGACTTTTTTTCACATAACTTATATTACATATAATGGAAAAATTCAGACGTATTTAAGCCTTTTTTTATATTAACATAGTTGAGATTAAAAGTCTACTTTAAGTCTACTTTTTTCTCCAGATTTCTATAAATATATTCATACATCTGTATATTTTGCTAAAATGTTTAATTTTTAGACAAAACAAAACAGCTGCAAGTAACTCCTGCAGCTGTTTTGTTGGGCTTGCACTACAAAAAAGATACCCGCTACAAACGCGGGCACAAAAGTCAACAGAAAAGAAAAACCTGCGGTGCGCGACTTGCTCACCGCAGGTGTGGCACCCCCTGCGTGAATCGAACACACAACTAGCCCTTAGGAGGGGCTTGTTATATCCATTTAACTAAGAGGGCTTAATTATTGGCTGGTAAAATCCAAAATATTTTACAATAAATATGTTCTTTTGTCAACGAATTTATCTGTAGATATTCTTTTAAATTAAGACGTATTTTAACATAGTTTTTGTTTTTCCTCTTTCCCTCTTCGGCCATTTATGGTAGAATAGGAGAAATGTGAGGTGGAGTATAAATTGAAAATTACATATAAGATGAATGAAAAAGAACTATATGATTATAATATGTTCCGTATGACGCATAAATCAGGCAGTGTGGTGGCAAGGGCGGTAATTGTAGCATGTATTTATGAAGCTATGATTTTACTTGTAGCTTGGTTTACAAAGTTTGAACTGTACATGTATTTTATTTTTTGTCCCCTGGGCATTTTAATTTTTGCAGGAACATTGTTATTCACCAAATTTAAAATGAAGCAATCTGTAAATCAATTATTGTATCGCGCCAATAAAGAAGCACTGATGCCGGAAACAACCATCGAGATTACAGAGAATGGACTGCAAATTACAACACCCGGCAGAGATTCTGAAATACTGTTTCGAGAAATAGAAAAAATTGAGGTTGGAAAGCAATTTATTTATTTGCTCATTAGTGAACATGGTGAAGTTGGTATTCCCCTTAGGGTATTTGAAAATTTGGATAAAGCAAAGGAATTTGCATTGGCAATCAGGAATGGTGCTCCTGAGGCTGTTCATATTGGAATTTAACCTTAAAGTTGTATGATTTTTCATACAACTTTTTTATTGTCTAAAACTGTTTGTAACAACATACATCATATGTGAAAAATTAGAGTAATGATTATAAAATTTTTCCAAAAACAGCGAAAATACTAGTACAATACAGCAAATAACATTGACTTAAATCCTGGAACATACTATAATAATTGTTACGATATATTTTGAAAGGAGGGCTATTTGTGATAAGTGGAGCAGAAATGATGGTAAAATGCCTACAAGCAGAAAATGTTACCATTACCTTCGGTTATCCAGGCGCAGTAATTTGTCCATTCTATGATTTTTTAGAGAAAACGGAGATTGAGCACGTCCTGGTCAGAAGTGAGCAAAACGGTGCCCATGAAGCAAGCGGTTTTGCACGTGCCAGCGGTAAAGCGGGTGTTTGTATTGCAACATCCGGTCCGGGCGCTACCAATCTGATTACAGGTCTTGCCACTGCATATATGGATTCCATTCCTCTGGTTGCAATTACAGGCCAGGTTAATTCTGAACTGTTAGGACGTGATGTGTTCCAAGAAGCAGACGTTACAGGTGCTTGTGAATCTTTTACAAAACACAGTTATCTTGTAAAGAATGTTGAGGACATTCCACGCGTCTTTAAGGAAGCCTTCCATATCGCGACAACCGGCCGTCCAGGTCCTGTGTTGATCGACGTCCCTTACGACATTCAGCGGGCCCAAGTGGAAGAGTTCATCTATCCTGAAAAAGCTGAAATTATAGGTTACAAGCCTCGTACGAAGGGACATAGTATGCAGATTAAAAAAGCAGCAAAACTGCTTGAATCAGCCAAACGTCCGGTTATCTGCTGTGGCGGCGGTGTGGTGTCTGCAGGCGCAAGAGATGAAATGATCGCTTTCGCAAAGAAAACAGGTATTCCTGTTGTAGCAACTATGATGGGCCTAGGGGTTATTCCTATGGACAACGACCACTATATTGGTATGATTGGTTCTCATGGAAAATCCTACGCAAATCGAATGATGAATGAAGCTGATGTCATTGTGCTTTGCGGTGCAAGAGTCGGCGATAGAGCAATTCCCAACCCAAAGGGTGTGAAGGCCTCTATCATTCATATTGACATTGACCCTGCTGAAATTGGAAAGAATGTGAATGCGCATATTCCAATTGTAGGTGATGTAAAATCTGTTTTGCGTGAATTTACAAAAGAGATTGAAGCTTGTCCTTGTGACGAGTGGCTAAAAAAAGTGCAGGCTGCAAAGAAAGAGGCTCCTTTAAGAGGAGAACCTCGCACTGACTTTGTGGAACCAAGAGCATTTATGCGTGACCTTTCCGCCATGATGGAAGATGATGCTATTTTGACTGCCGACGTTGGACAAAATCAAATTTGGGCAGCAAATAACTTCAATACCAAAGAAGGCAGATTTTTAACTTCAGGCGGTATGGGAACCATGGGATACGCACTTCCGGCTGCAATTGGCGCAAAACTGGCAAAGCCAAAACGTCAGGTAGTAGCAGTTTGTGGTGACGGCTCTTTCCAAATGAGCATGTGTGAGCTTGCTACTGCAAATCAAAACCAAGTACCTTTAAAATTGGTTGTTATGCGCAATAAATTTTTAGGTATGGTAAAAGAACTTCAGGATAATTTGTATCAAGGACGCCATGTGGCAACACCACTGAACGGTGACCCGGATATTGTTAAGCTGGTACAAGCTTACGGTATTAAGGCTGTTTTTGCACAAAATAATGAAGATGCGAAAAAGTTGGCCAAAGAAATGCTGGAGTCTAAAGAAGCTTATGTTTTGGTGTGTGATGTAGATCCAAACACACCGTCTATATAAAGGGGGAAGCACAGATGAAATATACCCTCTCAGTTTTAGTTGAAAACCAACCGGGTGTTTTGTCGAAAGTTTCCGGCCTATTTTCACGCCGTGGCTTTAACATTGACAGCTTAGCTGTTGGTGTGACGGAAGACCCTGCTATCTCTCGTATCACCATTGTGGTGGACGGAGATGAACATATTGTAGAACAAGTGGAAAAACAACTGAACAAATTGATTGCCGTGATTAAGGTAAAGAACTTAACCACATCCGGAAGTTATGTCAGTTGTTTGTTAATGCTGGTAAAAGTAACTTGCAGCACAAAGCAGCGTTTGGAAGTGATGAAAATTGCTGAGCAAATGAAAGCTGATGTAGTGGACGTGGCCAATAATTCACTTACACTGCAGTATGCAAGTACGTTAGAAAATATTGAGACTCTAACCAGTTTACTAAGACCATATGGTATTAAAGAACTGGTCCGCACGGGAACAGTCGCTCTGGAGAGAGGCTCTTCCACAGCGCATAAATAAGGATAAGCCTGGCGCCCTGCGTAAGACTTAGAACATTTTTAGAGAATACATAAAATTTAGGAGGAACATTCCAATGGCAAAGATTTTTTATCAAGCAGACTGTGACATTAACGTTTTGAAAGGTAAAACTGTAGCAATTATCGGCTATGGAAGCCAAGGTCATGCACATGCATTAAACCTACATGAAAGTGGTGTTGATGTTGTAGTTGGTCTTTACGAAGGCAGCAAAAGCTGGGCAAAAGCAGAACAAGCAGGCCTAAAAGTTATGACAGCAGCAGATGCAGCAAAAGCAGCAGATGTGATTATGGTTTTAATTCCTGACGAGAGACAAGCAGAAATGTATAAACAAAACATTGCACCTCATCTGACAGCGGGCAAAGCTTTGATGTTTGCACATGGTTTTAACATCCACTACGGTCAAATTGTACCGCCTGCAGATGTTGACGTTTTGATGATTGCTCCAAAAGGTCCCGGTCATACCGTACGCAGCGAATATGTTGAAGGTAAAGGCGTACCTTGTCTAATTGCTGTTCATCAAGATGCTACAGGTAAAGCACAAGATATTGGTCTTGCATATGCAGCAGGTATTGGTGGTGCAAGAGCAGGTGTTCTTGAAACAACATTCAGAGTTGAAACAGAAACAGACCTATTTGGTGAACAAGCTGTTCTTTGCGGCGGTGTAACTGCTTTGATGCAAGCAGGCTTCGAGACCTTGGTAGAAGCAGGTTATGCTCCTGAAAACGCATACTTTGAGTGCGTTCACGAAATGAAATTGATTGTTGACCTGATTTATGAAGGTGGTTTCTCCAGAATGAGATATTCTATTTCTGACACTGCTGAATACGGCGACTATGAAACAGGTAAGAGAATCATTACAGAAGAAACCAAAAAAGAAATGAAAAAGGTACTTTCAGAAATTCAAGACGGTACTTTCGCTTCCAAATGGATTAGCGAGAATAAATCCGGTCGTGCCCACTTTACAGCTTGCCGTCGTTTAGGCGCAGAACATGAATTAGAAGCTGTTGGTAAAGAACTACGTAAAATGTATTCTTGGAATGACGAGAAATAATTTCATCATATAAAAATCCTCTGCATGGTAATTGTCCGTGCAGAGGATTTTTTTGGTTTGATTTAGTGAATGAAATTGGTGGAGTCTGCAACATCAGGTTGAGGTTGTGGAATATTGTGTTGTTTTGCACATGCAATACATTGCAGCATCCATGCCATATTTTTTCCAATGTTGCGCATCGTTTGCAGTCCTTCCTTATCTTGCATTACATCTTCAGGGGTAAGACCATGTACCATGTTCCAATAGGTGGAAGAAACAATAGGCATCATAGCAATGGAAAAATATTTATTGATGACATCAATGGAAGCGGTTGTTCCTGCCCGTCTGGCAGAGGCAATGGCAGCCGCCGGTTTGAATTGAAACGGTTTATATATGCGAGAAGAAGCACTGCTATAAAATGCTCTGTCTAAAAAAGATAATAATCTGCCGCTTGGATGTGCGTAATAGACGGGAGTTCCAAACACAAATCCGTCAGCATCTTTTGCTTTCTGAATAAATTCGTTGACCATATCGTCGTCAAAGATACAACCTTCTCCATGACAACGATTGCAATTAATACAGTCTCTGATAGGCTGTTTTCCCAATTGCATAATCTCATAATCAATATTTTGCTCCTGTAATGTTTTTCCTATCTCCGTAAGCGCCGTAAAGGTGCATCCCTTGGCATTTGGACTGCCGTTTATCATCAGTACATTCATTTTATCGTCTTCCTTTCTGGAATCAGTCATTGACTTTACGTTATCTACATACTAAAATTATAAATAAAATAAGCGAAAAAACAAGAACGCACTAAAATGTAAGATACTATCTAAAAGGAGAGTATGAAATGAACCAGACAGATACCAATATCTGTGAAAAGATAGATATCAAACCCTTTGCATACGCTGTTTCTCTTTTTAACGGTAAGTGGAAGATGCACATATTATTTTGGCTTTGGAAAAAAGAAGTCATGCGTTACAGCGAAATCAAGCGGGAGTTAGGAAAGGTAACCCATAAGATGCTTTCTACGCAGCTGAAAGAGTTGGAGAGAGATGGATTGTTGATACGTCGTGAATATCCTCAAGTTCCGCCTAAAGTGGAATATAGCTTAACGGAAAAGGGACAATCTATTATGCCGATTTTACAAGAGATTTGTAAATGGGGACATGAACATATACCAGAGAATACTTAAATAAAAAAGGCAGCAACTGCTGCCTTTTTTATTTTTTTTGTTTTTCCGCTACATAATCATAAATATCTTTTGCAACACTGTCTTTTCCTTTTAAATGTACGGGGCCGGCAAATAAATAAGGTGAACGGATTAACGTATCAAAATCTTTTTTTTGCCAGACATAGGGATTTCCTTGTTTATAGTCGATATAGCGCATAGTTGCATTTGACCAATTATCATATTGATGATAATAAATATTTTGTTTCATCATAGAGTTACATAAAATCGTTTGGAAAAACAGTTCGCAAACACCACCCATTTTAGATAGATATTGCTCGCACCATGGCTCTTTTAATAAAATTAAGCTAACTAAGTCATGGGTAATACTGCATGCATTTATGCCGGCTTGCAGCTGAAATCCTGCATCTGAAGAAATCTTTGTTTCCGGATTCAGCTTTGTACTTAATGACCATGGATATTCCAGTTTTTCAGATTTGCGTCCAAATAGGCGAAAACCGGCATCAAATGCTTCTTTGATATAATTAAAACGTCTGCGCATACCGTCTGAAAAGTTTTTTCCATAAATATTGACAAATTCTCTTCCTTGATGTGATTCAAAGAAATCCAAAATGTGTTCTTGGGTACGTAAAGGTAAATCACAGTCAGACAAGAAGTGGTAATAAGAATATTTTTGCTTTGCAGCTTGCCGCATTAATTCAAATTGGCATTGAATTTGAGTATAAGAACCGTATGAAACAGCGGTACTGTTGATAAAAAAGATTTTGGATTCCTTCACCAAAGATTTTAGAGATTCGGGACGACACTTCTTTGCTTTTTTGTCTATATGGATATATAAATCTACTCGTGCGTGGTCTAATAATGGTAGTTGATATTCTAATAATTCCGGTTGGTTTTGTACTAAGATTAAATAAGCATGCTTATTCATAATTTCTCCTAATCAATTATTGTTTTCTAAAATATTATAGCTTGAAATCTTATATAACACAAGAGAAGAAAACAGCAAAAAAGAAAGGTGCTGTCCGCTAAGCAAAGCCGGAACCGGAAAATTCGGCTTTGACAACCGGGGTACCTCCAAAACACACAACTGGAGGTAATTTATTATGAGCAAGCAGTATCCGCTGAACGTACCCGCACCGCATCATTTCACTTACGCAGTCCGTGATCTTCCGGAAGTAACCGTTGAGCAGCGTGAGCGCGCTCTTCAGGCTACTCATTACAACGAGTTCGCATTCCCGTCCGGCATGCT
>UQNI01000072.1 GCA_900542375.1 uncultured Oscillospiraceae bacterium | reverse complement strand
GCTGGCCGTATTTCCAGTGGTATTTAAAAATTATTATTTTGATATACTGCGGGTTAAATATTATTATTACCTTATAAGTGCAGGGGTGCTGGCTGTCCTTTTAGGCGGAGCGCTGATCTATATCATTACGGCAGACAAAAGGTATTTTAAAGGAAAACCCTGTTTTCCGTTTGGTGCTTGGTACTTGCCCTACTTTGGCTGTTAGTACAAGTGCAATGAGTGCCTTAGGTATGGGAGCGGCAGCTACTGTTGTTCTAATTTGTTCTAACTTGGTTATCTCCGCATGCCGTAAAATTATTCCGGATAAGGTACGTATTCCTGCATACATTACCATCATTGCAGGCTTCGTATCTGTGGTACAAATGCTGGTAAAAGCTTTTGTACCGGCAATTGATAAATCTCTTGGTATTTATTTACCTTTAATTGTTGTTAACTGTATCATTCTTGGTCGTGCTGAAGCATTCGCCAGCAAAAACCCTGTGATTCCTTCTGTTTTAGACGGTCTTGGAATGGGTATCGGCTTTACCGCTGCCCTGCTGGTTATGGGCTGCATCCGTGAACTTTTAGGTTCGGGTACTATCTTTGGCGCACCTGTAACTATTTCCTTTATGGATCCAATTATTATCTTTATTCTTGCTCCGGGTGGATTCTTTGTCTATGGTATCCTAGTTGCTATTGTAAACAAATTAACCAAAGGCAAAAAAGCCGAACTGGGCTGTGGTGGATGTCCGATGAGTGCATCTTGTTCAAAGATTAGCAAAGGAGAGTGCGGAACAGATGATAATGTTTAAAAGCCTTGTAAGCATTTTCCTTGCCGGTATTTTAACTGAAAACTTTTTGCTGAGTAAATTCTTAGGTATTTGTCCTTTCCTGGGTGTTTCTAAAAAGTTAAATACTGCTGTGGGTATGAGTGCTGCAGTTATTTTTGTTATGTTAATTTCAACTGCAGTAACTTGGCCGATTTACATGTATGTATTGATGCCTTTAGGTTTTGATTATTTACAAACCGTTGTATTTATCATTATCATTGCTGCATTGGTACAGTTGATTGAGCTGGTTCTTCGCAAGTTTATGCCTCCACTTTATAATTCACTTGGTATCTATTTGCCACTCATCACAACCAACTGTGCTGTTCTTGGTATTACTACATTGGTAATTGAGAATACTTTAGACCCCATTACCCATTATGGCTTTGCAGAATCTATGACCAGTGCTTTTGGTAGTGGTATGGGCTTTTTAGTTGCAATGGTTCTATTTGCCGGCGTTCGCCAAAAACTGGAGACTTGCGATATTCCTGATTTCTTAAAAGGTCTTCCAATTACATTAATCGCTGCATCTCTACTTGCTGTTTCTTTCTTTGGTTTCCAAGGTTTAGTAGACGGTATGTTAGGTTAAGAGAGGTTGGTATAAATCATGTGGGCATATGAAATTTTTATTCCTATTGCAATTGTTGTTGGTATTGGTCTTGTATTAGGCCTTGTGCTGGCAGTTGCAGCAATTATTTTACATGTTCCGGTTGATGAACGTGTAGAAGCGGTAACAGAAGTTTTACCGGGTGCTAACTGCGGTGCCTGTGGATATTCCGGCTGTTCCGGCTATGCCTCTGCCCTATGTGAAGGCAGTGCCGAAAATGGTCTTTGCGCCCCGGGCGGACCGGAAGTTGTTCAAAAAATCAGTGAATTATTAGGTGGAGGTGCTGTTACACTGGTACCTAAAGTTGCAATGGTTCACTGTAACGGTACTCCGGAACACACCTCTCAGAAAATGGATTACAAAGGCATTCCATCATGCGCTGCGGCATCTATGATGTCCGGCGGTACACAAACTTGTCAGTATGGCTGTTTGGGTTTTGGTGACTGCGTCAATGTATGCGAATATGATGCAATACACATTGTAAACGGTGTTGCCGTAGTAAATCCTGAAAAATGTACTGCATGTACAATGTGCGTAAAAGAATGTCCTAAAAATCTGATTCGTCTTGTTACTTTAAAAGAGCAGGCAGTTGTACGATGCAACAGCCAAGACAAAGGTAACATCACCAACAAAGCATGTAAAGTGGGCTGTATTGCATGTATGAAATGCGTAAAAGCCTGTGAATATGATGCAATCAAAATTGAAAACTTCCGCGCTATTATTGATCCTGATAAATGTACTGCCTGCGGTGCATGTGTGGATGTTTGTCCTAAAGATTGTATTACCTTGTATTCTTCCGAACCACGTAGAATGCAAGCATAAAAATATTGATATTTTGAACCGACTCCTTTTTTGTTAGAACTTCTTCTAACGATTTGGGGCGGTTCTTTTTGTTTTTACTTTACCATTCCCTATGACGATATAAATTTTTCTTAAAATTGTAGTTAAAGTATACAAAATTAATCCACTTTAAAGAAAACCTCATCAAACCTATTGACATTCCGTGCTTTTTTGCTTAAGATTAAGATTGCTATATAGTTAGTTTAGCTAACTAATTCTTGGGAGATGTAAACATGGATCATAATACAAATATGGCTGCAATGAACGTTGCTCTATTTTGTAGATTAAACCTAAATAAAAAGTGCTGTATACCAATTCGGCATAGCGAAATGGGTGTATTAATTTATGCAAATCTTGCAAAAGAACCTGTCACTCCCGTTACAATCAGCAATCAATTTGGTATTACCAAACCTTCCGCAACCGCTATTTTAAAAATTTTAAAGGAACATGAGTACATAGAGCATTGTCCCTCTCAGGTTGACGGAAGAAGCTATACCATAACCGTAACGGAAAAAGGAAAAAAATTAATAGAAACGGCATGTAATGAGTATACAAAGTCCATTGAATTAATACGTACCAAAATGGGTACAAAAGACTTTGAACAGCTGTTGCACCTTATATGTAAAGCAAATGCGATTTTAAAAGAAAATACGAGGCTAAATGACATGCACACCTAATATGATAAATTAGTATCTACGCAGATAATGAATTTTGTAAGAAAAGAAACATGGTGAAGAAAAATGATGAAGATTGGTTTGGATGTTGGCTCTACAACAATCAAATGCGTTGTTTTGGATGAAAACGAACAAATTTGTTTTGAATCCTACGAAAGGCACTATTCTCAAATCACTGAGAAAATGGCGGCTTTATTAACAAAAATTAAAAATGAGGTTGTTAAAAAGCAACCTGTTCAGCTGGCTGTTTCCGGATCAGCCGGAATGGGTATTGCTCAGGAATGTAACTTTCCTTTTGTTCAGGAAGTATATGCTACCAGAACCGCTACCAAAAAATTAATACCGAATGCCGATGTTATTATTGAATTAGGCGGTGAAGATGCAAAAATTCTGTTTGTAAGCGGCAGCATGGAAGTTCGCATGAATGGTTCCTGTGCAGGCGGTACAGGCGCTTTTATCGACCAAATGTCTACTTTGCTGCATTTATCCCCCGAAGAGTTAAATAATATTGCAAAAGAACACGAAAAAATTTATACCATCGCATCTCGCTGCGGTGTGTTTGCCAAGTCTGATATCCAGCCATTGTTGAACCAAGGTGCCCGTAAAAGTGACATTGCCGCAAGTATTTTTGCTGCGGTTGCAAATCAAACGATTGCAGGCTTGGCTCAAGGACGAGAAATTAAAGGAAATGTTGTATATCTGGGTGGTCCTCTCACCTTTTTATCCGAATTACGCAAAAGTTTTGATACAGCTTTGAATGTAACCGGTATTTTCCCGGAAAATTCTTTGTACTTTGTTGCGTTGGGAACAGCTTATGGCTGCAGTGAAGAAATTGATTTGGATAAAGCCATAGACAGTGTAAAAAATTATACACAGTCCGGTGAATTTTTATCCATTCCACCTCTCTTTCAGTCCCAAGAGGAGTATGAAGAATTTTCACAACGCCATAACAAAGATGTTGCAAAGCGTGGAGATATCGCAAATTATCAAGGCGAAGCTTATCTTGGTATTGATGCCGGTTCTACTACCATTAAAGCTGTAGTTATCGGTTCAGACAATGAAATTTTAGACGAGTTATATCAGAGTAACTCAGGTGACCCAATTCCGATTATAAAAGAACATTTGATTCATTTATATGAACAATATCCAAACATTCAAATTAAATGCAGCGCTGTTACCGGCTATGGTGAAGAACTGCTGAAAAATGCGTTTGGTCTTGACTATGGTATTGTAGAAACCATTGCTCACTATACTGCTGCAAAGACCTTTTTACCTGAAGTAGATTTTATCATTGACATTGGCGGTCAGGATATGAAATGCTTTAAAATCCGCAATCATACCATTGATAATATTTTCTTAAATGAAGCTTGTTCTTCCGGCTGCGGTTCTTTTCTTCAAACATTTGCAAATACGCTTGGGTATGAGATTCAAGACTTTGCCAAATTGGGCTTATTTGCAAAACGTCCTGTAGATTTGGGTTCCCGTTGTACTGTTTTTATGAACTCTTCTGTAAAACAAGCACAAAAGGATGGCGCTACCACAGAAGATATCTCTGCCGGGCTGTCTGTCAGTGTTGTCAAAAATGCAATTTATAAAGTAATCCGTGCCGCTTCTCCGGAAGAATTGGGAAAACATATTGTTGTACAAGGCGGTACCTTTCTAAATGACGCCGTGTTGCGCGTATTTGAACAGGAAATGGGCGTAAATGTCATTCGCCCTGATATCGCAGGTCTTATGGGTGCTTACGGTGCCGCAGTATATGCAAAAGAACACAATCAATCAAAAGGCCAAATGCTAACCTTACAGCAATTGAAAGATTTTTCTCACCAAGTAAAACTAGTCACTTGCGGACTATGTAACAATCATTGTAAACTAACGGTAAATATGTTTGATGGAAATCGCAAATTTATAGGCGGTAACCGATGCGACAAACCGATTAAACAAAAAGAGGTTATTGATGCTCCTAACATGTATGCGTTTAAAATGAAGACGCTTTTAAGCTATCAACCTGTTCCCGGACCAAGAGGGAAAATTGGATTGCCTATGGGAATGAATATTTATGAAATGCTCCCGTTCTGGCATGCATTTTTTACATCTCTTGGCTTTGAAGTAGTAACTTCTCCCCTCTCCAACCGTGAGTTGTATATTAAAGGTCAACACACCATTCCATCTGACACCGTGTGTTTTCCTGCCAAATTAATGCATGGTCATGTCTGTACTTTAATTGATGAAGGAGTAAAAACTATTTTTTATCCTTGCCTTACATACAATTTTGATGAGGGTTTAAGCGATAATCATTATAACTGTCCCGTTGTTGCATATTATCCGGAAGTAATCTCTGCCAATGTATCTGAATTGGAAGGTCTAAACTTTATTAACGATTATTTGGGTGTACATCGTAAAAAAGATTTCCCTGAAAAAATGCATGGAGTCCTTGCAAAATATTTCGATGGCATCAGCTTAAAGGAAGTAAAAACAGCTTCCGAAAAGGGATATGCAGAATATGAGCACTATTTGGATACCATTCGCAAAGAAGGCGATGCCATGATTCGCCAGGCCGAAGCAAATCAAATGCCCATCATCGTTCTTTGCGGAAGACCATATCATTTAGACCCTGAAATCAATCATGGTATTGATAAACTGATTACAAGCTTGGGCGCCTGTATCGTAACGGAAGATGTCATCAGTAATAAAGTAGAGAAACTAAATACAACCGTTTTGAATCAATGGACATATCACGCCAGACTGTATGCTGCGGCAGAATATATTTGTGATAAACCGCAGTTTAATTTGGTACAGCTGGTTTCGTTTGGATGCGGAATTGACGCAATTACGACCGATGAAGTACGCAGTATCTTAGAGAAAAGCGGTAAAATCTACACACAAATAAAAATTGATGAAATTACTAACCTTGGCGCTGTTAAAATTAGGCTTCGCAGCTTATTTGCCGCGCTGGAACAATAACTGTTATTTTTCCATATATCCGTATGAATGTATGCTGTATGAAAAGGGCTCACAGCATTTCATGATATTACGCCCTTGATAAAGGAGATGAGTCTTTTACATGGCTGAATTGGTTTATGACGAAACAGGTCGTTTGCTGTTTACAAAAGAAATGAAAGAAGAATATACCATCTTATGCCCTACCATGATTGAAATTCATTTTCGTCTGGTTCTGGAAGTGATGAAAAGCTTTGGATACAAGGTAGAATTGCTCAGTACATCCAGCCCCAATATTGCACAGGAAGGGCTAAAATACGTACATAACGATACATGCTATCCGGCCTTGCTGGTAATTGGGCAGTTTATTGACGCCTTAAACAGCGGTAAATATGACGTCAATAAAGTAGCGCTTATCATTACACAAACAGGTGGCGGCTGTCGTGCTTCCAACTACATTCATTTGCTACGCAAAGCATTGATTCGTGCAGGATATCCTCAAGTTCCTGTTATTTCTATGAATCTAAACGGCATGGAAAAAAATCCGGGATTTTCTGCAAGCATTCCGTTTCTGCGCAAAATGATTTCCGTTTTATACTATGGTGATGTTTTGATGCAGCTGAAAAACAACATCGAACCGTATGAAGACCACAAAGGCGATGCTGAAAAAATGGTAGAAAAATGGATTGGGTTGCTTTCCAAACAACTTAGGAAGGGCGAAGGCTTATCCAAATCTCAGTTTGGCAATAACGCAAAAAAAATTGTAAAAGACTTTGCCTCTATCCCTATCCACCGAGTTCCAAAAATTAAAGTGGGCGTTGTTGGAGAAATCTACGTAAAATATGCTCCGATTGCCAATAACGACCTTGAAAATTTTTTAAAGTCTCAAGGCTGTGAAGTTTATGTCCCGGGAATTGTAAACTTTGTTCTTTTTAAAATTGACAATCGTTTGGATGATATAAAACTATATGGCGGCAATACGATTAAATATCAAATTAATAAAATTTTATTGGATTATTTGCTATCCCTACAAACTGTTATGATTAAAGCGTTTAAAGAGCACCCGGAAGTACTGGCGCCTGCTGACTATTATCATGTAAAAAAATTAGCAAAAGGTGTAATTGGCTATGGAAATAAAATGGGTGAAGGCTGGCTGCTTACAGCTGAAATTTTAGAGCTAATCGAAGCAGGCTATGAAAATATTGTTTGTGCTCAGCCCTTTGGATGCCTGCCAAACCATATTTGCGGAAAAGGTATGATTCGCAAAATTAACGAAGTAGACAGCAGAGCCAACATCGTTCCTATTGACTATGACCCAAGTGCAACAAGAGTCAATCAAGAAAATCGAATTAAATTAATGTTGTCTATCGCCAAAGAAAAACTGGATGAACAAACAAAAAATAATGAATAATAAGAAAAGCTCTGCATATGCAGAGCTTTTCTTATTATTCATCCATGTTGTCAAAATTGTGCTGTATCAACCTCATAGCAACATCAAAACAAATACGAACCGTTGTGAAACTATTTCAACATTTATTCCTTGGAAATCGCTTCGCAATTTTTTCTATGCTATAACAACCTCAAAACAGCAACAAAACTAAGGTTTTGGCTGTTGGCAAGAACGTTTTAGCC
>UQNI01000071.1 GCA_900542375.1 uncultured Oscillospiraceae bacterium | reverse complement strand
AAATGTATTTCATGCGCTTCATCCGTAAACAGATAGCCCTCCTGCTCTAAATCTTTTAAAGCAATGGAGACGGTAGGGCGAGAAACATTTTGCTCTTGCGCGATATCAGAGCCGCGGACAATTCCGTTACGGCACTGTAAGATGTATATGGTTTTTAAGTAATCTTCTACTGTTTTTTTCTGTTTCATGGCAGTAGCCTCCCTTCTGTCTGTTTACGGATAAAGCGCCTTATTAATATAAGACGTTTCATCTTTTTTAAATTGGTAAGATAAACGGCTTTCCGTTTTCCGTTGAAATATTTAATTCCACATCAAAAACAGATTTTACCAACTCCGGTGTAATGATATCCTCCGGAAGTCCTTGCGCAATAATTTTTCCGTCTTTCATCGCAATAATTTCATCGCTGTAATATAAAGATTGATTAATATCGTGCAGGACCATAACAATTGTGAGATTATATTCCTGATTCAGCTGACGAATTAACTTTAAAATTTGGAGTTGATAGCGTATATCCAAATAGGTAGTAGGTTCGTCCAAAAATAATATTTTTGTATCTTGTGCCAATGCCATTGCAATCCAAACACGCTGTTTTTGTCCGCCGGATAGCTGGGATACCGCCTTGTGTTTGTGTTTCAATGTATCGGTTATTTCCATTGCCCAGTTGACTTTTTCTTCGTCTTTTTTTACATTCGGAGAAAGCCCCATGGTATGGTACGGTGTTCTGCCGTATGAGACAAGCTTTTCCACGGAAATATCTATAGGTGCGGTATTGTACTGATGTACAATAGCAGCTTCTCTGGCAAATTCTTTTAATTTCAAATCTGCTATATTTTTATCGCGAAGGAAGATTTCTCCGGAATCCGGTTTTAAGTTTTTGGTCATTAAATTAAACAAAGTGGATTTCCCACAGCCGTTTGCTCCAATCAGCGTTGTGATGGTTCCTTCATGCAACGTAAGTGCCAAATCGTCCAAAACTTTTTGTTTTCCATAAGCAAATGAGAGGTCTTTTACGGTAAAAATATTATCCTGCATATTTTTGTCTGGACCTCCTTAGCAATATAATAAAGAACGGACCGCCAATCACCGCCATAATAATAGATGCGCTGATTTCGTATGGGGCTGCAATGGTGCGTCCCAATGTATCTGCCAAAAGCAAAGTAAATGCTCCAAGTAAAATAGAATACGGAATTAACAATTTATGATTACTTCCAACCAGCAATCTGGCAATATGAGGAACGATTAAGCCTAAAAAACTGATAGGTCCGATGATAGCCGTAGAAATGCTGGCCAGAAGCACTCCGATAATTGATATGATAATGCGGCTGCTTGTAACATTTACGCCCAATGAACGTGCTGTTTTATCTTCCAACGCCAACAAATTGCAAGCGCCGGCAACAAAAAAGGAAGCAATCAGTCCTGCCAATACATACCAAAGCAGTGTGTAGAAATCATCCCATGTTTTCATACTGATATTTGCATTCACAATACTCGCTACACCGGAATAATTGCTGCCCGTACCCGAATTAAATGCGCTCATAATACCTGAAAGCATGGCTTCTATTGCTACACCGACCAAAATAATACGTACCGGTGAAAGTCCGCCTTTCCAAGACAAACTGTATACGAGAATAAAAGCCAGCATGCCTCCCAAAAACGCAAATAAAGGGGTAAAATAATACAAAGCAGGAACAAAAGCTGTAATTAATACAGCAGTTAAACTGGCTCCTGAGCTAATGCCGATAATTCCCGGGTCAGCCAACGGATTTTTCATCACAGCTTGCAGCAGTACGCCGGAAACTGCGGTGGCTGCTCCACCCAAAATTGCAATAAAGATACGCGGAAAACGGAGATCGAAAATGGTCGCTACATTTTCGTTGTATGAAATAAATAATCCTTTGAACAATTCTATGGGTGTCACTTTTAAACTCCCTGTGTTTACGGCAAACAGAAATAGAACAACAAGAGCCACCGCTGTGATGGAAAAGGATAAAATAATTTTTAGTTTGCTTACCACAAGCGTCCTCCTTGTAAACACATTCTTTCATAAACATTACTGTGTTTTTTATGAATCTTCTCCGTACAGCATCGGCTGTAATTCTTCTAAAGCTTCCGGATAGTTAAATTTTGCACTCATACCGAATTTGTCATAAGATAAGTCGTAGACTCTGCCCTCCTGAACAGCGCGGAAATGTTTCCAAATATCATTTGTTTCAAATTCTTCTTTGAACATTTCTACTACATCATCCGGCAGTGCATGCGCTGCACGTACAATGATGTCCGGATCTTTACTTTGCATATCTTCTGTGTTTGCATTTAAGAATTCTTGGTCGGTTCCTTGATAAACATTAACGCCGCCTGCCAATTTTACTAAGCTGCCCACATAGCTGTTTTCTGTTGCAACAATGTAGGAGCCGGGTAATCCCATCAATACAAGTACGCGAGGAGATTCTTTGCCTTCGTTTTTCTTTTTGTACTCCTCCATAAATGCATTGAATTCATCTACCAATGCTTGTGCTTGCTCTTCCCTGTCAAATTTTTGTCCAAGGTCTGAAATAGAAGCATACATGCCTTCCACACTCTTCAGATTTAAAAAGATGGAATTGACTCCGATAGATTCATATTTGGGCTGCAAATCACTTTGCAGGCTGCTTGGAGAAAGTACATAGTCAGGCTTTAACGATTTCAATATTTCCAAATCAGGAGACATAGCTGTACCAATTTGTGTGACATCTTTGTACCGTTCCGGAATGGTGCTGAGTGTGGAAGAACAAACGCCTACCAAATCAAGCTCTAATCTGTCACAGATATCTGCAGTAGCGGGAGAAGTTGCGACAATTCTTACATCATCAGAAGATGCAGCTGTACCGTTTGCCTCTTCAGGGTGCTGATTGACGCATCCTACCATAGAAACTGCCATAATGGCAGCAAGTCCTAAGGTCAAAAATTTTTTCATTTTCATTTGACCGGCCTCCTAGTTTTTCTTTTTAAAGAAACAGAAGTACCAAATGCAGCCGCCTATGATAATGACAGCGACTACACCTCCGATAACGCCCCAAATAACCGCAGTATTAGCTCCGTCTGATTCTGAGCCAATGTCAGAAGATGTATCGCTGGTAACATCGAATTCTTGTATTCCCAAAACAGATGAAGTTTCTGAAGGCGTCTCACTGGTGATTTCTGAAGACGCAGTTTCAGAACTGGTTGTTTCAGAAGAAACAGTTTCAGGAGCAGAAGATTCCTGCTGAGATTGGGCTGGTTCTTGGGTTTGTGCAGGAACTGTCGGTTCTTGTACAGGGGTATTATTTACGGTAATGCTGGTAATAAAGTCTCCGGAACCGGACTGCAGATTAGATAACGTAATGTACCAAACAACATTGCGTCCCATAGGCTCTACATACATGGTGCATCGAATAATGGTATTTTCACTGGGAACTTTGATACGGTAGTCCGTTGTATCATTTGCATAATCTTCCTGCATGATAGTTGCAGAGACAGGTGTGTAAGAACCGTTTCCCGTAGTATCAATATAAAATTGTTGATTGGAAGTATATTGTGAGAGTTTCAGACGTATTGTGGCATATGTATTTCCATTTGCATCTACCTCAACAAGCGCATGAGTATCGGTTGCACTGTCTGTCATAGATTGTCCCAATACCGCAGAACCTTCACCGCCGGAATCTTCAATCACACCTGTGTTTGGATGTCTGTAATGCGGTGCTGCTGTCGCGGTATAAATGCCATGTGAGGCGGCAGATACATGTATAGAAGTAATGCTCGCCACCAAAGCGAGCATTACAACCATACTGCACAGTGCCTTAAATAGCTTTGATGCAGTATTAACCATATCAATTCTCCTTATTCAGCTTTGCGTTTTCTTGCAATAAGAGTAACAGCAATCGCGCCGGCAGAAGCCAAAGCGATGAAGCTAAATACGCCAATCATTGTAGCGTCGCCTGTTTTAGGGCTGTTTGCTGTATTTTGCGCATCTGTAATTGTGCTGCCCTTTTCTACAAGTGCATATTGGCTAAAGCTTTTTTGAATTACGGAATAGGTTCCGTTTTCTACTGTGCCTTTAATTAATGTTTTGCTTCCGTCTTCATTCATACGGTAAACAGCAAGATTATTAGCGTCATATCCTTCAGGAATTTGATAGCTGACTGTTACAGTACCGTTTGGTTGTACTTCATTGCCTTGAGCGTCAACCAAATGAATGTTGTACAGTTTAAATTTCTTGCCTACATCCATAAGAGAAACCGTAGCTTTATCATAGTCAGCTCCGGAAGTAATTGGTTCTACTACAAGTTTTACACCTTCCGGTAATGTACCGGCATCAGCATGTACTTTAATACCGGTTGCTGTATCTACCAAATCAACTGCAGGAGATTGCTCTTGGTTATCATCAGGATTAAAGTTTGGATCGTCTTCAGAAGTAGCTGTCAAAGTGGACCAATCCAATTTTAACAGAACATCTTGGTCTCCGGTTCCTTCAGAGATATCTTCCATTACAGGTACAAACACATGTAGAGGAACATAACCGTCAGGGTCAGCCAAAGCGTCTGCTACCAATGGGAATTTCACTTGGTCAGGATATAGCAATCCTTCGGAAGAACCGCCTGCCTGATTAAATTCGTCTATGACATCGCTGCCGTCATCGTTTTTCTGAGTCGTTAGCACATCAGCTAAAACACGAGTACCATTGATAGAACCAAAACTGCCGAATGTATAACCATTCTCATAGTAGGAAAGTTCTGCCAAATAACCAAATCTGTTCAAATAGGACAGACCTTTAAAGTCCATGGTTAAATAATACTGACCATTTTCCACTGTCAATTTAATGTAGTGATTGATTGCGTCATTGCTCATAGACTTTTCTTGGCGATTCATTTTAATCATTTCGCCGTAAATAGAATAAGTTCCGTCAGGCAAATTATTTTTATCCAAATTGTCTCCATCAACCACCAAAGCATCCAATGCATTTTGAAGTGCGTTTAATTTACTTTCAATGTCGCTTTGTGAAACATCCGGATTTGCAATAACAGCTTCCGCTTCGGAGATTGCTGTTTGTAAGGCATTCCAGCTGTCAGTTGTATAACCGTCATTCTGTTTTGCTTTAGCGGTTGCAATTAAGGCTGAAAGATTGTCAGTATTTGCACGATTTACCAAAGCGTCCATTGCTGTTTGCAAATCGTTTACTACAGCAGTAATCTCAGAAGTGCTTGCATCAGAATTGTTTTGTACTTCTTTTGCTGCTGTCAATTTTTCTTGGAATGTTGCCCAAGATGCTGTAGTATAGTCAGTTTCTACTTTCTGTTCTGCTTCTGTAATCAAAGAATTTAAAGAAGTTTTATCCCCTTTTTCTTCCAGATTATTCATAGCTGTTGCTAGTTGAGATGCCAATTGAGCTTGTTCGTCAGCGTCAGGCTCATTCATATTTAAAACAGGTTGTGCAGAAAAATCGGAGCCTGACATTTCAAGTGTTTGAGAAGGCCAAATATTTGTTAATCTCTCTTTTACAGAAGTAATGGCTGTTTGTAAAGCGTTATAAGAAGCATCTGTATAATTTCCTTTTTGCACTTGAGTTGCAAGATACAGTTGATACTGCACATTTTCTTCAGGATTATCAACTTTTTGTAAATTCTCCCAATCTACTTCCATTCTTGCATATTGGTCACCGCTGCTGGTAGAAATAGCGAACATAACTGGTACAAACACATGAACAAATGCTGCGTGGTCAGCTGTAAATGTAGAAGGATCAGAAGAATCAGCTGTATCTCCAATGCCTTCAATTTGGATTGGTGTAACATCCAATGCCATGAGATGAGCATAAGGTTGACCGGAAATATTTACATATTCTTCCTCACGACCGTATCCAGCCGGACGTTTGCAGTTTTCACCTTCACCGTCAAACACAGATGAAGAGTTAGGATTGTTATAGTCGTCATATACGACCTCTCCATCCGTTGTTTTGTGATATGAAAGAATGTTTGCAGATGTATAGGTAGTATAGTTTGCATCAGGTACTCCAAATCTAGTGCATTGTGTAGGAGTTACTGATTCCAGTTCTGCAAGCATACCATACGTACCGATATATCCCATTGGCATAAACTCTACCAAAGCAGTTGCCTTGCCGTCTTTTACAACAATCAGTTGTTTATAGTCGGTGTCGTTGGGTTGTTTTGCAAGATAGCTTTCACTTCCACGCAAAGCGGTATTTCCCATAGAAGATTGTGTAGGGCGGCTTGCGTTTCTCAGGTTAATATTTGCATAATAAACGCCATCCTCTACAGGTGCGCTCAATTGGGTAACATTTTTATTAGTTGAATTCGAGTCTGTTCCCGCCGCAAAGACATTGATGATTCCCATTCCAAGAACCATAGTCAAGGCAAGAAAAGCTGAAAGACCTCTCCTTACAAATTTTGCCTTAGTTCTGTTCATAGTTTTAAATTCCTCCTTTTTCCTATCAATCCATAAGAGAATGATTTGAGTTAGTTTAAGCTAACTCATGATGATAACATAGTAACCCACAATTTCCTCTATATACGGAACCCTCCTTCTTTTCTCATGGTTTCATTGAAAAAACTTTGCCTACGCTTTTTCGATTTTTGGGTTCGTTTTTTTAGTGGAAAACGAAAACCATGTTAAGAAACAAAACAGGTTAGCTGAAGCTAACTTTTTCTTTAAAAAAATACCCTCAATCAGAGTAGGTTCTTAAAGCAAAATAAATATAGCATTACAAAAAGATACTGTAAATAGGCGTTTTGTTTCATAAATGAAACAAAATACGGCTTATTTCAGCCATTATTTGATACAATAATTTGTAAATGATAGAAATTTGATAGGAAATAGAAAGAAATTATTTCTGTTTCAAATGTGAAACAGAAAATTTTAAAATTACAAGATTTTAAGATATAAACATGGTAAAAATCGCTAAACTTTCCGGCATATGAATAATTCCCACGCTACATTGCATTTGCATACATACACTTCCATGCAATACAATATCACGGCCACTCCCCATTGAAATAAATTGAAGCGCTTTGGCGGGAAAACAATAGTATCGCCCTTCTTGTTCGGCGTTTACCAATTTACCATTAAGCTGATAAGAAAGCGATTTGATACGGCCTTCCATTAATTGGCCTGTTAAGGCAGAAGGTGCGCTAACTGTTTTTATTGTAAGATAAATAGTTCCAATATGGTCTTTTACAATCAGTTCACACGGGTGTTCAAACCCTCTGTTACCCATTGAAATATTGTTTCCATTTTTGATATGCTCTCTATAAATAACAAAAGGAAAGAAGTAGCTGCCATCTTTCAAATAATCACACAACTCTTGTCCACTGAAATTTTGGCGTCCGGCAAACACTTCTTTGATATACATGCGTTCTTCCTGTTCTTGCATTCGGTTTAAATATTCTTCCGAAAATCCTGCAAGTAACGCAGATAAAGCATTATTTTTTGCCTGTAATGGGGTTAGGTCTAAATATTGCATGTACCTTTCTGCTATTTGATACTGCTGTTGAAATTTTTGAGCAAGCTTTGTTCCATAGTGTGAAAGCACTGTTTTTCTGGCTTGTGTTCTCTCTACTATACCCAACTTTTCCAGAGAATCCAAAGTGCGTGTTACAGATACTTTGGTTTTACCAAAATATCTTGCAGCATCTGTAACAGT
>UQNI01000070.1 GCA_900542375.1 uncultured Oscillospiraceae bacterium | reverse complement strand
CACTCTATTGTATGTATCGAATAAAAAGAAGCTACTGCGGCATGAGTCATTATTTATGGTAAGCAACATAAAAAACAGGTTGTAAATTACAACCTGTTTTTTTATGCGGATTATTTTATTTTTTTAAATTATCTTTTTCGTTTGTTTTTAAAGATTCCAATCCCATTCGAATCAACTCCAATGTTGCTTTGGAACGGCTGTTGTAACGATTTTCAAATCTAAAATCATCTATTTCTTTCAGAGTTTCATCATCTACAGTAATACAATACCTTGGTTTTTCTGTTGGCATAATTATCACCTCAGTGATAATTATACATCAGTGATACACTGATGTAAATACAAAAAATGCCAAAATTTTACTAAAATAATTGACAAGTTTATCATAGATGAACTATAATCACGACAGGTGTATCGGTGATGAACTTTAAGAGAGGAGATGAACCTATGAAAGCAGAAAATAAGCGTATCATGATCACCATTCCTCCGGATTTAGAAGCGGAAATACAAAGCTTAAAAAAAGAAAAATTTTATGACAAACCCTATGCCGAAATGTACAGGCAAATTATTCGTACTGGTTTAGAATGTGTTCAAAAAAGTAAAACATCATAGTCAAAAAACAGTTTTTACTCAAAACTAGTTTATTCAGCAAAATATAACAATATAATAATGTTTGGAGTGTACAAATTGAAACGTAAACTATTGCCTTTTTTACTATTGTTTGCGCTAATCGTAGCCATTGTTCCAACCTCCGCTGTACTTGCAAGTGAAAGCGGAAGTGCACAGATTGGTGATATTTCTTATGCTTCACTGCAAGAAGCTTTCAATGCAGTACCGGAAGACGGTGTGCAAACTACCGTTACCCTAACCAACAGCATCGAAATATCCGAGATGTCCGATATTGTTACTCTGGCAGCAGGAAAAAATATAATCCTGAATATGAATGGTCAAAGTATTACTTTTAAAGAAGATTCCTCTGCCTCTCCTTCTTTGGCAGGCCGTGCTATCATCAATCATGGTACTTTAACCGTTACGGGAAACGGAACCATTGACACCTCAGCATCTATTTATGGTGGTTATGGTGCAATTGACAACTATGGTACTTTAACCATTGAAAACGGTACCTATACCGGAGCCAAATTAGCAAATGGCGCAACCATTAAAAATCGTCCGAACGCAGAACTTACCATTTATAACGGAACATTTGACGGTGCAACCTGCAGTTTATATAACGAAGGTATTACTACCATTTATAATGGTACATTCAAAGGTGAAACTTGCAGTTCCTGCAATTCTTCCATTTGGTCTTATACCATACGAAACCAAAATGTAAATGCAAAAATGTATTTTTATGATGGTACTGTGATTGGTACACAAGGCGCATTTTCTTCTT
This sequence comes from uncultured Oscillospiraceae bacterium, assembly GCA_900542375.1. GTDB lineage: Bacteria > Bacillota > Clostridia > Oscillospirales > Acutalibacteraceae > UMGS1071. Next base: position 6,484 of record UQNI01000070.1, on the reverse strand, counting down.
CCGCCGGTTTAGCTGAAATTTATGGTGGAACATTTGAAACAGTAGCTTGCCCTATCCACGGAACAGGCCCTGCATTCTATGCACTGTATATCGCCGGTGAAGTGGGACAAGTAGAAGCACACATCTATGGTGGTACATTTACCAGTGTTTCTAAAGTAGCAGCTCTCATCGGAAATGATAATGACGGTGGTGACAAACAGCCTGCAATCGCTTATTTCCATGGCGGTACTTTCACAGGCAGAAAGGGACAACCAGCTGTTAGCGAAGCCAAAGACACCGGTGCACTGGAAATAACCGGCGGTACCTATTCTTCCGATGTTTCCAAATGGGTTCCCGATACAGGCGACTATGAGCAAAATCCTGACGGTTCTATCACCCATCCACATCAATTTACAGAAGAAATTGTAAAAGAATATACCAAAAAATCAGACGCAGATTGTACACATGCAGCTACCTATTATAAATCCTGTACCTGCGGTGCAGTAAGCGATACCGCAACCTTTACATACGGAGACCCATTAGGACATACAGAGAAAATAATTCCTGCTGTATCCCCTACATGTACAGAACACGGTTATACAGAGGGAATCGAATGCGCTGTTTGTCATGAAATTTTGACAGCTCCAACCGAAGTTCCTGCCACAGGACATTCTTATGGTGACTGGACCATCATAAAAGAAGCTACATGCACCGAAGAAGGCTTGAAACAAAGAACCTGCACTGTATGTAGTACCATGGAAGAAGAAATTATTCCAATGACTGAGCACGATTGGGAAAATGACTTTACCATTGACCAACAACCAACTGCAACTGAAAACGGAAGTAAATCCATTCATTGTAAAAACTGTGAAGCTGTAAAAGATGTAACCGTAATTAACGCTACAGCTGATAGCAACAATATGGACCAAAATAACACCGTTTCTCCTCAAACAGGCGATAATACCCAGCTATATATTTATATTGCTATTGGTGTATTTGTAAGTGCAACTTGTGCAGCAGCAATTGCATTCAAAAAAATAAAAACAGATAAATAAAAAAGCACCTGAAATGAATTTCAGGTGCTTTTTTAACTAAATTTTGTCAGATTTTTTCTTTTTCTTCAATACTTTGAGTGACGCAAGAACTCCTACAGACACAGCAAATACAGATGCTAATAAACCAACTGTGGTTTCATCACCTGTTTTTACATTGTTTACCATATCCTGATTACCACTATCATGGTTTGAATCATGATTAGAATTCTCCGGTGCTCCATCCGGTTGCGTTACATTAAAAGCAACAGGTTGGCTCTCTAGTGCAGTCAGAAATTCATTTCCATTTACCATTGCCTTTACATACCATACTCCTGCTGTTGTAGGTTCATCAGCTGTGTAAACACCATTTTCTTGTTGACTATAAACGTATAGAACATCTCCAAAAACAGGTTTTGCGGAAACATTTACTTTTTCTCCCAGTACCATATCAGAAGCTGAAATTTCTTGCTCCCAAACATTGGTAATCATCAAGTTTAAAGTAACTGTCAAATAAATTGGTTGTCCATTCGCGCCCGTACCAGCATTATAAGAATATGTAACTGGTTGTCCCGGTAAATAATTAGATACAATACCGTCTGTTAAAGTTGCACCTGTTACATTCACAACTTTATTCATATCAAGTGTTGGGAAAAATTGTGCTAACTGAAATGAGCCGCCTGTTATCTCTAATCTTTGCTGCAATGCAGTACCAATAACATCTTGTAGTTGTGGGTTATTTCCCACATTTAACGCAATTAAAGGTGTGTTATCATACTGTAATACTTCTAACTTACTATTATTTTCCACATTCAAAGTTTCAAGTTTAGTACCCGACACATCTAAGTATTGTAAGTCTGCAAGATGGTCAACATTCAAATTTGAAATATTTGTATTATTAAGATCAAAATAAAATAATTGAGTATTCTTACTAATATCTAACTGATTTAAACTAGTGTCAGCACAGAGTAAAACTTGTAAATTTCTATTATTTTCAAGATTTAAGTTACCTATTTGAGTATTAGAACAATCTAAACGAACTAATTTTTCATTTTTAGTCACGTCTAAATTTGTAATACCTGTATTATGAATTTCAAATCTTCTTAAATCAGATAGATGTGTAACATCTAATTGTTGTATTTTGGTATTAGCACAAATCAACCACTGTAACTTAGGATTATTTGCAAGAGACAACTCGGTAATATTGGTGCTATCACACTCCAAATATGTCAATTCTTTATTATTAGATAAATCTAATTCAGTAATTGCTGTTCCTGATGCTCTTAAGACTCCCAAAGAAGTATTGTTACTAAGATCCAATTCTGTAATTGGAGCACTATAGCACCACAGTGTTTTTAATGCCGTATTGCGGCTTAAATCGAGATTAGTGATTTTCGTATTAGAACAATCAATTAAAGTTAACTTTGTATTTTTAGTAACATCTAATTCAGTAATTCCTGTTTCCATTACTTCTAAATATGTAATCTCGGTCAGGAATTCAATGCCTTTTAAATTGGTAACACCACTGTACCCTAATTTTATTTCATGAATGGCTAAAATCTCATCTTGAGATAAACTATTATTTTTATCCTTATCATAATTTGTTTTTAGATACTCACGAAATACAGAATCCGGAAAATTTGTTTCATCCAATTTTACATCTCCTGAAACTGCAGCACCACTTGCTGCCTCCGCGTTGCTTACAGATACAGGAGCCGATGTGGCCGCTGCAGACACAGGTAAAATGGCACTGGACACAATTAGTGCGGCTACCAATGATACCATCGAAGTTTTCTTTTTCATAGAATACTCCCTTTCAAAATTAAAATATAGACATAGTATACCTTACAAAGAATACTATGTCTAGTAGTATAGTATAATATTGTAAAAAAAATAGGATAAATATCATAATATATTTTGGGTAAATCTACCAAATATAAAAAACACGTCAAATGACGTGTTTTTCTTTCACATTAATGCATTTCGTAAAGCTTCTACTTTATCTGTCTTTTCCCAGCTAACATTTAAATCTTCACGACCCATATGTCCGTAAGCGGCAAGATTACGATAAATTGGTTTACGCAATTCCAGGGTTTCAATGATGGAAGTAGGACGTAAATCGAATACTTGATTTACTGCCTCTGCCAATTGGTCATTGGAATAGGAAGAAGTTCCGAATGTTTCTACCATAATAGACACAGGACGTGCAACACCGATTGCATATGCAATTTGTACTTCACACTTCTTAGCAAGACCGGCAGCCACAATATTTTTAGCAACATAACGTGCTGCATATGCACCGGAACGGTCTACCTTGGTTGGGTCTTTTCCCGAGAAAGCACCGCCGCCATGTCTGCCGTAACCTCCATATGTATCAATGATAATTTTACGTCCTGTCAAACCTGTATCCCCAACCGGACCACCGATTACGAAGTTTCCTGTTGGATTTATGAAATATTTGGTTTTATCATCTAAAAGATTTTCGGGAATAATAGGCTTAATGACATGTTTTAAAATGTCATCGCACAAAGTTACGTGAGCAACATTTGGGTCATGTTGTGTAGACAACACAATGGTATCAACACGTACAGCTTTGTCATCATCATACTCAATGGTGACTTGAGTTTTACCGTCCGGTCTTAAATATGATAAGGTTCCATCTTTGCGAACTTTTGTCAATTGTTTTGCTAATTTATGGGCCAAAGAAATTGCCAAAGGCATGAATTCCGGTGTTTCATCACATGCAAAACCAAACATCATTCCTTGGTCACCGGCACCAATCTTATCGTTTTCATCTGTTGCGCCATGACGTGACTCATAAGACTCGTTTACACCCATTGCAATATCAGGAGATTGTACATCAATTGAAGTGGTTACAGCACATGTATTGCCATCAAATCCGCAAGCAGGATCATCGTAACCGATTTCTTTGATGACATCGCGCACAAGAGAAGGAATATCAACGTAACATTCTGTGGATATTTCACCCATTACATTAATAATACCTGTTGTTGCTGTTACTTCACAAGCAACATGAGCCTTTGGGTCTTGAGCCAAAATAGCATCTAAAATAGAATCAGAAATTTTATCGCAGACTTTGTCCGGATGTCCTTCTGTTACAGACTCTGAAGTAAAAAAGTATTTAGACATAGTATCCTCCAAAAAATAAAAAATATCAAAAAACACCGAACACGCTTCGCAGCCGTTCGGTGAATTGCAAACCTCATCTCTCGGCTTTACCGCAGGATTTGGCACCTTTACAAATATGTAGGTTGCCGGACATCATCGGGCCTGTTCCCTCCGTCACTCTTGATAAGGAAATATTTAAATTTCGATATAGCTAGTATAGCACGAATTTTTCTTAATGTAAATATCCATTTTAAAATTTGATAAAATACATTTTTTACAAATTGAAATTGACAAATTTTTTAGCAGAAAATTCCTGTAAAATAGTCTGAAAGCGCCAAATTTACATAGTTTACGCAATGGAAGCAGTACAAATTTTGCCGTATACAATTGGAAATCATATTTGCGTGTCGTTGGAGATAATAAGTATTGTGAGGTGATAAAAATGCATTACAATCAATACAACAACATTCCAATGGGTATTGGCGCTGTTCTTGCAAGAAATCCTGAAGCAAGAAGAAATTTTGCACTTGCTTCTCAAGAAGAGCAAACTGCTTTAATTGATAGCTGCACACATTGCAATTCTTATGAAGAAATGTGTGACATTGTGAATTCTCAAGCAACACAAAATCAATTGCAGAAAAACAGAGCCCATGAAAAACACGCAAATAAAAACAAACATTTTCAAGGACAATCCTACACTTTTTAATAACTAAAACGTAAAAAATAAGACCATCGGAATCTATCCGATGGTCTTATTTTTATATTACGTTACAAAACGATTTTAATTATTCGTTAATAGCTGTAACAACGCCGGAACCTACTGTATGACCACCCTCACGGATAGCAAAACGTAGACCCTCTTCAATAGCGATTGGAGTAATCAACTCAACATCCATTTCAACGTTATCGCCAGGAACGCACATTTCTGTACCTTCTGGAAGTGTAATAACACCTGTAACGTCAGTTGTTCTGAAGTAGAATTGTGGACGATAGTTGTTGAAGAAAGGAGTATGACGGCCGCCTTCTTCTTTTGTTAGAATATAAACTTGGCCTCTGAATTTTGTGTGAGGTTTAATGGAACCTGGTTTAGCTAGGATTTGACCACGCTCAATTTCAGTTCTTTGAACACCACGTAGCAATACACCAACGTTATCGCCAGCCTCAGCAAAGTCTAGAATTTTTCTGAACATTTCTAGGCCGGTAACAACAACTTTTCTGCTCTCTTCAGTCATACCAACAATTTCAACTTCTTCGTTAACGTTGATTTGACCACGCTCAACTCTACCAGTAGCAACAGTACCACGGCCTGTGATTGTAAATACGTCCTCAACAGGCATTAGGAAAGGTTGGTCGCTCTTTCTTTCTGGAGTTGGGATGAACTCGTCAACAGCTTTCATCAAGTCTAGAATGCATTTGTATTCTGGAGCATTGATGTCTGTAGAAGTAGACTCAAGAACTTTTAGAGAAGAACCACGGATAATTGGTGTATCATCACCTGGGAAGCCGTACTCGTTTAGTAGTTCACGGATTTCCATTTCTACTAGGTCTAGCAACTCTTCGTCATCAACTTGGTCAGCTTTGTTCATGTATACAACGATGTATGGAACACCAACCTGACGGGATAGAAGGATGTGCTCTCTAGTTTGTGGCATTGGGCCATCAGCTGCGGATACAACTAGAATAGCACCGTCCATTTGAGCAGCACCAGTAATCATGTTTTTAACGTAGTCAGCGTGACCTGGGCAGTCAACGTGAGCATAGTGACGGTTGTCTGTTTCGTACTCAACGTGAGAAGTGTTGATTGTGATACCACGAGCTCTCTCTTCTGGAGCTTTATCGATGTTAGCATAATCAACGAATTCTGCTTCACCGTTTAGGTTTAGAACCTTAGTGATAGCTGCTGTAGTAGTTGTTTTACCGTGGTCAACGTGACCGATTGTACCAATGTTTACGTGTGGTTTGCTTCTTTCAAACTTTGCCTTTGCCATTGGAATTTCCTCCTTTTTTATACCAAAAAATGAATTTGTTTTTATTATAAAAGTCTATAACGCAATTTTATCAATTCTGTTGTTGAAAATCAAGTGTTTTTATAAATTACTCACTCTTTTTTCCACGTGCGGAAATGATTTCCTCACCAACAGATTTTGGAACCTCATTATAGTGAGCCGGTTCCATTGTGTATTGTCCACGACCTTGAGTTTTGGAACGCATATCAGTTGCATAACCAAACATTTCGGAAAGCGGAACTTCTGCATTGATTTGTTGTGCACCCGGTACTGCGTCCATACCAAGAATCATACCGCGGCGAGAGTTTAGGTCACCGATAACGTCACCCATGTACTCTT
>UQNI01000069.1 GCA_900542375.1 uncultured Oscillospiraceae bacterium | reverse complement strand
TCCCTTCCATGCTTGTTACTCCGCTTAATCCGCTCCAGCCTTTTAGTTCGGTAATATTCGAAATTAACCAATCACTTGCTGCAGATAGGTCTTGTCTTGTATTATTTAAATTCCAATAATTAGCGGAGAAACTCTTCGTTCCTATATTCCAAATTAAATTCAGATTTTCTGCATCTGTCAAAATATCATCTGCAGTTACTTCCCAATTGTCTGCAATAATGGTTACTTGACCCGATGGCCAGCTGTTTCCCCATATCTCGCTGGTGCTAACTGAATTTGAACCATCTAATACCCATCCTGAAATATCCATGTACTGCAAACTGTCCAAATAGTCAAAAGTACACCAGAAAAACATATCTTTATAGCCTGATTTTATGTTGGGAATTTTTAAAGTTTTTAAATTAGAACAACTAGAGAAAGCGGCATATAAATCATCAAGAGAATTAATATTGCTCCAACTGCTTAAATCAATGACCTCTAACTGATAGCAATTTGTAAAAGCCTGCTGCAGTGATTTTAAAGTTGGAACATTCCAACCTTCCATACTAAAACTTTGGAGGTTATGACACTCAAAAAAGAAAAATGGTAGATTTACAATGTTTTGGGGATTCCATTTAGATAAATCAACCGTTTGTAAATTTGTACATTGCCAGAAAAAAGAACGTGCCTCAGTAACATTTGGCAGTACCCAATCTTCCACGCCGGAATCTTCCATTGAAACCAGACTTTCACATTTTTGGAACATATTTTGTATGGTGATAAAATTTTGAGTATCTGTTTGATCCCAATGCAACTGTACATCCTGCAAACTGGTACAATTTGCAAACAGATAGCTGGCATTGGTTACGCTGGAAGTATCCCATGCGCTTAAATCCATACTTACTAAAGAGGAACATCCATAAAATAGGCTTTGTAGTACGGTGACATTGGAAACATCTAGATTTTCAATGCCTTTCACTTCTTTTAAACTGGTACAATTGTAAAATAGCATTCCCAATTCTGTAGCAGTAGATGTATCAAATTGATTGTTAAAATCTACAGTATGTAAATTTTGGTTCCAGCCATCCAGCACATATTTTTGGGAAACAGGGTCAAATGCTGCAAATAAACTTAAGCATCTGGAAGAAGCCTTTACACCGCCTTCCGCACTGATATACATATCATAACCATTCTGATGATCCGCTACAATATATGCAATTACACTGTTTCCTGGAGCACCTATATTACGTGCGTATACAATTTCAGATCTGCCCTTTACAATCACCTTATTTGAATCCGTTGGTGTTGGGTCTTCCACATACTCCAACAATTCATCTAAAAAGGTAATGGTATGTACTGTATTACCGATTTTAGTGTCATTTACAAATATTTGGCTAAAATCCAACGCCTGCATTTGACCCGGTATCTCCATAATTTGATTTTGAGTGACAGGGGCAACTGCCTGGCCTACTTCCACTTCAACACCAACATATCCCCACGCAGGTTCCAGTACTAAATCATAATCCGGCATGGCAATTGCTTCGTTGGCTGCATAACGCTCTCCTACATGCTCTCCCTCTGCAACAATCCAGCCACCAAAGGTATAGCCTGTTTTACTGATTCCATCTGCGGAAGCAATGGTAACAGGTTCGCCCGAAGCCGCTGTTTGTATTCCCGGCGCACTTCCGGATACTGTTCCATCATCTCCCAAACGATAAGTAATCATTCGCTCTCCTTTGTTTAATTCTACCGCCGGAAAGTGAAGTGTGATATCATTTGTCTTTTCGTCAAACAACCCAGCATACATACTGTTTTTAAGCAAAATATCTTGTCCCTCGAATACTGTTTCAGGACCTGCTGTATTTGGGTCTAACGTTACTTTTGCAGTAATTAATAACGTATCTCCGCTACATAATTTGTCCATATGTACTTGAACGCCTTTTCCATTCTCAGTTATCTCAGCCGCAACATAACCTGTCCAACGCTGCCCTAAAATTAATGCTTTCGCATTTACTTCATCAATACTTGTAATCATTGTTTGGCCATCCGCCAAATTTAATGTAAAGTCAGCATTTTGATAATGGTCATGAACAATGGCTTCAAGGTCATTCAGCATACCCCACTCATAATCGCTTCCCGTTGTATAAGCATATGCTGCCGAAATTTCATCTGTTTCTCCTGCAGGAATAAACTTTGTTGCATAATTTTGGAGAGTAGCACTTGGAGTATCCGTCATTTGATAAGTGATAAACGCATCATTTTCACTCAATACTTGGTTCAATGCCTTTAATTGTTCGTCCACTTCAGCTTCTTTGTTAAAACTGCTTCCCAATGCCCATACAACTACTGTAGGATTTCCATTCATTTCATGTGCCTGCTGCACTGCTGAAGCAGCCTTTTCAAGTGCAACCGCTTCGTTTGCTTCTCCTGACATTGTTTCAATGCTGGAATACTTTTGTAATTCTTCCTTTGAGTTGATGAAACCGGTTTCTTGAACATCACTTGCATAGGAAATGATATTGACATTATTTTTTGTACCGTATTTATACATTAAATCAACGCCGTCACCATGACCCATAATCAGTTCAACAACTTCATTTTTAGAATTCTCACCGGTTTTAGATGCATCCACCAAAAAAATTACATTCACAGGGTCCTGTGGCTCTATTGGTACACTATATGTAATTTCGGCCTGTGTACGTTCCTGATTTAGGTATTGAACCGATGTTGATATTTGATTTTTTGTATAAAGATTCTCATCTGTGTTCGCAGCAAATACAGTAAATGGGACAATACCTAACATCAAAGTTGCACATAGTATTGCCGCTAGTACATTTTTGCCTTTCAAATATTTCTTCATTTTTCTTCTTACCTCCCTATATCTATTGAAAATTTTTGATGCACAAATACTATAAACGTATACATTTTATGTTTTCCACTCGAAAGATACCGCTTTATTTATCAGATTACTTTTGCAGAACTGTGAATGCAGCAACCGATTGAATTCTGATTCAGATACCTCCATTCCTTTTAGACAAAAACTGTATTTTGTCCTTAGAATCATATAATATAAAGTCTCTTTTCCCTGTTATCTTAAAAAAGCATAAAGAGAAGACTGAAACAATATAAAATTGCATTCAGCCTTTTTTAAAAAATATAAAAAATTAATTTAAAAACTTGAAATTACGACTGTTATTGTGTATAGTATAGGAAGATATATGACCTTTGTGGTTATGTTTTACACAATTTAAGGACAAAATACAGTTTTTGTCCTTTTTCGGAAAATAAAAACCGTTTAGCTTACAAGCCGCAAACGTTCAAGGTGATATTGGTGTTCTGTACCTGTAGAAAGTAAATAGATTCTGGTAGTCTCTATATGGGAATGCCCGAGTATATCTGCCAATTTTACAATATCATGACATACTTGATAGTAACAACGAGCAAATAAATGTCTTAGATTGTGTGGAAAAACTTTCGTAGCCTCTATACCGGCCTGAACACAAAGGGTTTTCATCTCCGACCATATTTGTTTACGTGACAATCCAATACCGCTTCTGGTGATAAAGATTTCACCGGAAGCGATTTTTTGTTTTTTGGCATATTGAATTAATTTACGGCATAATTTCCCCGGTAATAAGATGGTACGTACCTTTCCCTTTAATATAATTTCTGTCTTACCTGCCTGAGCAGCTGCAACTGTGATATATTTTACTTCCGAAACATGGATTCCCGTAGCACAAATTGTCTGAATTAATAGTGAAAGACGATGCTTTGCTTTACTTTCGGCTGTATCAATTAATTTTTTGTACTCATTCTTGTTTAATTCCTTAGAATGATCCCGAAATACACGATGCTGTACTTTTAGTAATTTTACTCTGCAATCATTTCGACCCATAAAAGATAAAAATTGATTCAATGCGGCTATCTTCGCGTTGACAGTAACCGTGCAATATCCTTTCGTTTGCAGATAGTTTTTCCATTCAATGACTGCCTGGCGTGAAATATGTTCTTTTACCCCTATCCATTTTATAAACATATGTACAGACCTGATATAATTTTCGATTGTACCTTTGCTTTTTTCTTCCTCCATTAAATATTGTTCAAATCTTTTTACAACATTCTTCATGTCATTTCTCTCCTTTTTGACATTGTTATCCTCACGATAATAGTAGTCTAAAAAAAGAAAAATTACATTTTGTTTAATTTCTTCACATAAAAACAAAAAAAACAGATACCCTACTGGGTATCTGCTTTATATGTTGGCATCTTCCTATTGTCCCGGGCCGTCTCCAGCCAAGTATCTTCGGCACTAATGAGCTTAACTTCTGTGTTCGGTATGGGAACAGGTGGACCCTCATTGTAATCAACACCAACTATTTTATTCATTGGTATTATTATATCACAGATATATAAAAATTTCAACAGGGAATCCACCTAAATTACAATATTTTGTATTTTTATTTATTATATTCTACATTGTCTAGTATATTTCTGCACAAGCATATAATCAGAACAGAAACACCTACGGTCCAACCGATAAACGGAAGCCCTATTACAAAAGAGGGAACTCCTGTAGCAAAAATCCATACAAGAATACTGGAAATAATACCGGGAGTAGCTACCAATAGTACACATAGCATATAAATAAACATAATTGGTCCGCGATTAGAATTTGTTTTTCCAAATAATTTCTGAAATAAGATATTGCATGCTGTATATAGCAGACCTGTTGTACCGTACACAATTGCACAAACAAAAGCCAGCAGAGGATTTGCTTGCAACACAGCACATAAAATAGCAAACATAATAATTCCTTCCATAAAAGGACGGATAATGGTAGTCATGCTAGCCCAAATTAATTTTTGAAACGGATTGGCAGGAATTAAATAAATTGGTGTTTTATCTAATTCCAAAGACCAATCCCCGGAAACAGAAAAGAAAAACTGTATGTAACAGCTAAACATTGCAGAAATACCAATAATTAAATTTGGTGTTACTTGCCCTTCTGCTGAGATACGGAAAATAACAACAAAAATAATATTAATTAAAAACAAAAAAATCGCTTGGGTACTGATGAAAAATCTATTTCTTCGTTTTCCTTCCAACATATGTTTATAAAACAACACATTGGCACCCCAGCCTTTTTTGATTCCGGTAGAGGTAACGCGTACCTTTCCTCCCCCAAAATCCATTTTTCCTTCTCGTTTATTTTTTCTTACTTGGTCTGCTCGGGCCGTTGACTGAAGTACATCTTCATAAAAATCTAAATCTTTTACTGCAAAAATAGCAATGGCTGCACCTATAACAGCTATAAATAGAGCAGTATAAATACCTGCTGCGAGATAGTTGCCGAACAGATAACCAAAAACAGCGCCCTTCATCCAGCCAATCATTGGCACATACTCTAAGTAAGGAGAGCTTAAAGAAGAAATAGCACTATTGATATCTGCACCATTAGCAAAAAACTCAATGACATAAATAGCAAGTAAGGCAAGCACGCATGCAAATACAATGGCTAAGGTAATTTGAATGAGTTTCTTCTTACCGTTTGTTAAACTGTAAATCATCATGGTAAGCGCCTGCATTGCACATAGCATGATGGCGACTCCTATTGCCAAAACAATAATTTGCCAAATTTCTATTCCAAATAAATTCGTCAGCATAGAAGAATATGCCAATAAAATAAGAGTGACCAAGGCACTGGCCATTAACTGCTTAATTAAACCGTAAAATAATATAAGTTTTGGAGAAATAGGTGCTATAAATAAAAAATGCACATCACTCATACGAAAGAAAGTAGCGCCTGATTTTAAACCTCTTAATAAAATTGGCAGCGCAATCAAAAGCATTGCTCCAATGTAGCCACCGTGCAAGAAACTAATATCAGCAACAAAGTTTAATGCTTCATCCTCCGGAGAAAAAAATCGAGAAAACACAGATACACTGATACCCGCAATTAAGATAATATACAGAACCAGTTTTCCCGGATTATGAGCTAATTCTTTTATAAAGTTCTTAATCTGCTTACGGGAAAGATAACACAATGCACTCATTGACTTTCTCCTCTTCCTTCCGTAATTTCAAAGAATAACTTTTCAAGATCTTCTCCGCTTTGCTCAATTTCTTTTCTTTCTCGTACTGCTGCTATTTGACCGTTTCGCATAATTAGCGCTTTATCCCAGAATTCCTCAACGCTATCCAACATATGAGTACTGATTAATACTGCACATTCATCGTATCTTAATTCCGTCATAACAGCTTTTAATTCTTTTATTGCATGGGGATCTAACCCTACAAAAGGCTCATCAAATAAAACTACTTTGGGTTCCGGTAACAACGCACAACAGATACTTAATTTTTGTTGCATACCTTTGGATAACTCTTTCCCCAGTTTATCTGTTTTATCAGACATTTCAAATCGGCTTAATAACATTTTTGCTTTTTGTTCCCAATCACTTACTTGATAAGCACGACCAATAAATTCTAAATGTTCCATAACCGTCAAATTTTCATACGGTGCAGGAATTTCCGGAATGTACCCAAAATTACGCTTTGCATCAATTGATTTATTTGGGTAACCACAAATTTTAATTTCTCCCTGAAAACGCAGTAAACCTGAAATACATTTGATTGCAGTGGATTTACCTGCACCATTTGGACCTAATAAGACCGCAATTTCTCCGGGATTAACGGTAAAGGTTAAATTTCCGTTTGCTACCAGATTTTTATATATTTTTGTTAAGTGAGAAACTTCCAACATATAAGTGTTTAATCCTTTCATTATAGATGAAAAAAGGTAAATGTACTCTTACATTTACCTCCAAGGCTCCATTAATAATAGTAATAATAATTACCAGCGAATATAGCAACAATAACGACAATTGCAATAATTAACAAGATAAGTGCTGCATAACAGCAAATAGCTGCAATTAAGAAACCTTTAGCTCGTTTTTTAGATTGTTCCACAAATGGACCGTAAAACTGTTGGGCAAAAGGATTTGCATGATTACAATTTGGACAACCTGGCGCGCTTGCCGGGATTGCAAAGCCACAGGTAGTACATTGAATAATTCTTTGAGAGGAACTGTTTCTGACGCATAAATAAATAATAGCGGGTATCCATCCAAAGACACCTGTCAAAACACCCCACATTCCTGAGCTGGAATTACCTTTGGATTTTGCGTCGTGATAAACTGCCAAACCTAAAAAGATTTGTGCCAATATTGCTGCAATTGCTAGAAAGATTACAATTACAATAATAGCAATAGCAGCTCCTATCGCCTCTCCTTCATAGCTATAGTTATACCGGGCCAGTTGTTCAATTGAATTCATCATAAAATCACCTTTTCTAAGATATTATGGATAATAGTGCTTATAATATCTTTATTTACAAACTTAAATAAATAATATTTATTTATCATTATTACTTTAACTAAAATTGCTTTCATAGTCAATCATAATAACTAATTTGTAATAACTATAAATACAATAATAAGTAAAAATAAAAAAAGCCTTCTAAAGAAGGCTTAAATCTTATCATAATACAACATTTGTACACTGAAAACTGAATAAAGAAAAACAGAAAGGAAATTACAGAGCCAAACCAAAGAAATTATGGTCAAGCCCTCGACCTATTAGTACTGCCAAGCTGAACACGTTACCGTGCTTACACACGCAGCCTATCTACCTCGTAGTCTACAAGGGGTCTTACTAGTTTAACACTATGGGATATCTTATCTTGGAGTCGGCTTCACGCTTAGATGCTTTCAGCGTTTATCCGGTCCGCACATAGTTGCCCAGCTGTGCCATTGGCATGACAACTGGTGCGCCAGCGGTGCGTCCATCCCGGTCCTCTCGTACTAGGAACAGCTCTCCTCAAATATCCTACGCCCATGACAGATAGGGACCGAACTGTCTCACGACGTTCTGAACCCAGCTCGCGTACCACTTTAATCGGCGAACAGCCGAACCCTT
>UQNI01000068.1 GCA_900542375.1 uncultured Oscillospiraceae bacterium | reverse complement strand
TAAAAAACCTGCAATTAGCATAAAAATTAAGAGGATGTTGTGAAAGCGAAAAAATTGATGAAAAAAACAAGTATGAAAAGACTTGCGCTGAATTGAAGACAGAACATGAAAATGCTTTAAGCAAATTGTCTGATTCAGATGAAATTAAAGATGAAAAATATGACGGAATGATTTTAACAGGAGCCCCTGTTGAGCTGATGCCTTTTGAAGAAGTAGATTACTGGGATGAGCTATGTGCAATTATGGATTGGAGTCGTACCAATGTATACTCTACAATGCATATTTGTTGGAGCGCACAGGCCGGATTATATTATCATTATGGAATTCCCAAATATGTATTGGATACGAAGCTATCCGGAATTTATAAACATAAAATATTAAATCCGCTTCACCCGTTGATGCGTGGATTTGATGACAGATTCTATGCACCGCATTCCCGTCATACCACTATCATGCGCGAAGATGTAGACAAACATGACGATTTGCTTACACTTTCCATTTCCAATGACGCCGGTATTTATATTGTAGCTGAAAAAAGCGGCCGTCAATTTTTTATCACAGGGCATGCCGAATATGACAGGGATACCTTAGCGAATGAATATTATCGCGATGAAGTGCGGGGATTAAATCCTGAATTGCCCGAAAACTACTTTCCTGATGATGACAGACGAGCTATCCCACATTTTATGTGGAGAAGTCATGCAAATCTTCTGTTTCAAAATTGGTTAAATTATTATGTATATCAGCAAACACCGTTTGATTTGAAAGATTTGATTACGCTGGAAAAACCCCAGAAAAAATCTTAATCACACAATGATACAATGGAAACTATAAAAACACAGACTGCATCCGAAATCATCGTTTTGCAGTCTGTGTTTTTCTTTTTACTGTATACAATAGATGTCAATTATTTTCTATGCTTTAAACGTCTATCGCTCTTAATGGAAACTCGGGTTCCTACTGTTTGGAATATTTGTACCAAAATGATTAAGCAAATAACAGCAAACCCCATAACTAAGTATTGGTATCTGTAGTAACCATAATTAATGGCGATTTTACCCAATCCACCGCCGCCGATAATACCACTCATGGCAGAATATCCCAATACTGTGGTAATGGTAAGCGTTATATTGGAAATAAGCGAAGGAATACTCTCAGGAATCATCACTTTTACAATAATTTGCATTGGTGAAGCGCCCATGCTCTGGGCTGTTTCAATGATATTAGGATTTACTTCACGCAAACTGCTTTCTACCAAACGTGCTACAAAAGGGAAGGCCGCAATCACAAGCGGCACAATGGATGCCGGGGTACCTACTACGGTGCCCATAACCAATCTGGTAAAAGGAAAAACTAAAATCATTAAAATTAAAAATGGAATTGAACGCAGCAAATTAATGATAATATTCAAAATATGCAGTATCCACTTTGGAATACGTAATACTCTTCCCTTTTCACCTGCTACAAGCAGTACACCTAAGGGTAGTCCTATTACAATGGCAAAAAAAGTTGCGATTACTGTAACATAAATGGTCTCCCAAATTGCAAGGGGAAATTCTGTTTTTAAAATGTCCAGCGCGGTTTGCACTGTCTCGGATGCAAAAAACTCACCCATGGTCACGTGTCACCTCTTCTACATGAATGTCCGGAATCCGTCGTAAATAAGCAACGGCTTTTTCCATTTGTTCCTTTCCTCCTGAAATTCCCAGTAACATGTTTCCGTATGCTTTGTCACCAAGACTGCGGGTAGAAGCAAACAAAATACTTGCCATGATATTTTCTTCCATAGCCATTTTTGCAATTAATGGTGTTTGTGTAGCGTTGGCCCCATTAAATACAACGCGAATTAAATGTTCTTCTCTTTCTGTTTCAATGGCTTGTTGATATCCTTCCGGATACACCAGCTGTTTTGCTTCCTGCGACTTAGGTGAAGCAAATACTTCACTGACCGCGCCCTCTTCCACAACAGTGCCATGATTTAAAATTGCAACTCTGGTACAAATTTGTTCTACCACACTCATTTGATGGGTAATGATAATCACAGTTAAGCCCAGTTTATCATGAATATCTTTGATAAGAGATAAAATAGATTGCGTTGTTTGAGGATCTAATGCACTGGTTGCTTCATCGCATAACAAAATTTTAGGATGTGTTGCAAGAGCACGTGCGATAGCGACCCTTTGTTGTTGTCCGCCGGAAAGCTGAGCAGGATAGCTCTTTAACTTTTCTCCCAGACCAACCAATTCAAGCAGTTCGGTTGCACGTTCAACCGCTTCTTTCTTTTTATAGCCTGCAAGTTCCAAAGGAAAACAAACATTTTTTAAACAATTTCTCTGCATCAAAAGATTAAATCCCTGAAATATCATGGTAATATTACGGCGTTCTTCTCTTAACTGAGCTTGTGTCAGACTGCCTAAGTCCTTACCGTCAATGATTACTTTCCCGCTTGTGGGTCTCTCCAACATATTAATACAGCGCACCAGGGTACTTTTGCCTGCACCGCTCATACCAATAATACCATAGATTTCTCCGTCGGGTATCGTCAAAGAAATATCTTTCAACGCTTCTACAGTACCTCCGGAAACAGGAAATGTTTTTGAAAGATTTTGTATTTCAATCATAAAAAGAGTCTCCTAACACAAATAATGCCGACTGCAAAATGCAGACAGCGTTATTTGTTACATGATAATTTTTAAATTATTGTTGCAGTGCATCCAAAGATGTTTGTTTTCCTCCGTAAAGACCCATTGGTTCAACATGAATTGCGCCCACGGATACAAGATTGGTATGATTTTCTGTATTAAAATCCTCAAGGTAAGGAAGATGTTGGAAGTAGTTTGCGCCGATTTCTCCGCTTTCTACCAAATTATTTGGCTGCACATAATCAGTAAATTCTTTAATATCTAGAGTAATGTTTTTCTCTGCTAAAATCTCTTTGGCTACTGCCAGAATTTCGGCATGAGGTGTAGGAGATGCCGCAACAGAAATGGTAGTTCCTGCAAGAGCGTCATAGTTTACGGAATCATCAAATCCATTACCAGGATTCTGTACTACACTGATGATAGAACCTTGATACTTTTCGGTAATAAAATCAGCTACTTTTTGGCTTTCCAAAGCTGCTTTTAATGCTTTTACAGCGTCTGTATTTTCATTGCCTGCTTTTACAGCAAGAATGTTACTGTAAGATGAAGAGGAATTCTCCATAGCCAAGGAATCTTGTACAGGATTTAATTTGGCTGAAATTGCATAATTGGAGTTAATAACAGCGTAGTCCACATCCTGTAATACATTTGGTACCTGTGCTGCTTCTACTTCTCTAAATTGAATATTCTTCGGATTTTCAGCAATATCACGTACGGTAGCAGTAATACCCGCACCCTCTTTTAATGTAATGTAACCCTTTTCTTGCAGAAGCAATAATGCACGCGCTTCGTTCGTTGCATCATTTGGTACAGCAACCGTAATAGAATTGCCCCCGCCGGAACATCCTACTAAAGTTACCAATGCTAAAATAGTAGTAAGTACAATAGCAAAAATTTTTTTCATCTTTTTCAACCTTTCTCTCTTTACAATCTTTAAAAGCGAAAAACATATTTGAGTGATAAAGTATTATATCATATGTGAACATTTCCGCTTTATTTGCCGTAATTAGTCATTTTTCCGTTTCACATGTGCCTATTATATACTAAAAATAATAGATTGTCCAATACTTGATTAATATAACTAGTCATAGTTTTATCCTATAACAAAATCATAAAACAGGGCAGTATCCTCTTCATAGAAACATCTACCTTGCTGCCAAATGTTTTGCCATCATAAACAACAAACAATTTTGCGCATTGCACAATAATGAAACAGAATACATAGCTTTCAGCGTTGATAACGAAATTTTAGGCATCTTTTCCATAAAATACAATTGTTTATCAAAGAAAAAATCTCTGCTGTATGCAGAGATTTTTGTTGCTATGTATCGCTCAACTTGGTACGCAACTTATTCAAAATTACTTTTTCTCGTCTTGATACTTGTACTTGAGTCATTCCCAGAAACTGAGCAGTTTGTGTTTGCGTTTGATTTTTAAAATAGCGGAATAAAATAATTTTTTTGTCTCTCGGTTCCAATGTTCCAACTACTTGTTGAAGTGACAGCAACTCTGCAATTTTTTCATCCTCCGCTTCCACAGCAACATCAATCTGTCCCCCACCTTCCTCATCATCACCTGTAAGAGAAATGGGACGCTGAGCAGCACCTACTGCTTGTGCGGCAGCGGCAGGTTCCACCTCCAATATTTCTGCCAATTCTTGTACGGTGGGAACTCTACCTTCTTTTGCAGTAAAATCTGCCGTAGCTTTTGTCGCTTTTAAAGACAATTCCTTTAAAGCACGTCCTACTTTTACTGCACCGCCGTCTCTAAATAAACGTTTCATTTCTCCCAATATGACGGGAACCGCATACGTAGAAAATTTTACTCCCCTATCATCATCAAATCCGTCAACCGCTTTTACCAAACCCAGACATCCCGCCTGGAACAGGTCATCATACTCAATTCCACGCGACTTAAATCGTTTGGCGCAGGCATGGACCAAACCAATATTATCGCTGATTTTTTGTTCGCGATTATCCATTGGCACCCTTTGCCTGTTTGCGTTCAATCTCTTTTTGTAATACTACAACGGTTCCTTTGCCCACTTTGGAAGTCACTTTCATTTGATCCATGAAGCTTTCCATTACCATAAAGCCAAGACCGGCACGCTCTTCTCCTCCTGTTGAGTAAAGCGGTTCTTTTGCTTTCTCAACATCTTCTATACCACATCCTTTATCACGAATGCGTATTACTACTTTTCCGTTTTCAAAAATTTTTACACTTATGTATATCATACCAATGACATCACGGTACGCGTGAATGATACAGTTGGTAACCGCTTCCGAAACTGCTGTTTTAATATCTGATATTTCTCCCACGGTTGGGTCCATCTGCGCTACAAAGGCGGCTACCGTTGCGCGGGCAAATCCTTCATTTGCAGAGTAACTTAAAAAAGATAAACTCATTTCATTCATTGGCTTCATCATTTGTTTCCCCCTTTTCTATTTTCGCCAATTTTCCTACACCCGACAGAGATACAATTTGTTCCATTTTGGGAGACAAGTGTGAAACCACCAGTTCTCCTCCCAAACTTTCCATCAATTTATATCTGCCTATGATAAGACCGATGCCGGCGCTGTCCATAAATCCGACATGTTCAAAACTTAAAATTAACTTTTTCGGTTTTGATTGATTGACAGTAAAATCAATTTCCTCCCGCATTCCTTGGGCTGTATGATGATCTATCTCTCCGCTTAATACCGCAGTTAATACATCATCTTGTAAAATCAGCCTTACTGTTCCGTTATCCATGCATATCCTCCTTTTTATTGCAAAACGGTTGTTCGTACAACAAAACGCCGCTTTATTTTGATACATGAATGTTTTGTTTTACAAAGAGTGTAATAATTCCTCCTTTTTATATTTGATGGCTTGTCCTTTTTCTCTTCTGCAGGATCTATATTTGTATAAAAAAAGACCCTTTATCGCTATGTATAACGATAAAGGGTCAAACATGAGAAAAGACTCGAAATGTGCGAATCTTATCACTATTTTTCCATAAAATGGTATTTTATTTTTTCTCTTGCTTCTGCCGCTACAAAAAGCGACCCACACACCAAAATTACACCATTTTCTCCTATCAATTGTTCTGCACGACTGATAGCGTCATCTATATCATCCGCAGCAGTCGTTTGCTGTCCACAGGCAATCCAACGCAATGCAAATGTTTTTGCATCCAAAGCTCTTGGATTATTCGGTGTAATGGTAATAACGTGATGAAATACATCTGCAAGCGCATGAACCATATAATCTGTGTCTTTGTCCCGTAAGGCGCCTATCACGGCAACGATTGTTCGATTGGGAAGATATTGTTTTACAGATGCTTTTAGCATATCAATTCCATCCTGATTGTGGGCACCGTCAATGATAATCAGAGGATGTTTTCGTACAATCTCCCATCTGGCCGGAAATTGTACCTTCTCTAAACCTGCTTTGATATGATTGATTTCAATTGAAAATCCTTTTTGCTTTAATTGTTCTGTTACAGCCAATACCGTACAAACATTCAAAGACTGATGTACGCCAATCAACGGCAAGTGTAATGTACTGCCATGATACAAAAAATCTGTTCCGTTTAAATCTGTATGGAGCAATTGGATATCATTCATAAAAGCCTCTATGACACAATTGTCCTTCTTTTCCGCTTCCTCTTTCACAATTGGCATAACTTCAGCTTTCTGACATGGAGCTACCACAAAGGTTCCGTTTGGCTTCATAATTCCACATTTATCTGTGGTGATTTTCTCTAGGGTATCTCCCAATACCTCTGTATGGTCCATAGAGACAGAGGTTAATACAGATACCAATACATTGGTAATCACATTGGTGGAATCTCTCTTGCCGCCAACACCGACTTCAAATACAACAATATCACATTTTTGTTTGGAAAACCAAAGAATTGCCAACACTGTGACCAATTCAAATTCCGACATGCGCTCTCCCGATGACTGCAATTGCTCTACATATGGAAACACCTGCTCCATAAGAGCTGCGAATGCTTCTTTGGGAATCATCTCTCCATTAACCTGGATACGTTCCCGGAATTCTATAATATAAGGTGACACAAATAAACCTGTTTGATAGCCCGCTTCCCGCAAAATAGAAGATAACATAGCGCAGGTGGAACCTTTTCCGTTTGTACCTGCCACATGTATAAATTGCAATTGATGTTGCGGATTCCCGAATTGTTCTAAAATCCAAGCGACACGTTCCACTGCGCCGGGAGAGCCAAAGCGTTGGAGCGTACCAAGCTTCTCCATTGCTGTTTCAAAAGTCATGGTTTACCTCTCTGTTCTAAAAAACAAAAGAAGGTTTTTCATCGCCAAAACGATAACCAAACCTTCTTTCTATCCTTATGATTGTAATGCTGAAATACTGGACTCAATCAGTTGTATCCGTTCGGTTAAGGTATCAAAGTCTTTTTTTACACCTTCCACCACCTGTGCAGGTGCTTTGGATAAAAAGCCTTGGTTGTTTAACTTGCCGTTTACTTGAGCGAATTGTTTCTTTGCAGTTTCAAGCTCTTTATTCAAACGAGCCAATTCTGCTTTTTTATCTACCAATTCGTCCATAGGAATATACACTTTTGCATCGTTGGTAACAATAGTAACTGCACCCTCAATGTCAAACGCTTGTCCAATGGTAATTTGTGTTGCATAAGCCAGTTTATTTAAAATGGCAATTCCGTTTTCAAATGTGTTTGGCTCTGCAGTTGCAATGTATAGGTTTGTTTTTCTGGATGGCGGCACATTCATTTCTGCTCTGCGGTTTCTAACACCACGAATTACATCCATAATGCGCTGCATTTCCAGCTCTGCTTCCGGGAAATCATGTTCCTGACAATATTCAGGCCACTGTGCTACAATCAGTGCATCTCCTTCATGGGGCAGTGTTTGCCAAATTTCTTCTGTAATAAACGGCATAAACGGATGCAGTAACTTTAATGTACCGGTCATAACCCAAACCAATACTTCACGGGCATTTTGTGCTGTTTGTGCATCATCGGAATTCATTCTGATTTTTGCAATTTCAATATACCAGTCACAGAATACATCCCACAGAAAATCATAAATTTTCTGTGCGGCAATACCCAATTCAAATTTTTCCAGATTTTCTGTAATCTCTTTTGCCACACGGTTAAACGAACTGATAATCCATTTATCCTCTGTTGTTAGCTCATTTGGAAGTTCATTTTTAATTTCATGGCCTTCCAAATTCATCAGGATAAAGCGAGCCGCGTTCCAAATTTTATTTGCAAAGTTACGGCTTGCTTCTACTCTCTCCCAGTAGAATCTCATATCATTTCCAGGTGCATTTCCTGTCATCAGAGTCAGACGAAGTGCATCCGCACCATATTTATCGATAACCTCAAGCGGATC
>UQNI01000067.1 GCA_900542375.1 uncultured Oscillospiraceae bacterium | reverse complement strand
AATTTCCGGATTATCAATCATAGCGCACATTCCGTCTATGACTTCTCCCATATTATGAGGAGGAATATTGGTTGCCATACCAACAGCAATACCGGTAGAACCATTTACCAGCAAGTTTGGAAAGCGGGATGGCAAAACGTCTGGTTCCTGCAAACGGTCGTCATAGTTGGAACGGAAATCTACTGTTTCTTTTTCAATATCCGCTACCATTTCCATGGAAGTTTTGCTCATTCTCGCTTCTGTATAACGATAAGCAGCAGGCGGGTCTCCGTCAACAGAACCGAAGTTTCCGTGTCCGTCCACAAGCATATAGCGCATAGAAAAGTCTTGTGCCAAACGTACCAATGCATCATAAACAGAAGCATCACCATGCGGATGATATCTGCCCAATACAGAACCAACTGTATCAGCACATTTACGGTAAGCCCTGTCAGGATACAAATTATTTTCAAACATGGTATATAAAATTCTTCTGTGAACCGGTTTTAGTCCATCTCGAACATCCGGCAATGCGCGGGAAACAATAACTGACATGGAATAGTCCAAAAAGGACTTTTTCATTTCACGTTCAATGTCAACGTTTATAATTTTTTCTTGCGCTTGTAGTTCTTGATTTTCTTCCATTTATCGGACACCTTCTCGCTTAAATTTTTCTTTTAGCTGTGTTTCTAAACAATGGTTTATAAAAATACAATCTTCCGGAGTAATTGCACGTTTTGGTAGATATTTTACTTGGTCAATTCCTATTTTTATAATGTAAATTTTATTCGTTTCTATCGCTTCATAAAGCATATGATACGGTATGGAAGCTTTATAGTTTTCTAAGTCAAACTGCATCTCTGTTTCATAAAAAAACAGTAGTTCTGACCGACACTTTTCCTTATTTACATAGGCTTTTATCTGCTTTCTCATCAAATAGGGATGCAGTGTATCATAATATAAACCAACTGCCAAACCTGCAAAAACAATTAACAGATAAATGATTCTTTGAAAAACAGAAGTTGTAAGAAAGATAGCCCCTATCAGACCGAATATTACCGTGGCAAGTCCAATCAAACGACAACACCATCGTTCTACTTTATTATCTTGATCTTTCATTGCAGCAATTGCAAACTGATACAAATCATCTTTTGTCACAAGATAATTCGCTGTAACTTGCTTTTGCTCCATATAAGTCTATCCTTTCTTTTTTCCACAACTTTTAAAAAAATTGTGGAAAAGTTATTTTGCTTTTTTATGTTTAAATATCAATACCTTTTCTAAAAAAGAAGATAACTTATTCTGTTGTTCATCTGAAAGATTCTTTTTCTCAATTAAAACAAGAGGACGTTGCTGACCGCCTAAAATAATAAACATACTTTTTGTTTCCAAACTACGGTCTACTTCTGTCCAATACTCTCTAATCATTTCTTTTTCATTTTGTATTTCAAAACAGCTTTTAAAAAAGGCAACTGAAAAAGGTAGAGACATCATCTGGTTGGAATCAAAAATTTTTGCACCGCGTCCTTTTATAATACCCGGCCAAACGACCATAAAAAAGAGAGCCAGAAGAAGAAAAAAACTAATGGCAATTACCGGCACAACAATGCCGGAAAAAAATGTATGATAAAGCGGCAGCACAGATGCTGATAAAACTGCCAAAGATACGCAGATTCCTGCCTTTACAATAGGTAAATAAATTGGAGAAATGGTACTGTGGGCAATAAAATAAGCATCTGCAAACGAATTTCGCTCTATGGATAAATTGTCAAACTTTAATTCGGGAATGTTGTCTTCTGCTCTCAAAATGAACTCCCCCTCTTATGCAGCCTGTATGGTACCGGATAAAATAATGGCTTCCACGTCTGGTAAAACAGAGGGTTCAATGCAGCGCATTGGCAAAATAGTAATATGAGTCGGGTCTGTTTGCAATACAAACAAATGATTGGTTTTACGACATTTTACCGTACCATCCAATGGAATTACCCACTTTTGCTCTGCTTTTCCCATCTCAATTAAGGAAGGATAAATTTCCATTTGTACTTCTTCCCCACTGGTCAATCTTTTTGCATTTTTCTTGATATTATACCAAGCTGCCGGCCATATAACAGCCGCCAATATAAGACACAATATTGCAAAAATCAAGGTTAACCAATTCATCTGAATTGCAAACATAGCAAAAAAGACACCTGACATAATGCATGAAATAATACTTTCGGCAATCAATCTTTTTTGAGCACTTCTATAGCTTTTTGAAGAACGCAGCGCATCATAAATTTCATCTTCTTTTAAAACATAACTTAATTTGATACCCGCAAAATTATCTTCAAATTCTTCTGCATCTTCATCAGGAACCAGTTCCGCTTCCGAACCGTCCCATTCTATTTCTATTTCTCCATCTTCCAATTCTTCTTCCACTTCTTTGATATCTGCTTCTTCCTGCAAATATTCTTCCTCATCCTGTATACTTCGAGGAGGAGTGTCGCCTTTATTCATTACCTACTACCATACCTTTCTATCAAAATTATACGTCTAAGTTTTGTACATACTTTGCATTACGTTCAATAAATTCTCTTCTTGGTTCTACTTTGTCACCCATTAAAATTGTGAAAATTTCATCTGCCATTGCGGCATCTTCCATTTCTACACGCAGCATGATACGAGTTTCGGGATTCATAGTAGTTTCCCATAATTGCTCTGAGTCCATTTCACCAAGACCTTTATAACGCTGAATATCTAAATTACCGCCAAGTTCCTGCATAATTTTGTCTCTTTCTTGGTCGGAATAAGCATAATAATGTGTTTTTCCTTTTGTTAAACGATATAAAGGAGGCTGAGCAATATAAATATTTCCATTCTCGATTAACGGACGCATAAAACGGAAGAAAAATGTAAGCAACAAAGTACGAATGTGAGAACCGTCAACGTCAGCATCGGCCATAATAATTACTTTTCCGTAACGAAGTTTTTCCAAATCAAATTCTTCACCAATGCCGCAGCCCAATGCAGTTACAACCGGCATTAATTTTTCGTTTCCGTATACTTTATCAAGCCTTGCTTTTTCAACGTTCAGCATTTTACCCCAAAGCGGTAAAATTGCTTGAATTTTTCGGTCTCTTCCACCTTTTGCGGAACCTCCCGCAGAGTCACCCTCTACAATATAAAGTTCAGATTCTTCCGGATTTTTTGATTGGCAATCTGCCAATTTTCCCGGAAGCGCTGCGGATTCCAAAGCAGATTTACGTCGAACCATATCTTTTGCTTTTCTTGCAGCTTCTCTGGCACGGGAAGCTGCCAAAGCTTTATCAAAAATAGCACGGGCAGTTGCGGGATTTTCTTCCAAATAAGTTGACAGTTTGTCGTTCATCATATTGCTGACAAGCCCGCTGATTTCCGTATTGCCCAATTTTGCTTTTGTTTGTCCCTCAAACTGTGCGTCTTTTACTTTAATACTAATAACAACAGTCAAACCTTCCCTAACATCGTCTCCGGTCAGATTTTTGTCGCTGTCTTTCAATAAATTATATTTTCTGGCGTAATCATTCATAACACGGGTCAAACTGCGTTTAAAACCTTCTTCATGCGTACCGCCGTCTGTGGTATGAATATTATTTGCAAAGGACAAAATCAGTTCATTATAACTGTCGTTGTACTGCATTGCAACTTCAGCTGTTGCCTGGTCATCATCTGCCACTGTAGAAAAATGAATAATATCCGGATGTACCAATTCCACTGCTTTCTTTTTATTTAAGTACTCTACAAAGCTGCTGATTCCGCCTTCATAACAAAAATTTTCACATATGATATTATCCGGATCTCTTTCATCGCTGATTTGAATATGAATACCGGCATTTAAAAATGCTTGTTCGCGCAAACGGGTTTTTAATATTTCAAAATCAAATTCCGTTGTTTCTTTAAAAATTTCAGCATCAGGTTTAAAACGTACCAATGTACCTGTTTTATCTGTTTTTCCTACGATTTCTAAATTTGTCTTAATATTGCCGCGTTCGAATCTTTGGGTATAAATATCGCCGTCTTTATAAATTTCAATTTCCAGCCATTCTGAAAGCGCATTTACTACAGAAGCGCCTACACCATGCAAACCACCGGAAACTTTATAGCCGCCGCCGCCAAATTTACCACCGGCATGCAATACTGTATATACAACAGTTGCTGCCGGAATTCCCATTTTCGGATGCTTTCCAACAGGAATACCACGGCCGTTATCAATGACGCAAATGATGTTGTCAGGCAATATTTTTACTTCAATTTTATCGCAAAATCCTGCTAAGGCTTCATCAATGCCATTATCTACAATCTCATAAACAAGATGATGCAGACCGCGGGGACCTGTGGAACCTATGTACATACCAGGTCTTTTACGTACCGCTTCTAATCCTTCTAAAACTTGTATTTGATCCGCTTCATAATTTTCAGCAGGCTGATTCATTTCGGTAAACTCCAAGTTTAACCCTCCATTTTTATACAAAATGTATTTTTATTTTTTAAATCTTGTTGTTTTGGTGGAATATTTCACATTTTCCGGTTTTACATATCGTATGACAAGCGGAAGCATAACAATAATAGCAATAATACCAACTAACATAACCCCTGCCATATATAAAAAGTTGATATCAGGTTTAAAGATATACAAACAGACATTCACCAAAAGTACAATAATTACAACTGCGGCAATTAAAATACTAAACGGTGTTTCCAATGTCACTTTAAAATTCTGCTTACATTTTGGACATTGAACATCTTCTTGTCCTTTACTTTTCATAACTTCTTTATAGCTAAAATGCTGACCGCAATATGGACAAACCGGCAGTGCTAATGGAGCTTGTTTCATAAATAAATTTCTCCTTTCGGTAAAACAAAATCATAAAATTAAATGACACGTGTATTCTGCATATCATCTTGAACAGGTTTCTTTTTGCGTTTTGCACCGGGAGGAGCAATTCGTTTGAAACGAACCAAAAAGACAGATGCGCAAAAAAAGACTAAAAATGGAATAAAGATTAATATGATTGACCAAATGTGCATATCAACTAAAAAAGTAAAAATCAAAACTAATATCAGACTGATTGCAACAGCTGTAATTGCCATCGGTACAATTACTTTATCTATAACTACTGCGGACCTGTTTCCACACTCCGGACAAAAATAATCTCCTTTATTTTTCAGCATCCAAGTACGGAATAATCCTACTTTTTTTCCGCAATAAGGACAGGAAGATTGATAAAATCTGCCTTTTTTCTGCGGAACGTGCGTTCTATGATTATTTTGAGCATAACTATGATGTAAATTTTCATTGGAAACATGTTGTTTATTCAATTCCGGTTGAGACTGTGAAGCAGAAGGCTGATGTTTTTCTTGACTTTTTTGTTTTCGTTTCATTTTTGACTTTGCTTTTTCTGCCATTGGTTCTTTCTGCTCATTTTCTTTTACCAGAGAATTAAATAAATCTTGATAATCTACTTTTTCGTTTTGATTTTCGCGATTTTGATTTTCAGTACTCATTCCATCCGTCCTTTCTCTGTCTTAATCATACAGTTTATACATTTGAAATATCATTTATATACTTTGTTCTTTTCAGCAAAGTGGAAGAAGATATTTGAGAAATATAAACGATGGTATTTTCTTTATGATCTTTGCACAATATAAAAGTTTTTGGCATTTCCATTGAAACATTGATTACTTTTCCTGATTTTTCAGCTTTTGCCAAAAATTCTCTTGTAATTTTTGAAATGGTAGATGTCTCAAGGTCAAAAATTCCAACAACTTCACTCATTTTTACAACGGTATCTTGTCCCAAATGTAAATACATAAAGCTGCCTCCTTTTGACCTTTTTAGGATTTTAATATCATTTGTTCTATCAGTTCGCCTTGATGAATTTTAAATAAAGCGCCTTGTTTTAATTGATGAATGGTATTTGGATCACAGCAGGTGATAAAAACCTGCTGGTCTTTTAAATGATTGAGAATATAATCCTGTCTGTTTTCATCCAGTTCACTCATAACATCATCTAAAAACATAACAGGTTTATCTCCTGTAATAGACTCCATTACTTTAGATTCGGCCAGTTTTAATGCAAGCGCTACAGAGCGCTGCTGACCTTGCGAACCGAAAGACCTTGCGGAAATTTCATTAATATAAAAAGAAATATCATCTCTGTGTGGTCCCACTGTTGTATATCCAACCATAAAATCTGACTTTCGAGATGATTTTAATTTCTCAAAAAAACAGGTTTCTATTTCTGTTTGACCCTCTTTTAAAAAAGAAGAATCATACTTTAATGAAAAATGTTCTTTTTGAGAAGAAATTCCATGATAAATTTCTTCTACAATCGGCTGTAAACGTTCTAAATAAGAAAAACGTTCTTTTATAATAGAAACACCAAACTTTACAAGCTTTTCATCCCAAATTTCAAGTGTATCTTTTAATTCAGGATGTTTTGTAATTTCTTTTAATAACATATTTCTTTGAGATAAAGTTCTATTATAATGCATCAACAATTTTGCATAGGCCGGCTTACTTTGACATAAACTTCCGTCAATAAAATTTCTGCGATTGGAAGGACCTTCTTTTACAAGTGATAAATGCTGAGGAGAAAATACAACAGCGCAAAATTTTCCCACCAAAGAAGAAGCCGATTTTTTCGGTATATCATTTATTGTAACACTTCTTCTCCCGTTCGTCATGTTGATTTTTGCGTCTTGTTCTCTTTCTTCGCTAAAAAATTTCATATTCATTTCAAAAGTGGTCTTGCCAAACGCAATTAATTCACTGTCTTTTGCTCCTCTAAAGGAATGTCCTCCGGTGAAAATCCACATTGCTTCCAATAAATTTGTTTTTCCCTGTGCATTTTGTCCGTAGATAACATTAATTTGAGGAATGGGCTTTAATATAACATGAGAAAGATTTCGATAATCAGAAATTTCTATTTCTTTTATAATCAAGACGAACAAACCTCATAAAGTACATGTTCATATTCTGCAACATCGCCCGGTCTCATTTTTTTGCCTCGCATAGTACAAACTTCCCCGTTTACTTTTACAAGCCCGTCTTGAATTACTAATTTTGCTTGTCCTCCGGTACTGAGAGCGCCTCCGAATTTTAAGAGAGCATCCAATCGAATAAATTCGGTATCAATTTTTATTTTTACGTTTTCCATTTCGTAAGTCGCCTTTCTTTTCAGCCAATTCCATTTCTCTTTTTCATATCGTGATTTATTCTGACTTTAAACGAACAGGTAATACAAGGAATAAGAAAGAATTTCCTTCTTTTGGACGTACAATCATAGGACTTGTTTGACCGCTGAATAAAATTCTAATTTCATCACCTTCCGCATTTCTCAGTGCGTCCAATAAAAAGCGGCTGTTAAAACCAATTTCCAATGGATCACCTTCCATTTTTACTTCAAATTGGTCATTTGCACGTCCGATTGGTGTGGAACAAGAAAGTTTAATTTCATCTTCTTCAATCACACAGCGAATCGGACTTTTTAATCTGTCCATAATCAAAAGAGAAACACGTTCGATACTGTCGATGATAGTACGCGTTTGAACGACTACTTCTGTATCATGATTTTTTGGAATTGCGGAATGATAATCTAAAAACTGGCCTTCCAATAAGCGGGAGGTAATAAAATAACCGTTAATTTGGAACATAATATGACGTCTGCCAATATGAATATTGACTTTTGTATCGTCATCATTCAATAATTTTAAAATTTCAGAAAGCGTTTTTCCCGGTACAACAAAACTGATTTCCAAATCATTTTGAATGGATTCTTCTCGATAAGCCAAACGATAACCGTCAACAGATACCAAGTTGATTTGATTTTTCTTTAATTCAAATAAAGTACCTGTATGAATCGGTCTGGAATCGTTATCTGCTACCGCATAAATGGTTTGTTTAATCATGCTTTTCAGCAGACTATGTGTAATTTCAATAGAGTCGTCTTCCGGAATTGCAGGTAATTCAGGATATTCTTCAGCAGGAATCCCTACCAAAGAAAATTCACTTGGTCCGCTTTGAATCACTGTAATATTGGATTCATCTGTTGTTAAATGAACATCGTCTGCAGGTAAACGGCGGACAATTTCACCAAATAGTTTTGCGCTTAATACTGCTTTTCCGGGTTCTGCAATATTTGCTTTGATGGTTGTTTTCATCCCCAGTTCCAAATTATAGCCGCATAGTTCAATTCCTTGTTCTGTTGTTTTAATTAAAATACCTTCGAGAGCAGGAATAGAAGATTTTGTGGAAACTGCTCGTTGAATAATAGAGACTGCTTCCACCAAAACTTGTTTGTTGCAAGAAAGTTTCATAGTACCACCTTTTTTT
>UQNI01000066.1 GCA_900542375.1 uncultured Oscillospiraceae bacterium | reverse complement strand
TGATGATGTGCATATCACTTTAAATTGCTTTGCTATTGTAAATGTGATATAATTTTGACGAGGTGTTTCGATGAAATTTTCAATTAATTTAGGGACGTGGAATTCTGTTTTTGCAGTTCCTACACAAGTGGTGGATCAACATTTAAAATTAGCGGGTGGCGTTCATTTAAAAGTGCTGCTATGGCTATTGCGCCATGCAGGTACTGAAGTTGATATTGCCGATATTTCAAAAACACTTGGCATTGGAACTGCCGATATTAAAGACGCAATGCAATATTGGGCAGCAGCCGGTCTGATTACGGATTTTTCCTGCGATTGTGACCATATTACCCTTACACCTGTTGCGCCTGATTCGATGCCGTCTGAAACTATTACGACAGAAACATCTGTCCCCACGCAAGCAGATGCTTTGGAAGAGTCGTCCCATTCCGAAATCATCGAACATACGGTTTCCGTACATACACTGACACAGACAGAGGACAAAAAGATGGCAGAAAAGCCGATAAAAACTCCGCCGCGCATGAAAAAGCCGGATGGGGTTTATATTGCACAGCGCATCGCGCAATGTGCGGAAGTTGGATTTTTAATGCAGGAGGCACAGCAAATTTTGGGACGTGCCATCTCCCCTGCTTTGTCCTCCACTTTGCTTATGATTCATGACGACTACGGCCTGCCTGTTGAAGTAATTATTATGCTGTTGATGTATGTCAAAAGTATTCACAAAGACAACACCAGCTACATTGAAGCTGTTGCAAAAAACTGGGCGGAAGAAGAAATTAATACCCATGAAAAAGCAGATGTGAAATTAAATCAGTTATCATTAATTGCAAAGTCCTGGCGCTGCATTGAACAAGTGTTGGGTATTAACCATCGCTCACCCAGTGCAAAAGAAGAGCAATATACTCACCGTTGGATGCATGAATGGAACTTTACAACAGATATGATACGCGAAGCTTACGAACGTTGTGTAAACGCCACAGGAAAACTGAGCTTGCATTATATGAATAAAATTCTGGAACGCTGGCATAAAGCAGGCATTACCACACCAAAACAGGCTGCGTTGGAAGCCGGTGAGAAAGCCGCAAAAGAACAAGAAAAACACAAACCAACCTATGATTTGGAAGAATATGAAAAAATAGATTTAAGCGAATTTATGTAAGGAGGGACTCTTTTGGGATACAGCCGTGAGATTTACGATGAAGCCATGGCAATGGTAAATGCAAACCGTACCAAAGCAATCGAAGAATGTAATTTGCGCAAAGCAGCATTCTATGAACAATATCCTCGTGCAGCAGAAATTGAAACAGAACTGGCCGCAACGGCAATTCAGGCTGCAAGAGCAGTATTAAACGGTGCACAAGCAAAAGAACAATTGACATTATTGAAACAAAAAAACCTTTCCTTACAGAACGAACGCATGCAGCTGTTACAAAAAGCAGGACTTCCCGAAACCTATTTGGAGCCTTCCTTTGCTTGTAACGCTTGTAAAGATGAAGGTTTTATTGACGGCAGGATGTGCAGTTGTTTAAAAAAGTTAATGCGTATACAAGCATGTAACCAATTGAACGCTTCTACTCCCCTTGCACTTTGTACCTTTGATAATTTTTCTTTGTCCTACTATCCAAACGAGCCTTCTGACAGCGGTATTTCCGCCTATCAGCAAATGGAACAGATTTTGCGTTATTGTAAAGCGTATGCAGCTCAATTTTCTATGGATGCTCCCAATTTGTTAATGCAGGGCGGAACCGGCTTGGGAAAAACGCACCTATCCTTGGCCATTGCACATGAAGCCATTGAAAAAGGGTACGGCGTTATTTATGGTTCTGCACAAAATATGGTTACCAATTTAGAAAAAGAACGTTTTCAAAAAGACAATGAACAACAGGATACCAACCAACTGATGTTACAATGTGATTTATTGATTATAGATGACCTTGGAACGGAATTTTCCACTTCATTTGTAACTGCTGCAATCTATAACATTGTAAATACAAGGCTTATGACACATAAACCAACCATTATCAGTACCAATTTATCTATGAAAGAATTGGAAGAACGTTACACTGAGCGTTTTGCTTCCCGTATTTTAGGCAGTTATATTCCTCTGTTTTTCCGTGGTAAAGATATCAGGCAACAGAAAAGACGTAAAAAATAAATGCAGGCAGTCCAAACAGGCTGCCTGTTTTCACATCAAAAAAGAAAAAGGAATTACCTATTTACATCCCCATGAAATAGGTAATTCCTTTTATTAAATTGCTGTTCTCTTTTTTGCCAAGTCCACAATTTTAGAAATCCCCACTAAAATTGAGACAGTTGCCACAGCTAACATAATGAAAACGGCATAACGCTGTGTTTGAGAGAAGCAGCAAAGAACTGCAAATATGATGCTGTACAAGCTAAGAATAACTTTTACCTTTGCCTTACATTTTTTCACTTCAGGTTCTGATAACGGTTTATTCTTATCTTCAACCGGAGCTATAAACAGCACGGCCAAAGTGCAACATGTAAATAGGATTGTAATAATAAGTAATTGTAGTATGGTGCTGATATAAACACCCAGAAAAACACTAAATCCAAATAAAAGGACTGAGCTAATGTAACATTTCAAGTGACTGCCAGCATGAAAGCCACCGGAAAACGTACGTAAGGGAATAAAGAATAAGAGATAGATGATACTTTCAATTATACATTGAAAAATTGCTCCAATAATTAAACATGTTGCGATACCGAACGCTTGTGACAGCATCAAGCCAAATGCAAAAGTGAAGAAAGCTGATTCATCTTCGGGAATAATTTTCCCTTTTACGGATGCAGCTACACACTTCTCAGCAAGCCTCGTAATCAAGTTTGAAACCGATGTGGGATTACTGGAATTTTAGGTTGGTGCAGCATAAAACTACATACCGAGTTTACATTGCACATTGCATCTTTAGCAGCTGTATCCGTAGCTGTTTTTACAATCTTCTCAAAAAGTTTACGATTCGTTTTCATATTTTCATACCTCCACAAAAGTTCAACATCCTTATTGATGCCAAACATTTTATGAATACCAAAGAGATTGCTATATCAATTCTTTGGACGTTCCGCTTACACCATTTGTAAGCGGAGAATACATAATTTTCATACTTTCAATATGAGTAGAAATTATTTTTGGAATCTTTTTGGAAGTGCTGGTACTTTTGGTTGATGCAACATAAATGTGCATGCAGAGTTAACGTTAGATACCGCTACCTTTGC
This sequence comes from uncultured Oscillospiraceae bacterium, assembly GCA_900542375.1. Taxonomy (GTDB): domain Bacteria; phylum Bacillota; class Clostridia; order Oscillospirales; family Acutalibacteraceae; genus UMGS1071. The sequence continues at coordinate 5,208 of UQNI01000066.1, read as the reverse complement.
TGCTGCGTCTGTTGCTGCTTTCATAACTTTGTTTGTAATTTTGTTTGTGATTTTCATTCTCGTTTCCTCCAAATATTTTATTAAGTGATTGGCCTTTTCTTCAGCCTACATAAATTATAAAAGCAAAATGCGACATTTGGGAAAAAACGTCGCATTTTGCTTTTTAGTGTGACTGAACTTCACGTTCGTTCATATTCTGTTCACAAACTTCGTAAATTATTTGCTTATTTTTGTTCATTAAGTAATGGAATGGAAATGGCAAGCGTGAATATTGTGTCAGTATAATCAATACTTACAATTCCATTATATTTTTCAACAGCCATTTTAATATTCTCTACTCCAAAGCCATGATTATGTTTATCGGCTTTAGAAGAAACAAACTTTTCATTTTCACAAACTACATGGTTCTGTTTTGTATTTTCTATAATAATACTTAAAATATCATTTGTACGCTTTACTTCTAAAGTAATTTTCTTTTCTCCGTTTTGTATTTCACTGCATGCTTTTACGGCATTATCCAAAGCATTTGCAAAAATGGTACAGGTATCAATATATTTTAAGATAGATAAATCATTATATAAAATTTGTTTTTCAAATGTAATGCCCTGCTCTTTGCAAGCTTTTTCTTGTTCATATAAAATAACATCAAACGCAGTATTATTTACACGGAAGCTGGCTGCAGCCATTTGTTGGCTCATCTGAGCCTGCAATTCATGCATATAATTTAATGCTTTATCCTTGCTATCTGTATGATATAAGCGTTCCAGAGTTGTTATGTGATTCTTAAAATCATGTAATTGTTTTCTACTTTCGTTCAGACCTTTTTCAATTTGCTTATAGTAACTCGCTTGGATACGCTGCATTTCTTCTGCCTCTCGCAATTGATTCTCTAATTCGTATTTTCTTAAGTTTCTATCATAAATAAAGAAAACAGCAATATTACAAAGAATTAATCCAAAACAAACCAAAGACATCAGAATTTTATGGCTTTCCTTTTGGGGCACATAAGATTCCAGTTTGACCATTAAAATAATATTTGCAATAGTTACAATCGGTAACGTAAATAAAAACAAAACTTCTTTACCACTTTTAGCATCCTTTCTATCTTTAGTAAATATAAAAATAATTCTAATAACAATAAATAATAAAACCTTACTAATAATTGTCATTGCCAATTTAGCCGTAGGTATTTGTATCACCATTGTCAAATTTTCTCCGAATATCCATGACGTCAAAATAATAACAAAGAACTCGAAGAATATAGATAATGTGGCTACCAGAACCGATAAGAAAAATTTCACCAGCAATTTGCCTTTATAGAAACTTAATGCCATAGATAAATTTAATATAACAGCGACTATTACGTTAAGCCAAAATACTCCGAAAAAATTAATGCAAGCTAAACTGACACCACAAACAAGAACACTAATTGCTTTTATAATGATACCTAGGATAGATTTCTCCCATCTATCCAATAAAAAATGATGAAATAACATCAATACAATCAAAAAATCAAAGCAACATAAAAATGACTGCATTATAATTTCGTACATGACTCTTTTAATACTCCTTCAAAAATAACTTTAATTTAAAAGCTATCTAATCTTCTCTTCATACGTTAGACAGGTATAGGAATTATCACTGCTAAAACAAAGCTGTCTTCTGTATATTCAATGCTGACCAATCCATGATACTTTTCTACTGCCATTTTAATATTTTCTATTCCAAATCCATGATGTTCCTTATTGGATTTGGTGGTAAAAAAGCGATTATTGCTTTCCAAAATTTGATTCTGTTTTGTATTTTTTATAACAATATTAAGCATATCTTTTTTTCTTTTTAAGAACAACTCAATTTTTCTTTCACCTTCTTTTATTTCACTGCAAGCTTTAACTGCATTGTCCAATGCGTTAGCAAAGATAGTACAAGTATCCATATAAGATAGAAACGATAAATCATCATACAAAACTTGTTTCTCAAAGGTGATACCTAATTCCTGACAACGTTTATTCTGTTCATATAGTATAACATCAAATGCTGCATTTTTCACCTTAAAACTTGCTAAATTCATTTGCTCTTTCATTTGCTGTTGCAATTCCTGCATATAAGAAACGGCCTTTGTATTCTCCTTACCCTGATGCAAATATTCCAATGTTGTAATGTGATTTTTAAAGTCATGCATCTGTTTTCTGCTCTCATTCAAGCTCTTTTCTAATTGCATGTAATAACTAGCTTGTAATCTTTGCATTTCTTGTGCTTGCCTTAATTGATTTTCCAATTCATATTTTTTCAAATTTTTATCATAGATAAAAAATACTGCAATATTGCATAAAATCAAACCAATACACACAAAGGCCATTAAAACCTTATGACTCTCTTCAGACGGAGCATAATATTCTAATTGTACCATTAATATAATGTTAGCTACCGTTACAACTGGCAATGTATACAGTAAAAGGGACTCTTTTCCTATTCTCGTATATTTTTTACCTCTTTTTATCAAGAAAATAATCCGGACTAAGGTAAATAAAAGAACCTTACTAATAATAGTCATAGGTACCTGTACAGACGGAAGAGTGACAATAACAGTAAGATTTTCACCGAAGATAGCTGACCCCATAACCATAGTAATAAATTCTGATATTAGAGATAAAGTACATGTAACAACAGCCAGAAATATTTTAACTAACCATTTTCCCTGATAAAAAATACATGATAGAATAAAAGTTAAAGTAAAAACAGTTAACACATTCCAAAGAGAATTTTGGAACGTGTTAATAAAAGTTAATGTAACAGAACAAATGAGAAGCCCCAAAAATTTAAAACAAAACAACTTTCGAGATCGTTCCCATCTATCATTTAGATAGTGTTGTAAAAACATAATAAAAATACTGTACTCCACTACACATATCAGTGCGCTAAACAGTAACTCAAGCATAACTATCCCCTTATGTATTTTTGAAACTTCATATTAAAATTGGTCATTCTATCTCTTGCCAATTTAATTTCTGTAGAATAATCTAAAATTACTTTTGTTTTCGTTATGCTGGTAACGTGGTCAAAATTCACAATATAACTCTTTTGGGGCATTTCAAATTGTTCTACAGGCAGTAATGACAATAAATCATTTAATGAAGCACCTGTTTCATACACTTGCTCTTTTGTATAAATAATTCTCTTTCTTTGATAAGATTCAATATAAATAATTTTGTTAATAGAAATAAAGCAATTTTCATAAGCACATTTTACTGCTATTTTTCTGTTAAGCTTTTTAAACTCTTGAATACAAGAAAGAATGGCTTCATTAAATTTTTCTTGAGCAATTGGTTTTACCAAATATCTATGGGCGTGCAAATGATACCCTTCTGCCGCATATTGCTCAAAAGAGGTTGTCAAAATAATGGTAGCATCCAGTCCATCCTTTACCAGTTGTTTACCAATTTCTATACTGTTCACTCCGTTTTCGAGCTGAACATCTAAAAACAGAATATCATAGATATTTTTAATTTTTAATAATTCCTCTGACGTACAAAATTCATCCAGTTCATAATCTACATCATTGGAAATGGCAAATTTGTCCAGTTTATCACGAATAATTAAGCGATGAATTGCTTCGTCATCGCAAACGGCTATTTTTAGTAACAATTTCCGTCAACACCTTTACAAAAACCTCTCAAGTACTTGTGAAACTTCATATTAAAGTCGTCTATACGATCTCTAGCCAGTTTTATTTCAATTGTATGATCCAGCATCACTTTTGTTTTGGTTAAACTGGTAACACAGTCTAAATTCACAATATAACTTTTTTGCGGCATTTCAAATTGCGCGGTAGGTAATTGCTCTAATAATTCTTGAAGCGATGCGCCCGTTTCATAAACCTGTTCCTTTGTATGAATCATTCGTTTTCTATGATAAGATTCTATATAAACAATACTGTTAATAGAAATAAAACAATTTTCATAAGCGCACTTAACTTCTATTTTTCTATTAGACTTCTTAAAATCTTTTATACAGGATACAATAGCTTCATTAAAATTAGACTGTTGTATCGGTTTAATTAAATAACGATGTGCCTTCAAATGATAGCCTTCCGATGCATACTGCTCAAAAGAGGTTGTAATGATAATCGTGGCATCAATTCCTTTTTGCAGCAAACGCTTGCCCACTTCAATACCATTCATACCATCTTCCAACTGCACATCTAAAAACAGAATATCATAAATATTTTCCATTTTCATCAATTCTTTTGAATTGGTGAACTCATCAAGTTCATAATCAATATCATTTGAAATCGCATAGGCATCTAACTTGTCACGAATAATCAATCGATGAATCGCTTCATCGTCACAAACAGCAATTCTGAGCAACATATTTTCAACACCTTTTTCATCATATTGAAACATTTATTTTTATACTTGAATCAGTTTTGATTGTATTTAATTCTATAACTTGAAATAAAACCCAAATATGGTTGACTCCTATTATATGTGTAAATACTTAACATGTCAAAAAAATTAACATCTTTTGCTGAAATATAGACAAAAAAACACTAAATATATCAAAAAATGTCGTTAAATTATATTTGAATTTGCAGCAGTATGTTATTACTGCCGCATAATACAAATATATAACAATATATTTCTTGCTATACGTCTGCTAATTCACCAAGACTTTTCGCCTTTAAATATGCATTAATAAAGCCGTCAATATCGCCGTCCATAACCGCGTTGATATTGCCCATTTCATAATTGGTTCTATGGTCTTTTACAAGTGTATAAGGCATAAATACATAAGAACGAATTTGACTGCCCCAGCCAATTTCTTTTTGTTCTCCCTTGATGTCTTCAATTTTATCCAAATGTTCACGCTCTTTAATTTCCATTAATTTAGAAATGAGCATTTTCATTGCCGTATCACGATTTTGATGCTGACTGCGTTCTACTTGACATGCCACAACAATATTGGTTGGTATATGGGTAATACGGACTGCCGAAGACGTTTTATTTACCTTTTGACCGCCGGCACCGCTGGCACGATAAACATCAATGCGCAAGTCATCCGGATTAATATCCACCTGAATATTATCATCAATTTCAGGCATAACCTCCAGTGAAGCAAAAGAAGTATGCCGTCTTCCCGAAGAGTCAAACGGAGAAACACGAACCAAACGATGTACACCGTTCTCACCTTTCAAATACCCGTAGGCAT